>JACDGP010000166.1 GCA_013821605.1 Herpetosiphonaceae bacterium
GCTCGGCACCATCCCAATAGAAACGCAGGATGCTGTAGCGCAGGTTGCCGGTGGGCGTCATCCAAATCTGTTGAATAGCACCGGGTCCCGCGATGTCCGCCAGTTCGCGGCACTCACCGGGCGCGATCACGATGGAAGGCGAAAGCTTCCAGCCCTGCCCTAAGTCACGCGCAGATGCGGCACCGGTGCCATCCGTGGCCATGCCACCTTGGCCTTTTTCGCCCGTGAAGTTCTCAGGACTGATCGAGCGTGTTTTGGCGGATGAGAGCCGTGAAAGATTGCCGAGGTTCATTCCAAGGCCATTGAATGCAGGCACGCTATCCTCCTGTAATTCGCAGGACCGGAACCACCGGTCCTGCCACTCACTTGTACACCGGTGTCGTTGCTTATTTTGAAGCGTTCACGCCACACAGGTTGACCTGCAGGCCCAACTCGGCCAGCATCGCTGCCTTCGCGGCCAGTGCCTGATCGGCGTTGGCCGCAGAGCTGCCATAGGCGACGTTGAGGTGGTTGGCTTTATGCTGTGCCATCATTTGATCGCGCGTTACGCCGTGCAGAACCGCATGCATGATCGGCCACTGTGGCGTGGTCGCCTGCCAGCGTCGCTCGGTCTCCGCTGGCGGTAGTTGCACGACACTAGCCCGCCCAAGATCGGCATGCAGCGCGTCGCCTTGTACGTAGACGCGGCTCCATACAATCTCACCCGGCTTGCTAATGCCCTTGAGAGTACCGCCACCTAATCGGAAGTACATCGGCGGTTGGCGCTCGCTCCGGGCACCGGCATAACCGTCGATAAAATGCGAGGCGGGCGCAGCGCCCGAGATCTCAAAGACCCATACGAAGTCGTCAACCCCGTCGCCGGTGTACTGCTCACCCCAGCGAATATCATGCAGCGTCGTAGCTGGATCCAAGCTCATGGCGGTCCAGACCCGGTTGGTTACGACCGCGTCGAGGGCGGCACATTCGTCAACCTCGTTGAAATCGGGTAGTGGTCGGCCGGGGTAGAGCTCCGCACCGGTTTCTGCATGATAGACCGGTGGCCGCTCGACATTGTTTAAAAGTCCCTCCACGAGATCTGAGGCGGGTACCATATCCTTCAGACCTTGCTGGTACTGGATACCGATAGCATCGCAGTGGAACGTGTCACCGATGCGGACGGCAGCAATATACATTTTGCACTGCTCAAGAATCTGAGCATCTGTGAGGTCAGTGTCGGGATTAGGGCCGGTCACAAAGGTGACACCGCGCTCGTCCAGCCAGCGGCGGACCTCTTGTGCCTCGCTATCCGAGACCTGCTGCATGGCTGCGACGAGTCCCGACTGGCTGAGGCGCTCTTTGTAGATTCCGGTGGCGTTGAGCAGCTCGTCGTCGATGATCGCGTTGTACATGCCCATACAGCCTTCGTCGAAGATGCCGATGATGGCCTTTTCTCGCCGGAGTTGCGTGGCAAGTGCCCGACCCAGTTGCACTTCAGCCTCAGGCAGGGCGGCCAGATCGAGCGGCCGTACGTGCGAGGTATCGTGCGTGATGTGCTCGTCCTTCAACCATTGGCGGATACCCTCGCGGAAGAAGTCATCGGTGAAATCCTCGCTCCAGATGGTGCTATAGCGCACGCCCATTTTGGTCAGGCTGCCATTAAGGTTGAGCAGGCCCACTAAGCCGGGCCATTGACCCGCCCAGTTGGCCACAGTTAAAATTGGCCCACGATGGTCACGGAGGCCAGCGAGCACATGATAACTGTACTGCCAGACTGATTCGGCTACGATCAGCGGAGCGACGGGATGAATGGTCTGAAAGATATCCATGCCCATCCGCTGATTCCAGATAAAGCCGTGGCCGAGCGTGGGGTCATACGCATGTGCACGTCGTACACGAACGCCCTCGGCGGCAAAGGCAGCGGTAACGCGGGCTTCCATGTCGGCCTGAGCCGGCCAACAGACCTGGTTAGCCGATAAACGGAGGTCGCCATTGCCGACGAGCAACACTTCATTGGCGACTACGGGTTGCGGCGATGCAAGTTGCGGCAGCGAATACTTCATCATCGTTGATCCTTTCAATACTGTGTTTACCTACGCCAGATGCGCCGGACGGTGCTGTCGAAGTCCTTTAAGACCAATTGGAGCCCAACATGCATCCAGGCTAGACCCGAGCGTATACCATCAAGGCCTTCGATTTCGTACTGCGCCTCAGGATCAAGGCCGCGCAAATACAGTGGTCCAACCGGTGCAGGTGGGGGCATGTGGGTGCGGAAGGCGAAGAGCACACCTTCAGAGCGATCCTTGCTGACGTATTGTACAGCCGAAAAAGGGTGCTCCTGCGGCGAGCGCAGACGGTACTGATCACCGAACTGGATGATGTGACGGATCTCTTTGTACAAGGCGATCCAGTGGGCCGCTTCCGTCCGCTGCTCGGGTGTCCAGTGCAAGAGATGGCCACCAACGCCCAGTGAGCCGCACATGCTGACATGAAAGCGGAAGGCCAGCGAGAGCCGCTCGCGGCCTACATCGGTGACCCAGGCCTCCATGGTATTGGCCGGGAAGATATGCGAGTAGCCTTCCTGGATGGCCAGTCGTGCCGCAGCATCTGTGTTATCACTCACCCAGACCTGGTCGGCCAAGCGTAAAATGGCCAGGTCCGCCCGACCACCACCACCCGAGCAGCTCTGCCAGATGACGTCGGGGTGCCGTTCCCGCAGCGTGCTCCACACGTGATACAGCCCCTCGACATGCCGCACCCACAACTCACGCGGATCGCCGGGCGCGTCGGGCCAGCCGGGTTCGCTGACGTTGCGATTCATATCCCATTTGATAAAGGCGATGCGGTTCTCGCTGAGTAGCCGGTTGAGCTGTGCAATAATGTACTCCTGCACGTCGGTTCGTCCGAAGTTCAGGATCAACTGGTTGCGCGCCGTTGTGCGGGCGCGGGTCGGGAAATGGATACCCCAATCCGGATGGGTGCGGTAGAGATCGCTGTTGGGGTTGACCATCTCGGGCTCGACCCACAGACCAAAATCCATACCTAAGGCATTCACCTGCGCGATCAGCGTTCCTAGGCCGTGGGGAAACTTGCGCTCGTCGGGCCACCAATCACCCAAGCCAGCAGTATCGTCGTTGCGACCATGAAACCAGCCATCGTCCAGAACAAACAGCTCGATGCCCATCTTGGCGGCATGCCGGGCCAGTTCGATCTGTGAACGCTCATCGACGGCAAACTCGGTCGCCTCCCAAGAGTTATAGAGCACCTTATGGACGACGGGCCGGTGTGGCAGGATCGTATCCCGGATGAAGTCGTGCAAGGAGCGGCTGGCTCGGCCAAAGCCGCCGTCGGAATAGCCGGCGAAACTACTCGGTGTAGCGAAGGTGTCGCCCGGCGCGAGGCGCCAGGCAAAGTCCCAATCGTTGAGGCCGATGTTAACGCGGGTTGAGCCGAAGTCGGTCATTTCGGCGGAGAGCTTCCAGTTGCCGCTCCAGGCGAGCAGACCAAAATAGACCGCACCGCTGCTTTCGCGAGCACTGCCGTCATCAACTGCAAACCAGGGATTGTGATGGTGACTGGTCGTCAAGCGGCGGCTTTCGAGGACCTTAATGCCCTGGACCAGCGGCTCACGACGCAGATACATTTCGTCATACCAGCGGCCGGTGACGTGCATCAGGCGGTAATTCTCATGGGCAGGCAGGTGCCATTGTGCTGACCAGATGCGTTCGAGTGTGATCGGCGTATCACCATCGTTCTGCACGGTGACCAAGCGCTCGACCAGATCATAGGCCGCATGGACGCGGTAGTGCAGGGTGACACGAAACGGATAGAAGGTGTCGCGCAGATGGATGAGCAACTCCGGCACATCACCTTCACGCACATCGAACGACTCGAAACGGAGCACCACATCGCGCACGCCATCAGCGAAGCTAACCTTGAGGCAGGGGTCAACGAAGCGGGCACCTCCATAGGGTGGGTATTCTTCGGGCGTGAGCGTGAGCGGCTCGTAGAACGACACCTTTTCGGCATAGCTGGGGGCGACCGGGTAATCGTCGAGCCGGGGGAGGCGCACGCCCCAATAGCGATGCGTGAGCAACCCGGCCTGGTTAATCCCAAAAGCGTAGGCAGTCCGGTGCGTTGTTAACACCCAGCCCTGCTCGTTCACTTCAATCGGCATCGCCCGTCCCTTTCTGTGCGAAGCGGTTTGTGGTTTCGTCCCAACCAGCGGTGCGGAGGAACGTGCGATCACGGTCGCTGAGCGGTGCACGCCCCAACAGATCGGCGCGATGGCGCAGCGTCCGTAGCAGCCGCTGCTCATGACGCCAACGCGCAATTTGGGCATGGTGGCCCGACATCAGAACCGGCGGGACCCCTAAGCCACGCCAAGTAGCAGGCCGCGTGTAGTGCGGATATTCGAGCAAGCCATCGCTATGCGATTCATCGAGCGGCGATGCAGCGGCCAGCACGCCCGGCTGGAGGCGCGCAACAGCATCGACCAGCACCATCGCGGCCAGTTCACCGCCCGTAAGCACATAATCGCCGATGCTGATCTCACGATCAACCACATGTTCGCGCAGCCGCTCGTCGATGCCTTCATAATGGCCGCAGATCAGCACGAGACGCGGCTCTCGCGCGAGTTCGCTTGCTAGCTGCTGCGTCAGTACCTCGCCCGTGGGCGACAGGTAGATCACCGGGGGGTGTGGATCGGGCAAGGCCGGCGGGGTTTCCTCATCGCCGGCATCCGTGTCTAGGACGGCGGCGAGTGCCTGCCAGATCACCTCGGGCTTGAAGACCATACCGGCACCACCGCCGAAGGGCGCGTCGTCAACCGTGTGGTGGCGGTCGCGCGCCGCCGCACGGATATCGTGCACATTGACCGTTAACAGTCCCGTTGCCTGGGCACGTCCCAGAATGCTCATCTGGAGCGGCGCGAACATCTGGGGAAAGATGGTTAGAATATCGAACTGCATGGCGGTTGCCGTGCTTAGACCCGGCGTAGCCGTTGAGTCAGGTTTTGGTACCATGAACTCGCCGCCGATATACGTGCGAAGCGAGCCACCGTTTGGGCGCGGTGCACGACGATCAGATCCTGTTCTTCGAGCGGAACCGAGGTTTGGCCGTCGATGGCCAGAGCGGTAGGATACCAGGATTGTAACCGCAAGCTGATCTCGGTTGTTTCGTGCAAAACCAAGGAGGGAATGCTAGTGAGGTGTGGTGCGACGGCGACTAGCGCTAGTGACCGCGAGCGTGGATCAAGGACTGGACCGCCGGCCGCCAGTGCATAGGCCGTCGAGCCGGTGGGCGTGGCGACAATAATGCCATCGGCGTGGTAGGTTGTCATCGGCGTGCCATCGATCAATACCTCGATCACAACGGCGCGTACCATATCGGCGCGCGTGATCAGCATCTCGTTGAGCGCGGTCCAGTGACCGATCACCACGCCCGCGCGGTGCAAGGTAACATCGGCCAGCGTGCGCTCTTCGACCCAATAATCACCGGTCAGGATGCGCTCAAGGACCTCGATAGCAGCTCCCGGCTCGATCTCGGCCATAAAGCTGAGATGGCCCATGGCCACCGGCAGCAATGGGACATCGTTGGGTACCGCCAGACGTGCGGCGCGCAAGATGGTGCCATCTCCGCCTAAACTCAAGAGTAGGTCACAGCCCTTGACCAGCGCAGGGTCTTCACGCGCATCGTGTGACACGCCACACCAAGTGGCAATTCCTCGCTGTTCTAGCCAATCTGCGATTTGGTTGGCCCGTAGACTGGTTTCTTCCGAGAGCGGGTTATATAAAATCCCAATGCGTTGCACAGCGCCTCCCCCGTTCGATTATAGCATGCAGTGCACTGGTGACCGGCTCATTCTCCGGTCGTGCGGCTGATAGCTACCCGTTTGAAGGGAGGAGGTGAAAACCAGCCACGCAGGTATTGGATCAGGAGGACGGCAACCACGCAACTATTGATCCATGCGCCAACGCGTACCGGCTGCTTCGATGTGCCGAGCAGAAATGGCATATAGGCGGTGAGTGAGCTGCATTGGAGCAGGATGGGCACAAACCACAGCTCGGGGCAGAAAAAGGCTAGGCCAATCGAGATCATGTCGGCGGGGAAAAAGTAGCGATCATGCATCTTGGGGAGCACAAAGGGCATCAAGGCTACCGATAAGGCGGCAGCTTGAAGCAGGCGGCGCCGGTCGAGCGGTGCGCGACTGAGCAGAGGCAATGCGGCCAAAGCTAAGCCCACCAACAGGGTAGCCGCTAGACCTAACGGAACAACCTGCGAATAGTAATAGTTCGAGATGAACACATACATATTCGGTGCATTCATCGTCAGCTCTTTATACGTATCGCCTTGCTGTGCATAGATCGTCACAATACCGAGCAGCGAGCGACCGAGGAGCAGGCACGGTAGCGCCAGCAGAAGATAAACGAGCGGCACGAAGAGCAGATAGTGCCATGGGATGCGGCGCTTGAGAGCTAACATCAGGATGAACGGGACGAAAAAGATCGCTTGTGCTTTGAGCGCGAAGGCGAGGGCAAACAACAGGACGACCAGCAAAGGGCGCTCCAGGCAGGCAAACAGGATGCTTGCCAGCAAGCAGGTCGTGTAAATAATGTCACACTGGCCCCAATAGGCACCATTGACGATTACGGTCGGGGCAAAGAGCACTGCGGCGAAGGCCAGCAGTGGCAGAGGTCCCGTCGGGTATTTCAACCGGACGAGCTTGTACATGACGAAGGCTCCGACCCCGTCAAAGATGATCGAGATCGCCTTGATGGCAGCCAGCTTAGGTGCCCATCCACCCAGGTAAGTGACCAGGACCAGCAAGTAAGTATAGGGCGGCGTATAGTTTGTGAAGGCCTGACCCAGCGCACGGTAGCCACCATGCTTCACGATATAGTTGTACCACGGAATCAAATAATTTTTGCTATCGAGCGTGACGTGCTTAAGCAGAGGATAGCGCGCGACGAGCGCGAGCAGATAAAGCACAGCTAGTAGCAGGGGTGTTAGGTAGCGCTTGCGCTGCACGCGCGCTACCGCTATCGCTGGGGAACTGGCAGCTAAAGCCATGCACGACCTCTCACGAACAGTTCCACTGATCCCCTAGCTCCACCGGTGAGCGGTCGTCGTTGCAGAACCATGGAACGCGATGGAGTATAGCAAACGTGCGGCCCATTTATACCAGATATGGTGCGATGGCATTGCGCGCCAACAGAAAACCGCGCTTAACCAATTCCTCACTGCCCTCGAAGCTGCGGTCTTCGTGCTCAATGCTTAAGACATAGTCATAGCCCACCGCATACAGGGCGCTGATAAAGCGGTCCCAGCGCACCTCGCCCAGCCCCGGCAGACGGGGAACCTGCCAGTCGATGCCCGTCGTCATCACGCCATGCTGGTAGAGCCCGTCGCGATTGACTTCCATGTCCTTGGCATGCACATGAAAAATGCGATCACGGAAATCATAAACCGCCCGTTCATAATCAATGAATTGCCACACCAAGTGCGATGGATCGAGGTTAAGGCCAAAGTTTTCGTCGGGGATAAGGCGAAACATTTCACGCCAGATCGCCGGGGAGAAGGCCAAGTTGGTACCACCCGGCCACTCATCGTAGCTAAAGATCATCGGGCAGTTCTCGATCGCAATTTTGACGTTGTGCTCTGCCGCAAACTTAACCAGCGGTGGCCAAATGTCACGAAAGGTAGCGAAGTTGTCGGGCACATTCTTGTGGGGATCACGACCGACGAAGGTGCCCACAACCTCTACGCCCAGCCGCTGCGCCGCCACGATCACCTTACGCAGGTGGTCGTTGACATACTCACGCTGATCGGGGTCAGGATGCATGTTGTTGGGATAATAAGCCAAGGACGAGATGGACAGGCCACGGCTCGCCAGCATCTGGCGGATCTCGTGTGCCTGTGCATCCGTCAATGTATCGACGTCGATATGGCTTACGCCGGCATAGCGCCGTTCTTCGCTGCCGCCTGCAGGCCAGCAGGCGATCTCGATCATACTGAAGCCATTGGCGGCAGCCCAATCGGCGCAGGCTTGGAGCGAAAGTTGTGGCAATGCTGCCGTGAGAAGCCCAAGTTTCATGATGTGTAACCCTTCATTAGCGTTGAAGTGTGATCCAGCGTGCTTCGTGGGCACTTTGATACTACAAGGTGCCACGATGCCAACGCCCGGCGCAGGTCACTCAGATGGACGACCAATCGGGAATTGTTCGAGATCGATGGCTGCGCCGGAAAAGATGGCAGCCTCGTCCGACGCAAAAAAGGCGACGGCAGCGGCAATCTCAGTGGGCTCAAGCAAGCGACCTGCCGGTCGTGTCGTCCCAGCATGTGTGGCCCAATCGCTTGGCGCACCCTCCTGGTGCTGCACCACCTCCTCGCCCTCGGTCAGCGTCCAGCCCACGTTAAGCACATGCACGCGTACGCGCCATTGAGCCAGGGCGTGGGCAAGGTTGCGGGAAAGCGTCATCAGCCCACCTTTACTGGCGGAGTAGGCCATCAAATGCGGACCGCCGATATAGGCGTTGATCGAGCCAATATTGATTACGACGCCCCCGAGTCCTTCCCCAGCATGTTGGGCTTGAAAGGTGGGAAGTGCCCGTTGCATCAACAAAAAGGGTGCCCGCAGGTTGAGGGCCAGGATGGCATCGAAGTCGGCCGGCGAGGTCGTTGCAAGGGTGCCACGGGCGACGGAGGCCGCATTATTGACGAGAATATCGAGCCGGCCGAATTGTTCGACGGTAGCATCAACTACAGTCGCACAGTCATCGACCTTGCTCAGGTCGGCAACCAAATAGCGAACCCGATCCGGACCACCCAACGCTGCCTCTAGTTCGGCACCGGCGTTTGCCGTTCGTCCACAAAAGGCGACGCGGGCACCTTCAGCGACGAGTTGCCGGACGATGGCGGCACCAATACCACGCGTGGCCCCGGTTACGAGCGCTACCTTTCCCGCGAATCGTGCGGTCATTGACGGCCTCCTTTGGCCAACCCTCTCATGAACAGTTCCACTGATCCCTCGGCTCCAACTATGAACACTCGTCACAGATCGAGCAGGATCCTAAGCCGGTCCTCGACCTCGTGCATAGTAGAAATGGACACAATGCCCCAAGCACTCCCTTTGAACCGTTCCTTCGAGATAGCGCGCATCTGCTCACAATAGAATTAGGCTTGGGGCCGAGAGACCACCTTCTGGTGGCGTGAGCGGGATATGGAGGGCATTGGGGTGGCCGTTGGAGGTGAGTGATACCACCATCACCATATCAGCCGGTCCATGATTGAAGGTGTCGTTCGACACAACGAGCGCCGGTCGTTGCCCAGTCTGCTCGTGGCCGATGATCGGATTAAGATTAACAGTCCAAACTTCGCCTCGCAGCGGCTGGATCGCCACTACTCCTCCTCTAGCCCATCGTCCAGCGTACCGTCCCACATCGCACGTTCAGCCTGCTCTGCAGCCCAGGCTGTAGGATCGGCATGCACTGCGGCAAAGCCTTCGTTCGCACGATCAAGCATACTTTGTCGCCGAAATAATTCAACCGCCTGGTCGGTAATTGCCTGGCTTGACTCACCCCGTTCACGGGCGAGAGCGCGTAAGGTGAGCCGTGTCCTTTCACTTATACGCACAGTCGTCATAGCTTGTCTCCAGAACTGCTGCCTGTCTACATATCTATAGACGATATAGTATCTTAGGCTATATCATGCGTCAATAGTTGCCCGGAAGATAAGCTCGACCGGTACTACCATGCTCATTTGCAGCGTTATGCTACCCTCCAGCTATTCCATAGCAAGGTGGTCGTCATGCCCTACAATCCACGGATCAAAGAACTGCCTGCCAACGAACAGCCCCGCGAACGGTTGCGGGATTACGGCCCCGGCGCACTCACTGATTCGGAATTACTGGCGATCCTGTTGCGGGTTGGCGTCGAGGGCCAGAACGTAGTGCAGTTGGCACAGGAGATGCTGCACACGTATGGCGGCTGGCCGGGCTTGCAGCGGTTAGCCTTCGCAGATGTGTGTGGTATTCACGGGATGGGCGAAGCGAAAACCGCAACGCTCAAGGCCGCCTTAGAAATTGGACGCCGCCTCTTGCTGGCTGCACCCGAGGAGCGTCCGCAGATTAGCTCGCCCGCAGACGTGGCGGGCTTATTAATGTTAGAAATGTCGCATCTGGAGCAGGAGCATCTCCGCATCGTGCTCCTAAATACCAAGAACCGCGTGCAAAAGATTCATACCGTGTACGTGGGCACGATCAACTCGTCGGCCGTCCGAGTCGGCGAAGTCTTCAAAGAGGCGCTACGACAGAATAGTGCCGCCTTGATCGTCGTGCACAACCACCCCTCCGGCGACCCTACGCCCTCGCCCGAAGACGTGCAAGTAACGCGGCAGTTAGTGGAGGCAGGGACGCTGTTGGATGTTCAGGTGCTGGACCATCTAGTGATCGGGCAGGGGCGTTGGGTCAGTTTGAAGGAGCGGGGGTTGGGGTTTCGGTAAAGCAGGGGTGGGCAGGAACACTTAACTCTGAAAATGACTAAACTCATGGAGGGGGCATTTTGGTCTAGGGCTAGGGACAATAGCGTTCAAATAAGCGGAGGCCCGCTATAATTCATGTGATTAACAGCTGATTTCTGAACGTGTCCCTTTTGTGAAACCTACCTGGAAACCAGTCCAAAAATCCTCATTTGAACGGCCTTGCAGCTAGCCCACACGATGGCCTTGTTCAATTTCCTAGTCCAGTGGCATGGTCTCGCAGCTGACAAGCATGGCTGTATCCCTTTGTCGATTGTCGAGTTCAGCCTGTGATACTCCCATTATTGGTTAGTACTGCTCGTCAGAGGTAGGCTATGAAACATTAGACTCATCCCTCCGTATAATATGTGATGGAGTGACCCATGCTATAGAAAGGGATCATGATGAATTTGCCGACGTTCCGCTACCGATTGTGGAAGGCTGAAAAAGAGAGAGATCGGCTTGAGAATACATATATCAAGGCAATTGGACAAGCCAAGAAAAACCGCAAACACCCTTTAGAGGAAGATGAAAGCGAAGGGCAATTGTGGGCAGAGTTCTATTTAGAGAAAGATTTCATCGATGACGAAATTAAGAGACTTATCACTGGGCAATTGCTGATAAAAGCAACGCGGCTGATGCTCCCTGTGCCAGATAGAAATGAAAAAGATTTCTGGGAGGAGTCACCAATAGCACATAACGCTATGTATCTGACTCCTAAAGGCGTCACTGAGCTTCGGTCGGTGATTCGTAAGGAGCAGCGAGAGAGCCGTGAACCGGTCTTTATCTGGGGCTCATTCATAATGACATTGGTGGCGAATCTACCTGCCTCTTTTAGGCGGTTGTACGATACAGTCGGACGAACGGCGACGACTGCGTCTTCGCCTTCGGTACCCCTGCCAACCAGTTGAGCAACCGGACGATATTCATGGCCGCGCCGGTCATCAAATGATCCAGATGGGTTCTCGCCTTACCGATGTAGCGGGAGCGACGAACTTCACACGAACGAAGTGCTTGCGCGATCGTGCCCTCCACGCCTGCTCGCTTGGCATACTCCGTCTTGAAGCCTTCCGTTTGCTCGCGTGCGCGCCCCGCTTGCAAGGCTTCATAGTGCGCTTGGGGTCGGACGCTGATCGTTCTCCTAGGCGGTGTTGACCG
>JACDGP010000167.1 GCA_013821605.1 Herpetosiphonaceae bacterium
TGGAGCTCGAAGGCGGACACGTTGGTGCGCAATCAGTATGCAACGCGCTTTGATGACTCCTGGGCTGTAGCACGCTACGTGATCGAGCAGCAAGAGCGTCTGGAAGGGCAGACGCGCCGGTTTCATACGGCATTTTTCAGCAGCACCCTGCCGGTCGCCGTTCTGGATGCAGTTTCGGCTAACATTGTCCCCGTACGCAGCACCACCTGTTTCTGGCTCGAAGATGGCAAATTCTTTGGCTACGAAGGCTGTTTCGATGATGGTGGCTGTTGTGATGGCACCTGTACGCATGTATGGAGCTATGCACAGACAGTCGCCTTTCTGTTCCCCACTCTTGAACGTGAAATGCGCCGGATCGAATTCTGTGTTGAAACGGACGATACGGGCTACATGGTCTTCCGCACCTTCCAAACCTTCGGCGAACACTTCATCTGGACGTGGGGTGACCAAGCACCGGAGGCGGCGGCCGATGGCCAAATGGGCAGTATCTTGCGCGTGTTACGCGAGTGGCAACTCAGCGGCGATCGAGAGTGGCTGAACAAAGTCTGGCCTGGCGTTAAGCGTGCGCTGAGCTACGCCACACAACACTGGGACACGGACGGCGATGGTGTCCTCGACGGACGCCAGCATAATACGTATGATATCGAATTCTATGGCCCGAATCCGCTCTGCGGGTTGTACTACCTCGCGGGCTTACGGGCAGTCGAAGCGTTGGCCGAGGTGATGAATGAGCCCGCGCTTGCCGAGCGCTGTCGTGCGACCTTTGAGCGCGGGAGCAAGCGACTGGACGAGTTGCTGTGGAACGGCTCGTACTATGTGCAGCGGCTTGCGGATGTTAACGCGCACAAGTACCAGCACGGCCTCGGTTGCCTTTCGGATCAAATGTTGGGTCAACTCCAGGCACGCATCCTTAACCTAGGCGATCTGGTGCCTGCTGAACACAGCAAGACGGCACTCGCTTCCATTTTCGCCCATAACTTCAAGCGGAGTTTCAGCCGCCACACCAATACGCAGCGCAGCTACGTACTCAACGACGAAGCTGGCCTCCTGATGTGCTCCTGGCCCGAGGGTGGACGACCGAAATATCCGTTTGTCTACTCCGATGAAGTCTGGACCGGCACCGAATATCACGTAGCTGCCCATCTAATCTATGAAGGCCACGTGGCAGAAGGCTTGGAGATCGTCGAGGCGTTGCGTGCGCGCCATGACGGTGTACGCCGCAACCCGTGGAATGAAGTGGAATGCGGCCATCACTATGCTCGCAGTATGTCAAGTTGGGCACTGCTGCTGGCATTAAGTGGTGCGCACTGCGACATGGGGCGCAAAGAACTGAGCTTTGCGCCGGTCCTGGAGATCGTGCCCGATCAAGATGCGTTCACAACCTTTTGGTCGACTGGGCTCGCATGGGGTACCTACACGCAGCAGCGCGACACCGACGGCAGCTGGCAGCCGCAGATCGAGGTCTTAGGTGGCGATGCCACGGGTGTTCGCGTACAGGCCTGCGGCAAGGAGTGGGTGATTTAATGGATAACAGACAACAGGTAGGAGCTGCGCATTACGATACCTGACTTGTCCAGGGCGCTCGGTCCCCTCCTGTTCTCGCCATATGCTGCTGACCCCGTAGTACTACGGTCCCCTTGTGCTTCACCGACGTCAGCTGTAGTCTAGAGGATCAGGATATGGGACGCGTTGCGTCGCCCTGGGATGGAATGATCATATGTTGAGCGTCATCACCTACATGCAGGGTCTGCCCCATGGTCCATGCCTACAGGAGCAGGGATGATGTTTAACCGCGTCGAGGCCGACCCGCAACTGCGCGCGACGAGCCAGATGGCCGCGTGATGGTCATCAACCGCATGCCACTGCTGACGATGCGCCTGTACCTTGGAAGCTTGATCGCACTGAGTGTCGTGCTGACCATGGGCAGCTGTGTATGGCTACTCGGCGGCTGGAGTGCGGGTGGTGATGCGTGGTTGTTCGCCGGTATCACCCTGCTGATCGCACTCGCGACCGCTCGACCGGTCAAGCTTCACCAGTACGTGAGGCTCTCGCTCCGTGTGGCACCACAACTCATCGCCATCGTCCTGCTCGGTCCGGCTCTCGCACTGCTGGCAACGGCCGCCGGCGTGGTGGCTGGCTACCTGTATCTCCTGTTCCGTGACCGCTCCAATCGCACCGACCTCGTGTTTAATACTGCGCAGAGCATCGTATCCACAGCCACAGCCAGCATGCTCTACGCACGTATTAGGAGCATCAGTCTGGGTCCGCTGCGGGAACCACTGGCGTTGCTACTGGCGGCAGAGAGTCTCCATCTTTCCAACACGCTGCTGGTGGTGATAGCCATCCTCGTGTCTGGCCAGGGCACCGGTCTTGGCACGACATTTAAACGACTGCTCACGAGTAACACCCTCCAGTATTGGGCGTTGCTTGGGAGCGGCATTCTGGCCGTGCTCCTCGCCCGCGCCGCGGTCTGGGCCGTGCCGTTCCTGTTCGTCCCGGTCGTGCTGGTGGAGCGGACGCTGATGGCCGAGCGGGCGGAGGTCGAGCGCGTCAGAGCTGTAGAGGATGCCGAGCACCAGGTCGTGCTTCGAAGCGAAGAGCGCTTCCGCGCCCTGGTTGGGAACGTGTCGGATGTGCTCATCATCCTATCGAGGACTGGCTCCATTCGTTACGTCAGTCCGCCGGTTGAAGGGATCTGGGGCCGAACCGCCACCAGCTTGCAGGGTGCGGATGCGTGGGACGTGATTCATCCGGAGGACCGTGTGCGGGCGCGGAACCTGTTCGACCAAAGCGTCACCAACCCGGGCGTCAATCTCACGATGGAAGTCCGCGTGGAGTACGGCGATGGCTCCTGGCATCCGTGCGAAGCGATCGCCCATAATCTGTTGGACGATCCATCGATCCAGGGCGTGGTGTTGACCTATCACGATATTACTGAACGTCAGCGCTTTGAGCAGAAGTTAACGGAGTTGGCGTTTCATGACGTGCTGTCGAAACTGCCCAACCGCGCGCTCTTCATGACCCGCCTCGAACAGGCCCTGACGCAGACCCAACGACCAAACCACCATGTCGCAGTGCTCTTTCTGGATCTGGATAATTTCAAGGTCATCAACGATAGCCTCGGCCATCAGGCTGGCGATGCGTTATTGCTGGCCGTGGCAGAAAGGCTTCAAGCCTGTGTACGTCCCACGGATACCGTTGCACGCCTCGGAGGCGATGAATTTACGATTTTGCTCGAAGATACCGATGACCTGACGCGGGCCACAGCTGCAGCGGAGCGCATCCAGGGGGAGCTCCGCAAGCCGTTTGTGATCGAGGGGCGAGACATATTCACCGGCGCGAGTATCGGCATCGCGTTCAGTAGCGGCACGGATGAGTGCGCCGACGGTCTCCTCCGCAACGCGGACCTGGCGATGTATCAGGCCAAAGGGAGTGGGAAAGGACACTATGCCGTCTTCGACCACAGCCTGACCGCACGCGCACCGGCCCGGCTGGAACGCGAGAACGATGTTCGGCGGGGCCTCGAGGGAGGTGAATTCGAACTGGTATACCAGCCGGTGATCGATGTCGCCACGGGCCGCACCGTCGAAGTCGAAGCACTCATACGCTGGCAGCATCCGACACGCGGACTGGTGCTGCCTGGGGAGTTCATTCCTCTAGCGGAAGAGACCGGGTTAATTCTGCCTATGGGTCGCTGGGTATTGCAGGAGGCGTGTCGCCAGGCATTCAGCTGGCACCAGTATGCTCCGCACGACACGCCGCTGATCATGGCGGTCAATCTATCGGCCCGTCAATTTGGGGATCCGCAGCTGATCATGATGATCGAGGAGACCCTCAGAACAACAGGACTCGACGCCGGGTGCTTGAAGCTCGAAATTACCGAAAGCATGATGATGCAGGATAGCGACCAAGCGAGCGCCACACTGGGTGCGATCAAGGCGCTGGGCGTCAAGCTCGCGATCGATGACTTCGGGACGGGCTATTGTTCACTCACATACCTCCAACGCTTCCCGGTCGATACCTTGAAGATCGACCGCTCATTCATCACCGGTCTGGGCCACAACCCCAAGGACACGGCGATTGTCGAAGCCATCATCGCCTTTGCCAAAGCCTTGAAACTGACAGTGACCGCAGAAGGGATCGAGACGGTTGACCAGCTGACACAGATGCGGATACTGCAGTGTGAGCAAGGGCAGGGCTATTATTTCAGTAAGCCGTTGCCTGCGGCGTTGATGCAGAAGTTCTTATACGAGATGCACACCACACCCGTCCTTGCGGCGTAGGTGGAGCACCGGCGGCGGGTAACAGCTGCCGTGCCTGGGCAGCTACCCTAATCGTGATACAGCCTCCTACTGGCACCACGCTCCGCCTTGCTTCAGTGCGTCTTCCACATTGCCCTCGTTATGCATCGTCAATGCCAGGGTTGCTCTTGGGATCATCAGGTAATAGACGAGCACGTCCATCTGCTGATGATTAGGTAGGATTGTGGTAACATAGTACACTACCACGGTCACCCAGTATCCTAACTCTCATCATCATCTCCCCGGTGGCTCCCAGCCTCAGACGAGCGAGCTACACCGAGGGGCATACCAACAGGATGAACGCTCATGACTAGCTTTAGTTCATCTTTCACCCACACATGGCGGGTGTCCCGCCGTGTGCTCTGTCTCCTCGGACTCGTCGGTGCGCTCCACGCGCTTGCGGTTCAGCCGGTCGCTGCCTTCGAGTGGTGCTCGAAAGGATGCTCAACACCCCGACATGGCGCCATGCGATCTCACATGGTTGGGGGCCTGGATCATGGCTCCGCTGACGCTGCTGTTCGCTAACTTCGCGTGTTGCAGAGCTGGTCTATGCAGATGTTGGGCTGGATCATGGCTCCGCTGACGCTGCTGTTCGCTAACATGTGACCACGCCATCATAAAATGAGATCCAAGCGATGATCGCCTCGCCGAGATAGCAGCTATACAGGCTTGTTCCTGGAAAGACGACTAATGGCGACACAAGAATATGTGGACCTGGACCGCAACACGCTGGGGACAGATTACATCCCATCAGAACCTGTCGAGTTCTGGGATGCCAACCGTCAGTTCCTGAGCGCCGGCGTCGACGGGCACGAACGAGCCGACCAGCTACGGCGGCAACTCGCCCTGGGCAGCGCCATCATGCACAGCGTGGCCGAAGGGATGTACGCGATCGATGAGCGCGGCCGGATCACCTTTGTCAACCCGGCGGCCGAGGCGTTGTTGGGGTCGCGAGAAGCCGAACTGCTTGGCAGAGAAGCGCCGGCAATGATGCCGCTGCCCGACGCGCAGTGTACCCAGATACTCCCCGGCCCCGCTCTGGTGGAGGTATTGCGTTCCGGCTTGACATACCGCAGCGAGCATGCCCTGTTTACGCGCCAAGACTACAGCGTCTTTCCGGTTGCGTACTCGGCAGCACCAATCATCACTGATGGCAAGGTGGGCGGCGCGGTGGTAGCATTCCACGACCTGACGGAGGTGCAGCGGCTGCAACGGAGCCAGGAAGAGTTCCTCACACTGCTTTCCCACGACCTACGCACACCATTAGCGGCGATCCTGGGTCATGCTCAGCAGATTGAGCGGCTGGTGGAGAAGCCGGGCCTTGAGCGTGTCGCCACGGGTGTGGAGGCTATTCTCAAGAGCGGCAGACGGCTGAACCGGTTGATCCAGGATGTGTTAGATCGGAGCCGCCTTGAGGCGGGCCAGGCGCTGTTGCGCCTGGAAGCGGTTGACCTTGTCGCGGTACTGACGTTGAGCATAGCAGAAAACATTCCAGCCCAGGACCGAGCACGACTTGAGGTTGACGCTGCGGATGAGCTGCCGATGATCGCAGATCCGATCCATATCGAGCGCGTGATGGTCAACTTGGTGACGAATGCTTTGAAATACTCACAACCGGGCAGTCCGGTGGTCGTGCGGGCCTTCCGCACGGGCCAGCATGCCATGGTCTCCGTGGCCGACCAGGGGGTCGGCATCGACGCGGATGACGTCCCTCGCCTGTTTGAAAAGTACTACCGTGCCCGCACGGCCGGAGCTACACAGGGGGCCGGCCTCGGCTTATACAGCAGCCGTCTGATTGTCGAAGCACATGGTGGGCGGATCTGGGTGCAGAGCGAGGGAGGTGCCGGCAGTACCTTCTGGTTTTCGCTCCCGGTCAGTGGTCCATAAGGGCGCTACGCCACATTTGCTATGCATCTTGTGTACTCAGCCAACACCACTTGGCCCTGCGCCACTTTTGGTGATCTCTATTTGCCTCGGCCTCCTCAATCCCGTATAATTGCCGTGCGAGGCCCGGGTTGCCGCTGGGTTACAGGAGCACCGTAAGGCATGCGGTTATTTAGCAAGGACGCGCCTAAGTATGGCGCACGCTCCATCCCCCACAATTCGCAGCTAGAAACCAGCATTGGTGCCAATTCCAGCATCAAGGGCTCCTTGCATATTGACGGTGATGCGCGTATCGATGGCACCTTTGAGGGTGATATCGCAGTCGTTGGCAAGCTCATTATCGGGGCGACCGGACGTGTGATCGCGAACATTCAGGCTACCAGCATTCATGTGGCGGGTGCGGTCAAGGGCGACATCGTTGCGACCGACCGGCTCGAAATATCAGAGACCGGCAAAGTCTGGGGTACTATTACCGCGTTGGCCTTGCATATCGAGCCGGGCGGTGTGTTTCAGGGGCAGAGCGCGATGCAAAGCGAAGAAGAGCCGCTCGTGCTTGAAGCGCCGGAGGTACTCCAGTAACTGCTATGCAGCGACCAAAGCGTGTACGCATCACCGAGCGCTTACCGCGCTTCTTTACCAAGTTAGGCGTAGGAACGGCATTGCTCGTCCTCGTGTTGCTCGCGGGTGCCTTGTTGGTTGGCTTTGTCCGCCTGGCTTGGACCGAGCACCAGATCAACCAGGCCATTGCCCGCCAGGAGTCCGCCAACGCAGCCCAAATCGCGCTTAATCAACAACTCAAAGGCCAAGCCGACTATGCCGAGTCCGATGGAGCAATTGAGCAGGCGGCGCGCGACCGCTTGGGCATGGCAAAAGACGGCGATACGGTATTACGCCCAAATCTGGTCCCGCCCTCTACCGCAGTCGCTCCGACTCCCACACCCCCGCTGACGCATACGCTTGACACGCCAGCGATCACCCAAGTCGCCTCATTGCCGCCGCGTAGTGCAACCGCCACGAACGCGCTCGAATGGTGGCACGCCTTGTTCCCGCCACCCGACGCACAACCGTGATCTACATTTCAGCCGCGCTCGCTTTCCTAATCAGCCCGCGTCCTTGAAGATTTCCGTTGTTGTCGCCTCCTGGAACGGGCTACAGCTTCTCCAGCCCTGTATCGCCGCGCTCCGCCAACAAACTGTCGATCACGAGCTCGTTATTGTTGATAATGGCTCGCGTGATGGCACGGTTGCTTGGATCGAAGAGGCTGTGCCTACTGCCAATTGCCTCGCACTGCCGGCAAATCGCGGCTTTGCCGGCGGTTATAACGCAGGCATCCGGGCTGCTGGCGGTGATCTGATCATCCTGCTCAACAACGACACCGTTGCCGCGCCCGACGCCCTGGCACAACTGACGACGCCTTTCGCCAGCGACGAACGCCTAGGAGCCACCTCTGGTGTTCTGGTTTTCGCCCACCGTCCAACGCTGATCGCGTCAGCTGGGATCGAAGTCGCCAGTGACGGTGTACACCGCGATGTTTTAGCAACCGCTCCTCTGACTGAGTTACCCGCCGAGCCGGTTCCTATCTTTGGGGCCAGCGGCGGTGCGGTCTGCTACCGGCGTCGTGCGCTCGACGACGTGGGGCTGTTTGCGGAACCCTTCTTCGCCTACCTGGAAGACGCCGACCTGGCGTGGCGCCTCCGCTTGCGTGGCTGGAATACACTTCTCACGCCAGCCGTCCGCATCGCTCACGTCTATTCGGCAACCGGCGTTCAAGGCTCACCTTTTAAGCAGCGCCTGCTCGCCCGCAACCGCTGGTGGCTGCTCCTACGCTGCTGGCCCCGCTCGTTGTTGCTGCGCTGTCTGCCCAGCATTCTGCGCTATGACCTGCTCGCGATCATCTGGGCTGCTGCCCATCGTCAATCTGGGATGATCACAGGACGCCTCCAAGCCTGGTCAGCATGGTCACGCTTAAGCAGAGAACACCGGACGATCCAGAGGCAGCGTTTGGCCTCTCTCAACGAGTTGAGCAGCTGGCTTCAACCTGCCCCCAGTATACGCGCCACTCTCGCTGCAACGCAAGCACTTGAGGAGGTCCTCAAGCAACGCTAGACGCAGTTCACCACGGTTCGAAGCAGTCATAGTTGCGCTGCTTAGCGATCTTACCGTCGCGAAACTCAATGAATACAGCGAAGCGTGCTCGCATCTGCCCGCCTACCGGCAACGACCCAAGGGCGATGGCCAATGTTCCGGTCCACTGAACCTCCAGCGCCACCTCGTTGCCGCTCACGACAGCATGGAGCACCTCATAGCTCTGAGCCGATACGGCCTGCTGGCCTCGCAGTGCACCATCCAAGATTGTCTGCAAGTCGCGCTGTGCACCATGCACCACGAGCCGGTTCGGAAACTCTTCCTGTACGACGTCCGGAGTGAAGAATTCGGCTAGCGTATCACCGGTCACGCCACGTTCGATCGCTTGGAGATAGCGCTTCGCGATCGCGAGGATGTCAAGTTCTGCCGGGATGGCTGATGATGTGCTCATTCGCGGACCTCACTTTACATTCAAATCATGCCAACACAGCCTCAGCCTCAAGCATTTCCGCAAGCGCGTCGCATCGTTATCACCCGCATCCAATGAAACCCAGGCGACATGCTCTGGTCGTGGCACAAATGGGTAGCGGACGACCGCCTCCGATTGCGGATCAAGCCACGCACTTAACACCATCGTCTTGCCGAAGCCCGCCGGCGCAATGACCAACGTCAGCTTGCCGCCCAATCCCACGCTCAACCGCTCGGTCAAGCGTGTGCGTGGCACAAAGTTCGAGCGTACGGTGGGAACATACAGCTTCGTCGTCAGTAATGCGGTTGTCACGACCAATCTCTCCAATGTGGGATGCGATCATTGTAGTGGAGATCGGCGCCAGTTGGCAACCTGCAGTGATCATCTTTGTTGACGGCAGAGCTACTATGCAGTTGTCGCTTCCGGCTCAGTGGCTTCCTGCACGGCTGGCTCATGAGCCAATGGATCGTGCCAGCCACCATCAGCTGCGATGAGCGCGTTCGCCTCAGCCGGTCCCCAGCTCTGCTGCGCGTACTCGTGCACCGGTGTCACGTCGCCGAGAATCGGGTCGACCACTTCCCAGGCCGCTTCGACCTCGTCCTGCCGCGCAAAGAGCGTCGCGTCGCCGTGCATCGCATCGCTTAACAGCCGCTCGTAGGGCGCCATTGCGAGCCGGTCTCGGCGCATGACCTCCAACTCGACCGGTACGCCTGCCATCGTCCCGCCCGGCTTCTTGACCTGTGTGCCCAACGCTATGACAAGCTCAGGACTGAGGCGTAGACGCAGGTGATTCATACCGTCATACGTCGGCTCGCCGAAGACCGAACGCGGCGGACAGCGGAATGTCGCCAGCACTTCACAGGCGGTCACCGGCAGTGCCTTGCCGGCCCGGATATAGATCGGCACATCAGCCCAACGCCATGTGTCAACGAACAGCCGGACCGCCGCGAACGTCTCAACGGTTGAGGTGGCTGCTACGCCCTGCTCACTACGATACCCTTGAAACTGGCCACGCACGACATCCTCCGGGCAGAGTTCCCGAATCGCCTTGATTAGGGTCGCCTTGGCATCGCGCACCGGCTCGGGGGTGCTGCCTGTAGGCGGCTCCATCATCAAGCAGGCCACCAGTTGCAGCATGTGGTTCTGGATGACATCGCGAATGGTCCCCGCCTCCTCGTAGAACTTGCCACGGCCCTGCACGCCGAAGCTCTCGGCCATGGTGATCTGTATATGCGAAAGGTAGGTTCGGTTCCACAGCGGCTCAAGCCAGGTGTTGGCGAAGCGCGTATACAGAATGTTCTGCACGGCCTCCTTACCCAAGTAGTGATCAATGCGGAAGATCGCCTCCTCAGGAAAGTGCTCGTGTAGGATCTTGTTGAGGGCCTGGGCCGAGGCTAGGTCACGTCCGAACGGCTTCTCGACGACCACTCGGGCGTTGGCGGCGCAGCCCGCCTTAGCGAGCCCCTCAGCGACAGGACCGAACATGCTAGGCGGGATCGCCAGATAATAAAGCGGTCGCTTGGCACTACCGAGGGTTTCGCGCATCTGGGTGAATGTCGCCGGGTCACTGTAATCGCCGTCGACATAGTGGACGAGTGAGGAAAGCTTGTCAAAGGCTGCTTGGTCAATTCCGCCGTGCTCCCGCAAGCTATCCGCCATGCGCGCACGCAACTGATCAACGGTCCAACCCGAGCGCGCGACACCAATGACGGGCACTTCCAGAACGCCGCGTGCGACCATGGCTTGCAGGGCCGGGAAAATTTGTTTATATGCGAGGTCGCCCGTAGCACCGAAAAAGACTAATGCATCCGCATGCGCTTCGTTCATACCCTTGCCTCCTTGAGCATTGAGCCTGACCATAGGCATCCTGAATCTACAGCGATAGCATCATCGGTGCCAGTCTAAACAACAATCATACTATTGGGTATCTGACGAGGCTATCATGAGCTGCACCAAGTCCAAGGTGCGCTGTAATTCACGCCTCACCACCTCGAATACGTACGACGATCTCGCGCAGCAGCGCTCCTAGGTCGTTCGACGCGACGTGAAATGCCTCAGCGTCGATGACGAGCGGTGCTCCTAGTACAACCAACGGTGCTCCGTGCTGCGGCATCCCTATCGCCTGTTCAACCGAAAGCCCACCCACAGCTTGCACCGGGATTTCCACGGCTGCTACGACTGCCGCCAGCTCGTCCAGCGGGCTTGGCATCCGTCCGCCGTGTCCAGCTTGCACCTCAAGATCACGGCGCTCATCGTAGCCTACGTGATGCACGATATAGTCGACACCAAGATCTTGCATCATGCGGGCAGCCGCTGGCTTATCCTCGGTGCCCAGGTCATCGCCCATCACCAGAATGCCATAGTCGCGCGCAGCACGCACAACTTCCTTAATTGTGGCCCGATGCGCTTGTGCCATGACGACGACATGCGTCGCACCAGCCTTGGCTACCATCTCCGTCTCAAGGTATCCGCCATCCATGATCTTGACATCGGCCACAATTGGATGTGCGGGAAATGCACGTCGTAACGCTTTCACTGCCTGCAGCCCTTCGGCAAGCAGCAGCGGCGTGCCGGCCTCAAGCCAATCGACGCCCGCCGCGACGGCAATGCGCGCAGTTTCAAGCGCCTCCTCTATATTGATGAGATCCAGCGAGATTTGGACGATCGGTCGGCTCGTTGTGCGCATAAGCAGTTGCTTCCTCCTATGAGTTCTGCCCTGAATGGAAATCGGCAGCATGGTCGCTAGCCCACTGGCGGAACGTCAGCGCACGCTGTCCGGTCACCTCCTCCACCGTTGGCAAGAC
>JACDGP010000030.1 GCA_013821605.1 Herpetosiphonaceae bacterium
CTTGACGGTCACGACGACCTGTCAGCAGCAGCAGCAGCCTTTCCTGCCGTTCCTCGCCGACGCGGTGCAGCGCTCCTGGGCCGGCCTCCCTGCCCCAACCCTCCTCCCCACCACCTGAACGGATACTATCGCTGCCATTCACCACGATTACTTCATCCCCACGTCCATACTCACATTTTTTGTGAAGGAGAGCACTAGCGCATCGTCCACGCGCACCTGATCTCCAGGCTGGACTACGCGATTGTCATAGGCAACCCCGCGCCCGTCGGGGACATAGCCGCGCAGCACGTACATGCGTTGGGCCGGGCCGTAATCGGCATATAAGCCAACGCCAATGCCGGCGATAGGAGAGCGCTGGGCAATGCGATGCTCGGCTTCGTCAAGCAAGGCTGTGCCGATGTGCTGGCGCCGGTAATGCGGGAGCACGTTGAAGTCCTGGATTTCTGGAATGTTGGCAGCACGGAAGGGTGGATAGCCGGGCTGCCATTGGATCGTTACATAGCCAGCGAAGTGGTCAGCGATGAAGGCCACCAGAACGACGCGTGCTTCTGCCGTTTGCTCCGCCAGGTAGCGTTCGTATTGGGAGGCGGACTTGTTCCAGCCAATGGCGGCAAAGGCGGAGATGATGGGTCCAATATCCTCGCTCTGGAGTAAGCGAATGTGCAAATCAGGTGGAGCATTCATAACCAATTCCTTGTTTGAATGAGCAGACGACGGCCTAGGGCATAGAGGTGGTTTCAGTGGGATCGGCTTGTAGCAGTTGTGCGGATTGGGCGGCGTCGGCGCGGATTTGGGTGACAAGGGCGTCGATGCCGCTGAACTTTTGCTCGCCGCGGAGATGGGCGACGAATTGCAGGTTGAGCGTTTTGTCGTAGAGGTCGCCGTCCCAGTCGAGCAGGTGGGCTTCGACGGTACGGTTGAGGACACCGAAGGTGGGGCGAACGCCGACGTTGGTCACGGCTGGAAGCCAGGTCGCATCGCCGGGAAGTTGGACCCGGCAGGCGTAGACGCCGTTAGCGGGCAAGAGTTGCTCGGGTGGAGTTTGTAGATTAGCGGTCGGGAAGCCGATGGTGCGACCGCGATGATCACCGTGCACGACGAGACCACGGATGATAAAGGGGTGGCCCAGGAGCTGTTGGGCCATGACAACGTTGCCGGCCTCAAGATACTGGCGAATGAGGGTAGAACTGACCGGTTGACCGGCGATGAGTTCGGCGTTGATGGGGTGGACGGTATAGCCTAGCTCGTGACCGAGGGACGCGAGAAGCTCGACCGTGCCAAGACCACGGTAGCCAAGCCGAAAGTCATGGCCAACCCATAACTCACGCAGCTGGACGTGAGCACAGAGCTGTGCCATAAACTGCTCAGCGGTCTGGCGGGCAAAGGTGGCATCGAAGGGCAATATGACCAGGTGATCGATACCGAGCTGCTCGATCAACACAATGCGCCGGTCAAGATCGCACACATACCGATGCTGGCGCTCAGGATGGAGGATGATATCGGGATGCGGATCGAAGGTTAAGGCTACGCTCACGCCGACCAGGGCCTGTGCTCGCTCGACGACCTTGCCGAGCAGATACTGGTGACCGCGGTGGACACCATCAAACACGCCAATTGTTAGGGCAGCAGGAAGTGTTACATGGAGCTGCGCGAGCGTGCGATATACGATCATTATGTCGACCTCAAGACTTTGTATGGTTGCCAGAGATCGCCCAGCGGGGCCAAAAGTGCGATCAACGTGTCATGGCTATCATAAGCGCAGGCGCGGTCACCCTCGACTCCACTAAGCGGGACGGCACGCCCGTGTCGGATAGCCTGCCTAGTGGGCTCATCAACGACGGCACGGGGCCAATCGGCAACGGCAGCCGCCGGGGACAACATGCGCGCAGATAGAAGGTTCGGATCGGCGCGCAGAGCATCGAGTGTTATAGCTTGTTCCACGGCAAGAGGTCCGACAGCAGTACGGCGCAGCCTGGCAAGATGGGCACCGCAGCCGAGTGCAGCGCCGACATCACGCGCCAGGGCACGAATATAGGTCCCTTTACCGCAGGTGACGAGCACGGACACGTCTGGTGAAGACCAATCAAGTAGGGCAATGCGGTCGATCTCGACAGTACGGGGAGGCAACTCGATCTCTTGGCCCTGGCGGGCCAGGTCGTACATGCGTTGGCCAGCGACCTGGATGGCTGAATATGCAGGAGGGACTTGGGCAATCACGCCAATAAATGGCGCAAAGGCGGCTTCTAGATCGGTGGTGGTCAGGCTGGGAACCGGCGCGGAGGTGATGAGCGGGCCTTCGGCATCATCGGTGGTCGTGGTGCTGCCCAGGCGGATTATTGCCTGGTACGACTTTTTGCCCTCAACGAGATACTCTAGTAGACGCGTAGCATCACCCAGGCCAATGGGCAGGACGCCGGTTGCCGCCGGGTCGAGGGTGCCGCCATGACCAACACGTTTTTGCCTGGACAGGCGACGCACCTGAGCCACAACATCATGCGAGGTCATACCGGCAGCTTTATCGATGTTCAGGAAGCCGCTCAAGATCGAGGGCATGGTCGCAGCACTCATCGCTGAGCGCCTTCAACCGCTTGCAGGAGGGCCGCAATGACCAGCGGCTCAGCGTCGGATAAGGGCTGCATGATCGTACACCCGGCGGCCTGGCGATGGCCACCGCCGCCCCACTGCTGGGCAACTGACGCCACATCAACCGGCGGGTTGCTACGGAACGAGACCTTGACCGTGCCATCGCGGCGCTCTTTGAACAAGGCACTCGCCTTGAATTCGCCGAGACCGGCGAGATAGTCGGTGACCTCCGACCCGGCTTCATCATCGGCACCCGTGATCCGTTGCATCTCTTGCGAGACATGAGTCCATACAACATCACCTGCACGTTGCATCTCCGCTAAGGCTAGGGCGAGCAACTTGCCATAGGTGAAGGGCGTGTTGTGGTAGACATCGCGGACGATAGCCTCGCGGTCAGCATACTGTTCGAGTAGATCGGCAGCCGCACGGAGGGCGGAGGGCGTGGTGTTGGAGGTGCGAAAGCTTTGGGTGTCGGTCGTGATGCCGAACAAGAGGGCGGTGGCAAGCTCTGGAGTAAACTCGACGTCCCAAGCACGCAGCAAGCCGTAGATGAGCTCGCAGGTTGAAGAGCTTAAGGGATCAACGAGGTTACACAGTCCTTCACCACTATTGGTGACGTGGTGGTCGATCACGATCAGCGGACGCGCACGGAGATAGGTCTGTTGTTCTTCCCAAATACTGGTAATGCGCTGGACATCGCCGGTATCGACCAAGATCACCAGATCGACGGTCGCGGGTAAGCGCTGATCCTGGCTATAGCTTTGAACACGTTCGGCACCGGGCATCCGTGTGGCGAAAGGCGGCACGGGGGTTGGCACCAGCCACGTCGTTTGATGGCCCTGCTGCTCTAGTGCTAATCCCAGGCCAACAACCGAGCCGATCGCATCACCATCCGGATTGACGTGGCTGATCACTAAGATATGGTGCTTGCCGGCGATGATTTGGCGCAATGGCGCGGCCGCGTCGGCAACGGTCGTATACATCATGTTCTAAAACTTCCACACACTAAAGCCGACAGATGCGAGAATGTAGCTGTCGACACGCGGATCGGATGACGCGGAAACGCTATGGCTCGGCGTCAGTGACGTCATCGAGCTGCGGTGGATGGGCCTGTCGCTCAGCATCGACTTGGCGGAGGACTTCACCGATGCGCAGCGCATTATCGAGCGAGGTATCGAGATGCAAGACGAGCTGAGGCACCGTGCGGAGGGTGAGTTCATCGCCAACGCGATGGCGCAGAAAGCCGCGCGCTCGTACCAGGATTTGAAAGGCAGCATCGCGCTCGGCAGGATCGCCCATGACGGAAAGACGCACGTTGGCGCGCTGAAGGTCGGGCGTCATGGTGACACCGGTGACGGTGACAAAGCCCAAGCGGGGGTCCTTCATCTCGTTCAAAATGACTTCGCCCAGAATACGTTGAATTTCGTCGCCTACCTGATCGGTTCGTTTACTCATATGGGCTATGATACTACAAAATATTAAGGCCCCTCTCCTGCCGGGGCAGAAGAGGGGCGAGGGAGTTATGGGCAACGAGCCCACATTAGATGGTGCGCTCGACCTTTTCTTTGTGGTAGAACTCCATCGTGTCGCCGGTCTGGACATCGTTGAAGCCCGCGACCATCAGACCGCACTCGTAGCCCGTCTGGACTTCACGGACATCGTCCTTGAAGCGCTTGAGCGAGTCGATGCGACCATCGTGCACGACGACGCCGGAGCGTAGAACGCGAACTTGTAGGTTACGCATGATCTTGCCATCGGTGACGTACAGGCCGGCCACGACCTCGCGGGTCGGGAGCTTGAAGACGGTGCGCACTTCGGCGAAGCCATCGACGACCTCTTTTTCGATGGGCGATAGCATGCCAACCATCGCCTTTTCGAGATCTTCCAGCAGCTGGTAGATGATCGAATAGAAGCGAATTTCGACGCCGTTCTGATCGGCGAGCCGACGAGCCGCTGGGTCAGGGCGGGCGTTGAAGCCAATAATAATCGCATTCGAGGCGGTCGCGAGGCTAACGTCAGACTCGGAGATCGCGCCGGTTCCGGTGTGAATAATCTTGGTCTGGACCTCAGTGTGCTTGGTATTAATCTGGCCTAAGCTATGCTCGATGGCACCGATCGAGCCCTGTACATCGGCTTTCAAGATGATATTAAGGTCTTTGACCTGACCGGCCTGAATACGGGCAAACAAATCTTCGAGGCTTAGCGCCTTCATTTGGGAAGACATTTGCTCCATCTGGCGCTGGCCCTTACGTTGCCCCGCGACTTCACGGGCAATCGTCACATCGTCCAGCACCTGCAGAATATCGCCAGCGCGTGGCACCTCGCTTAAGCCCAGGATTTCAACCGGTGTGGCTGGCTCGGCATGGCGCAAGCGTTTACCGGCATCATTGAACATGCCCCGGATCTTGCCATATGTGCCGCCAACGACCACAATGTCGTCCAGGCGTAAGGTACCGTTCTGCACCAGCACGGTGGCGGTGGGGCCTCGGCTCTTATCGAGGTTAGCCTCAACGATCGTGCCAATGGCAGGCTTGCTTGGATTCGCCTTAAGCTCTTCCACATCGGCCATCAGCAGAATGATCTCTAGCAAGCCGTCGATGTTCGTTTTTTGGCGTGCCGAGACCTCGACCGACGGAACATCGCCGCCGTATTGCTCGACAAGCACATCGGCCTGGGCGAGCTCTTGGCGTACACGGTCGGGGTTTGAGCCAGCCGCATCAACCTTGTTGATGGCCACGATCATGGGCACCTTGGCCGCCTTGACGTGCGCAATCGCCTCTTTGGTCTGGGGCATCACACCGTCGTCGGCAGCGACCACCAGGACCACAATGTCGGTCACCTGGGCACCACGGGCGCGCATTGCCGTAAAGGCTTCGTGGCCGGGCGTATCCAAGAAGGTGATCTTGCGACCATGGACTTCGATCTGATACGCACCAATATGCTGTGTAATGCCACCGGCTTCACCTTCAGCCACGCGGGTCGAGCGGATCGCATCTAGTAGCTTGGTCTTGCCATGATCGACGTGGCCCATGATCGTCACGACCGGCGGCCGCTGCTTGAGGTCGGTTGCCTCTTCCGTCGCCAGCGCTTCGTCGATATTATCGATCAGTCCGGCCATCGACTCGGGCACACTTTCGGTGGTCTCAATGTCGAACTCGGAAGCCATCAAGGCGGCAGTGTCGTAGTCGAGCTGCTGGTTGATGGTGGCCATCATGCCGTTCTTCATAAGCTGCTTAAGAATTTCCGAGGCCCCAACACCGAGAGCCTCGGAGAGCTCACGGATCGTCATACTTGATGGGAGGGCGACAGGGCCGCGTGGTCGAACCGGCACACCACGTTGAACAGCTGGTCCTTGGGCCCCACGATTGTTCGGGCCGCCGCGCATGCCGCCTTGCTGCGGACGTTGACCACCGCCACCACCACGATAGCCACCACGCTGACCGCCACCACCACTCGGGCGCTGGCCGCCGCTGAAGTTGCTGCCGCCTGAGCGCTGACCGCCGCCACTGGGACGCTGACCACCACTGAAGTTGCTGCCACCCGGTCGTTGACCACCGCCGAAGTTATTGCCGCCGGTGTTCTGTCCACCACCAGGACTCCCGCCTGGTCGCTGTCCGCTGCTAAAGTTATTGCCGCCGGTATTCTGGCCGCCGCCGGTATTACCCGCAGGACGTTGTCCACCACTATAGTTATTGCCCGCAGGCCGTTGTCCGCCACCGGTGTTACCGGCAGGACGTTGTCCGCCACCGAAGCCGTTCCCGCCGTTATTTTGCGGGGTCGAGTTATTGCGAGGAGGTTGCTGAGCTGGACGCTGTGTTCCAGACGTTCCAGGACGCGGTCCCGGCACAACCCGCGTGTTATTTGTTTCGTCGTCACCTGCCGGATCACGTGGTTTTATAGGCACACCCATGCCGAACTCCTTTCGTTAGGAACGGGGGATACTCCCCCCTTCCAGCGTGACGACCTCTTCGTCGCCATCTTCTCGCTCAACATGCGCGGCCAGTTGCTCTGGATCACGGCTGTCGTCAGGCAATGCTGAGTGATAGGCGATTAACATCGCCCGGTCATCGGGCGCGAACTCCGTGATATGCAACGCGCGCTCGATCGCTTTCCGTTTCAACGCAGCCGACCAGCAGCTACGATCATTACAAATATAGGCACCACGACCAGCCCGTTTACCGGTAGGGTCGATGGCGACCCGTTCATCCGGTAGCCGTACCAAGCGCACCAGTCCGCGCTTGGCATCTATCCTGCGACAAGCAATGCACGTGCGCTGCGGCATGTGCTTATGCGGTCGTGTTGGCCCTGATTTTGCCACCCTTCTATCCGTTTCAGACCATACGTTATGTTATGGTGTGAATAGTAGCATATTCTGTCGTACCCGGTAGCGACGGCCTTTAGATGAGGTCATCATCCAGGATATAACTCGCGACCATGCGGCCCCCATGGTAGACATTGAGCTTGCCTTGCGCAGCACGTAGCTCAACCTGCTGACCGATCAACTCGCTCGGCAGGGGACCAAAGGGCATATTGTTATAGTCGATCAGGCCAAACTCATTGACCTGACGGTGCTCAACTTCCGCCAGCTGTAAGGCAGAAGCTTGAGCCATAGCTTCCGCATCGACCACCGAGCGAGCCTCGCCAATACCGCGCTCTTCGTCCAGCAAGTCCGAAGCACTTTTGATATCAATGCGCCAGCCGGTGAGCTTGGCGGCCAGGCGTACATTCTGACCTTCTTTACCAATGGCCAAGGATTGTTGCTTGTCGGGCACGATTACGGTACACGTCTGGTCATCGTGCAATTGGACTTCGACGGCAGTGGCCGGTGACAAGGCATTTGCAATAAAGACGCGCGGGTTGGCTGACCATTGGACAACATCAATCTTTTCGTTATTGAGCTCGTTAACAATATTTTGAATACGTGTGCCGCGCATACCGACGCATGAGCCAACCGGATCAACGCCTTCTTGGCGAGCATGCACTGCTACTTTGCTGCGGACACCGGCCTCACGTGCAATGCCTTTAATCTCGACGGCACCGTTATAAATCTCAGGCACTTCCATTTCGAACAGGCGGGTGATCAACTCGGGGCGCGAGCGCGAGACGATCAGGCGAGGACCGCGATCTTCGCGCTTGATCTCGGCCAGATAAACCTTTAGTGGCGTATTGGGATAGTAGCGGTCGCTCGGGCTTTGTTCTTTGGGTGGCATGATGGCTTCGGCCCGGCCAAGCTCCAGGATGACATTGCCTTTGGCATGACGCTGGACCCGCGCTGTAATAATCTCACCTTCACGATCGAAGTATTCGCCATAGACCTGGTCGCGCTCAACTTCTTTGATGCGCTGTAACACGACCTGTTTGGCGGTCTGAGCAGCGATGCGGCCAAAATCACGGGGCGTCGACTCAACGAGCACTGTTTCGCCCAGCGTCACATCGGAGCGGATGCGCTGCGCATCGGCGATATCAATTTCCAGCCGATCATCGAGCACATCATCCACCACCTGCTTTTCGGCATAGACGCGGGCATCGCCACTGACCGGGTCCAGCTTCACGGTGACTTCAACCGGCGGCGGATTATTGCCGAGATAGCGCTTATATGCTGTTTTCAGCGCATCTTCGATTACCGCTTGAACGGATTCACGTGGAATGCCGCGTTCCGCGGCAATCTGTGATATTGCTGCGTAAAAATCGCTTTTCATCGCTGCCAAACGCCTTTCATAATCCACCAAAACAGAAAAGTGGGGAAACCCCACTTTTCGGACAGTCTTTCGAAATGCACAGTCTAGTATACCATTCGCACCAGCCCATCGCAACCTTAGGGCGCCTTGGTGACCGTTACCGCCGGATACGCACTATAGGGTGTAGACGTCGGCTTGGCACCGGGATAGGCTGAAGCAGCCGAAGCAGGTGCGGCAGGTCGTGGAGTAGGTCGGGGGGCAGGATATGCAGTGCCAGTCGTGTTCGGAACTGGGATTGTGGAGGATTGGGAGGCAGTTGTTGCTGCTCCGGATGTCCCTTGGCTTGCAGGCTGATCCGGAGCACCGGCACAGGCTGCTAAGCCCATGAGCAGTGCGCCGCCCAGGATGACAGATCGAATATAGTTCACTTTAGATAAACCTCCTATAAGTAATTAGCGTAAGCGAGCAACTGCCGTGCCGATGCTGATGACGAGAAAGATCAGGGTATTGATCAGATTGACGTGGCCGTGCTGGTAGAGATAGAACATTGCGACACCAGCTGCCAGGCCCAAGGCTACCACCGTTTGGACTGCGCGCCCGCGTTTGTTGTGAGTAGCCCAATCCACGACACGCAGCACCCCTTCGCCGATCGCTATACCTAAAAAGAAGAGAAAGATCAGGGGAATAAAGCCGATCACAAAGCTGCCGATTAGTGCGGCGACGATTGCGGCAGCCCCCGCCTTGACCAGCGTCAGCCAGTCGACCTGGTAATTGACCGAGCGACGACCTTTGCGGCACTCGGGGCACAACTGCCCGACCGCTCCCGGAAACGAGCAACGGGCACAGATCGGACGGTTGCACTGCACGCAGTGCAGGCCGGTTTCTACGTCCGGATGGCGGTAACAGAACTCTTCCTGGACGGCCGCCCGCTGCTCGACGGCAATCAGGCCCAGGCGGCGTTGGGCATCGGCGAGGCCATCTTTGGCTTCGATGTTCTCGGTGTCATAGACGAGAGCCTGGGTAAAGGCAACGCGGGCGGCCTCATAGTCGCCGGTTCGAATCGCAGCACGTCCGGCGCGCACCAGGCCACGGACTTCTTCGGTTGAATTTAAACTCGTATCACGCATAGCACGTATCGCACACAATAAACATATATTATACAAGGGAGCATGCCGGACCGCTACATTGCTGGCTGAGAGTTTGCTGAGTGACAAAGAGGAGATGCGGGCGATGCGGATTGTTGTGATTGGATCGGGCTTTGGTGGGTTAGCGGCGGCGATACGGCTGCAGCGGCGGGGGCATGATGTGCTGCTCGTGGAGAAGCGTGATAAGCCGGGCGGACGGGCGTATGTGTATGAGCAAGATGGTTTTAAGTTTGACGGTGGACCGACGGTTATTACTGCACCGTGGCTGATTAACGAGCTGTTTGAGGGGGCCGGGCGGCGTGCGGAAGATTATGTCCAAATGGTACCGGTCGATCCTTTTTACCGCATTTTTTTTGACGATGGCAGTCACTATAACTATAGCGGCGATACAGACACGATGGTCAGGCAGATCGAGCAGATCAGCCCCGAGGACGTGACCGGTTATCTGGAGTTCGTGCAGCGTTCGGAACGGGTCTTTGATGTGGGCTTTACCAAGCTGGCCGATGTGCCGTTCTCGACGCCGTGGGATATGATCAAAATTATCCCCGAGATGGTGAAGTTAGAGTCCTACCGTACGGTGTATGGCTTTGTTTCGCAGTTTGTTACGCATCCCAAGCTGCGGCAGGTATTGTCGTTCCACCCGCTGCTGGTTGGCGGCAACCCGTTTCAAACCACCAGTATTTATACGTTGATCCATTATCTGGAAAAGAAGTGGGGCGTGTGGTTTGCGATGGGGGGGACGGGCGCGGTCATTCAAGGAATGGCGCGCCTGTTTGCGGAACTGGGTGGAGAGTTGCGGTTAAATACGGAAGTGACCGAGATCACGACGGCAGGAGGCAAGGCGACGGGTGTCAAGCTGGCAGACGGAACGGTGATCCCGGCGGATGCGGTGGTTTGTAATGGCGAGGTCGCCTTCGCGTATAACCAGCTACTGCCGGCGGCGGTACGGCAGAAATATACGGACTACAAGCTGGCACGCATGCGGTATTCGATGTCGTTGGTGGTGATTTATTTTGGCACCGACCGGCAATACCGAGGAACCGATGGTCCAGAGCTGGCGCATCACGATATTATCCTGGGCAAACGCTACAAGCCGCTGCTCAAAGAGATTTTTACCACCAAGCAGTTGGCCGATGACTTTTCGCTGTATCTGCATATGCCGACGATCACTGATCCGTCGCTAGCGCCCGCAGGTTGTGAAAACTTCTATGTGCTGTCTCCGGTACCACATCTGGGATCGGGTACGGATTGGCGGCAGGCAGCAAAACCGTACCGCGATGCGATCATGCAGTTCCTGGAAGAGCACTATCTGCCCAATTTGAGCAAGCATCTCGTCACGGAGCATATGATTACGCCGCTGCATTTCCACCAAACGCTGAACTCTTACCTGGGCAGTGCCTTTTCGGTGGAACCAATCCTGACGCAGTCGGCGTATTTCCGCCCGCATAACCAGTCCGAAGAGTTGCCGAATCTGTACTTTGTGGGGGCGGGTACACATCCAGGCGCAGGGCTACCCGGCGTCCTATCCTCGGCACGGATCGCGGAGCGGCTGATCTGCGGCGATATTTTAGCAAGTGACGTGACGGCAGCAATGCTGGCGGAACAACAGTAAGGCATGGCCATGCCAGACGTGCAAGCAACAGTGCCGTTCGAGGCCGAGCAACTGGCGGCGATCCTGGAGCGGACGTATCCACAAACCGTCGCTGCGTTTCGCGCAATGGAGGCACTGCCGAGCTTGAGCGCGATAGCGCGATTGGACCGGCGCTGGCAGAACAACGAACGGGGCGGGGCTCCGGCCCAGTTGCATCAGGTCGTTAAAGCATTGCCGCCCATGGAAGCACAGTATGATTTGATCTATGCTGGGGGCGGGCTGGGCTTGCTGCATGCAGCGGTCATGGCAGGGCGCTATGGGTACCGGGTGCTGCTATTTGATCGCGACGAAGTCGGCTGCGCGCATCGGGAGTGGAATATTTCGGACGCCGAGCTTGAGGAACTGGTACGGCTGGGCTTGTTTACGCGAAGCGAGCTTGAAGCCGTGATTATGCGGCGCTACCGAGACGGCGTTGTACGCTTCGATGCGACGGGAACCGGGGTCGCACCGGCGGAACTGCATCTGCCAGAGGTGCTGAATGTGGGGCTGGATGCCGGGGGCTTGCTACGAAAGACGCGCGCCGTACTCGAAGCAGCAGGCGGGACGGTGCTGGATTTTCAAAGCTTCGTCCAAGTACAGGTTGCACGGACGGGCGGGGTGGCGGTTGAGTTTACCGATCAACAAGGCAAGCACCATTGCTATGGGGGGCGGCTTTTGATGGACGGTATGGGAGCAACCTCACCACTGGCGCAACTTCGTTACGCAGGTCAGCCATTCGCCGGTGTTTGTCCGACGGTAGGCACAATTGTAAGCGGGCTCGAAGAAGGCAGCGGCATAGGGCAGCATAATCCGGAGGTGGGCGATATTCTGGTCTCGGTCGCCGGGATGCAGCATAACCGGCAGCTGATCTGGGAAGGCTTTGCCGGACGCGGCGACGAATTGACGGTGTATGTCTTCTATTATGATCTGCTGGACGAGCGCGCGCGGCGGCGGCTGATCTCGGCTCAAAAGCACTCGCTGCTTGATCTGTTCGAGGATTATTTCACCTTTCTGCCAACCTATAAGCAGCCGGGGCCCGGCTTCCGGCATCTTAAACCGGTCTACGGCTTTATTCCGGCGCGCCATACTCAGCGACGGACGACAGCGCTCCCGCTGCTGGGCGTGCTGCCGGTCGGCGACGCCAACGCACAGCAATCACCGCTGACGTTTTGTGGATTTGGATCGCATGTACGCAATCTTGACCGGACGACGATCTTGCTCGATTGGGCGCTGAATCATGATGTGCTGCAGCCTAGCGATCTGCAATATATAAGCGCCTACCAAGCGAATGTGGCGCTCAACTGGGTTTTTAGCCGCTTCATGCAGCCGTGGGATGGAGCGCAGGATGTCAACCGGCTGCAAAACGTCTTCGCGCGGGTCTTGAATGAATTGGGTACCGAGATAGCGGTACGTTTCTTCCAAGACCAGATGCGCTGGGGTGATTATGGCCGGATCGTCAACCATACGCTCGCCGTCTATCCGCCAATTATTCGCACTACTCTGCGTGTGCTTGGCCCGCGTCAAACGCTGCGGTGGGTCGTGGACTACGTGCGGTTTTCCGGGTCAGCACTGGCGGCAACGGCTGGTCGGGCCGTGGGTAAGCGTAGGTGGTTTGCGTTAGCGTCAGCAGTTGCCAGAACCCGGCCGGCACTGGCATTACGTCTCCGAGCCGCGTGGGCAGAGTGGCAGGCGATGGGGTGGGTTGCCAGGGAGGAATAGCAGTTCGGGCACTGAGCGGGAGCAGGAAGGCTAGGTCTTATGCTAACTCCAGACATTGAGGTGATGCTACGGGAGTTACTGCGTCACACGTTCGGCACGGATGTGGAGATTGCCAGCCACGTGATTGCTAATCAACGCCACGACTATGTGGTTTTGCTTGCCCATTTGATTCATCCAACACTCGATGTTTCCATTAAGCTTGCGGGTCCGGAAGCCCCCTTTGTGCAGCCATTTGATCGAGCAGCGATGTTGCACCGGCTAGTTGCAGCGCAGACAACTATCCCCATGGCGGAGATTTTGGCAGTGGATACGTACCGCACAGAGGTTCCATGGCAATATCTGATTAAGACGCTTATACCGGGTCAGGAGTGGGCAGCCGTACGTCAGCGGATGAGCCGGAATGAGCTGAGATATGGATATGAGGCCATCGGTCAAGCTGTAGCACAATTGCATGCTATCCACCTTCCAGGCTTTGGAGAGATTACGGCTACAGGCAGCCTTGCTTCAAGTGGAACACTCCTGAATGCACTTGTCCAGCGGGCCGAACGCATGATCACTAATCAGCGCTCAACCGAAATATTTCTATCCGTCCTGCACAAGCATGCCGCGCTCTTTCTAGATGTTCGCGCGTCCAGTCTGTGCCATGATGACTTGCATGGCCATAATATCTTGTTTCACCATCAAGATGGGCAGTGGAAGCTGGCAACCATCCTGGATTTTGACAAAGCCTGGGCCGGTCATCATGAGAGTGATCTGGCACGGCTCGACTTATGGACAGGGATGACGGGGGATGGCTTTTGGCCTGCGTACGAGGCCGTTTATCCAGTTGCAAGCCTGTACCGGCAACGACGACCGATCTACCAACTCCTATGGTGTCTTGAGTATGGCGCTACGACGCCAAAGCATTTAGCCGATACACGACGGGTTTACGAAGAGCTTGGGTTACAGGGCTAAGGGCTTACCGAAGTGATCATATCAACCATCACCCTCCGGGAGGAATAATGCAGCAGCGTCGGAAAGGGCCGTCGATCTGGGTGACCGTCTTCTTTCTCGTCGTGCCGCTACTGGTAATGCTGTGGAATGTTGAGACAGGAGTTATTTTGCTGGTCATCGGAAGCATCGTTACCATGCGCTACCGTCGAGCATGGCGAACGCTCCATAGGGGTGACCGGGCGGGCAATCCTGATAGACAGGATAAGCGCGACCGAAGTCAGACCGTGCTCGTTGAGTTATTCGATGAGCATGGCAACGAACTGCCTGCGGAGGAAGCCGAACGACGACTAGCGGTTGCGCGAGCCGAGGCAGGGCCGCGCGACATTGTGATTCCGCTGCGGGAGTGCAGGAATGGTTAAGCGACAGCGACTCAGACACTACCCATAGACAGGCACGATGGCCCCTGCAAGGAGCCGGTCACTCCGTATCGCTCGCAGTTCTGGCTCCGGGAACCGACAGGCGGTATACTAGTGCAGGGTCGCTCGGTAGGGACGAGAGCCCGGATCCAAAGTCGTCGGTGGATGACAGGGGAGTTATTCCCATGATCTGCTGGCTTGGAGACGAAATGCCACTGAGACGAAAGGTGAGTACTAGCAGGATGATAACCTCCACGACCCAATCCGTGCCGGCAATCTATGAGGATGGAGTCCTCCGCCCCCTCCTCCCGCTGGCCTTGCCCGAACATAGTCATGTCCAACTTACAGTGGCGGTTGAGGCCATAGCCCCAGCGATCAATCGGGAACAGTTGCAAGCCGCACTGGCCCTCACCGGTCTGAGTCTGGTCGATTCTCCCGTGCACGGGGTGCAGCCGCTAACGCCCGAAGCCCGCGAGGCACTGGCAGCGCAGGTTCCGCAGGGGCGTCCACTCTCGGAGATCATCCAGGAAGAACGTGAGGGCCGCTAGTGGCGTGGTTGTACGCCGATAGCAGTGTGCTGGTGAAGCGTCACGTGGCGGAGCTCGGCACAGCATGGGTTCGGGCACTCACGGCACACGCTTCCGGCAACCACATCATGACGGCGCATCTGACTCAGGTCGAGGGCATGAGCGCGTTGAACCGGCGGAGGCGCGAAGGAACGCTGGATGCCACCCAGTATATGCAGATTGTCGATGATTGGGTGGCTCTCTGCACAGTCGAATATCAACTTGTCGCATTATCGCCAGCGATTGTCGATCGCTGCCGCCTCGTACTTGAAGCCCACCCCCTGCGTGCCTATGATGCAGTGCAATTGGCAACGGCAATCCTTGGCAACCACGCGCTGATCGCGGTGGAGCAGCCGCCATTGATCTTTCTGACTGCCGACCGTCGCCTGCAGGAAGCAGCGGTGGTGGAAGGTCTGGCCGTGGATGATCCGAACCGGTATCCTTAACATCGCAGTCGGACGGAGCCTGAGTCATACGAGAACTTCGCCTACCCTCCTTGTCTTAAGAATGCTCAGCAGGGCTAACCATCCCAGCGATCCCAGCGACCCGTATGCAGTGCAGGATACGTTGTAGACGAGAGACTGATCAGGCAAAACCGGCAACATTACCGGCAAGAGTGTGCCGATCATGCACCGCTGCATTCTTGAGCTCGATTAACGCGCATGCTATGATCCGTCACCGAGGCCATAAGCGTGGACAGACAGGAGGGATCGCGAGGTGCTGATTAACGCCGCCTGGGGGCTCGGCGAAGCCATCGTCGGCGGATTGGTGACGCCGGACATGTACGGGGTAGACAAGCATAGTGGTGCCCTACTGGCGCGGGAGATCGCAGACAAGGCGGTGATGACGGTGCGCACGGTGGACGGCACACAGGAGGTGCTGGTACCGGCCGAAAAGCGCCACGCGCCCACACTAAGCTTGGGGCAAGCAAGGCTGCTAGCCGAACTGGGAGCACGCATCAAAGCTATGTATGGGCAGCCCATGGACATCGAGTGGGTGCTCCACGAGGGCCGAATTTGGATAGTGCAGGCGCGTCCAATCACGGCGCTACCGACGCAGAAGCATGCTCTTTAACGCTCGACAAACGGCAGCAGTGTTTTATAGACTCGGCTGGCGACGATGAGGCTAACTGCGACGTTGGCTGTAGAGCCATCGCTGCCCGCTATCTGTACATTACCGCTCTGAGTGCCGGTGGTTGTGCCAGGCGTGGCGCAGAGTGTAAAGGTGCCAGGGGCAGTGCCCGAGCTAGATTGAATGGTGAGCCAGCTTGTGGAGGTCGTTGCAGTCCACGTAAGTGTGCCACCGCCACCGTTCGTGATCTGTATGCCGCTGCACACCGGTTGACTACCGGTCTGGACGACAAAACCGAGGGTCGTAGGTGTTACGACAAGGTGGGAAGGTGCCGCAGGCGGCTGCTGGACGACAAACTGCGGGCGTTCGCTGACCGAGAGGCCAACTGTGCCGCCACTGGGTGTGACGGTGGTCGTGCCGCCGTCACGGTCGACGAGCACGATCTGCTTGGAGGAGTCGACCGGGAATTTGACCGAGGCTGTGCCAGTGGGAATCCAGATGACATCAATCGTGGTGGTGCCACCGGTATAGCGGTAGTCGTAGACGCCGTTGTCACCCTGATCAGCGGCTGGGGCGAAGACGTGCGTGTTCACCGGCCCGGTCCCCGTAGGCGAGAAGCCGTTCAGGGTTTTGGCAAGGGTGCTGTAGGCATTATAGGCCGGCTTGGGGGGATAGCCGGTGCCGTCATCGTCATGCACAATCGCCGCATAGCTCCAGAGCCGGGTAGGATCATTGAAAGCATCTTCGAGTTGGAACCAACTGGTGTGCTGTACACCATTCTGTTGGGCAATGACCATCGAGCGTGTTAGATAATCTGCTTGGGCGTCTTCAGTCACGGCGACACCACCCGGACACGCTCCACCGGTAGTACACCACCCTATTTCTGTGATCCAGACCGGTGCATCAGGACGACCGATATCATGGTTGAGCCAGGTGCGGGTGCTTTGAATCCGGCCTTCGACGGTAATCTTGGGCGGAATTTGGGGCGCATCGGGGCGGTCGGTGGGAATGTAGGGGTGAATGGCAAACACGTCGAAGGCGGTTTTAGCAGCCGGTAGCTGCTGGAAAACGCCGCCGGCAGCGTTAAAGAAGTTGAGGCCGTCGCACACGCCGCCGGCACAGCTGCCGTCATAGATATAGGTACCACCGGTGAGCACGATGGCGGTTGGATCGACGGACTTAATGGCCTGATAGGCGGCGACGAGCATCTGGCCATAGCGCAGCTTGCGGGCATTCGAGTCGGGCGGAATATCTAGCCAGGAGGCGGTATCGTTAGGCTCGTTCCAAATCTCCCAGGCAGCGATGCGGGGTGAGCCAGGCGCGTCGTTGATGCCATCGCCGTTGTAGCGATCAACCATCCAGCGCGCCCAGGCGGCATAGCGGTTGACGTCGGCGGGCGGGCACCAATAGTTCGTAACACAGCTTGGATCGCGTGCCCAATCCGGCGTCGTGAGCAGTTCGCCAATGATACCGAAGCCTTTATCAGCCGTTAATTTGAGCGAATCGTCGTAGACCGTGAGGTAGTTACCAGGCTGTTGTTCGATCAGCGACCAGGGTAATTCTTCACGCGTCCATTGTGCACCGGCATTCCGCGCCGTATCGGCCAGGACGTCGAGGTTATCGACGCCGCGGCGCTCACGCTTGGTGATATACGCATTCATACCCCAGTAAGAGACACCGTTCGGCTGTGTGCCGGAGGCGCCGGTAGGACGAGGCACTGAGTCGAGCAGGAGCAGAGCAGTCGCGAGTAGAGGTAGGATTCGGATCAGGAGACGCATACGATTCCTTCTGGCGTGCCGACAAGTTGGCAGGAGCCGGAACAGGTAGGTTAGTTGCCGGAGGAATTGTACCGAATGGTGGGCAGGATAACGGCGGACAGCCAGGCGCCAATGGTCCTGTTAACGATATCCGCCTGCTCGACCATGACCATATGGCCAGCAGCTGGGATGATGACCAACTGCGAACCGGCGATACGCTCGTGCAGCCACTGACTATATTTAAGGGGTGTCATGCGATCCTGTTCACCTACGAGGATTAGGGTGGGAACCGTAATCGCGCTAACGCGGGTCATTGCATCCCAGGCGTCACAGGCGGCGTAGTCGTTATGGAGAACGGCCGGGGGCATGGTGCGTAGTTCGGCCACGGCTTGCGCAATGATCGCCGGAGGGGTCGCAGGACGGTAGGAAAGCTGCGTAATCAACTGCGTCGTCGCGGCGAAGTCTTGAGAGATGCCCTCAAGGATGGTGGGCGCAACTCGCAGCCGGGCACCGGTGGCGACGAGGATGAGGCCAAGCAGGCGTTCGGGAGCATTTAGGGCGAGCCATTGTACGATGGCCCCGCCCATCGAATGGCCCATCAGCACTGCTTGAGGCAGATGTAGGGCGTCCATCCACTGGAGGAGCAGCTTGCCGGCGTCGGAGATGGTGCGGGGCGGTGGACCAGGGCTACGACCATGACCAGGGAGATCAAGGGCGAGTGCACTGGCCGACTCCTTGAGTCCACTCAGTTGATAGCCCCAATGGCGGGCAGTGCCACCAGCCCCATGCACCATGACCAGTGGGACCCCATTGCCACGCTGGAGATACCAGATTGGGCCAGCGGTGCTGTCTACGACCGGCATCCTTTAGCCCTGAAGGTTATGCATGGCCAGCAGCACACCAGAGCGAAGGTGAATTGTTGCCGAGGTGCCCTGGAGGACGTTCGAGACACCACGGGCCGGGCCGAGCGCTAACGCCTCATCGTGTAAGGGATAATACAAGCCTTCGGTCACAATACCGTCGACGACCGGCGTCATCGGCAGGAGCGAGACGATATCGCCGGGCTGTCCCATGATCGTGGCCTGGTCATAGACTACGAAGATTTCCCAACCGGCGTGGAGTAGGCGCACATCAAGCGGACGGAGGGCGGGGTGGAGCAAGAGTTGGAGGTTGGCAAGATGCTGGTCGGGCCGTCCGCCGAGCGCGCCAAGGACGATGATCGTGGTAGCACCATGCTCAACGGCACGGAGCAAGGCAAGCTCGAGATCGGTTTCGTCCTTGTGGACGGGGTGGCGCTCGACGGCGACACCGTCTTGCTCCAGCTCGGCGAGAAAGTGGGGCTCCAACGAATCGAAATCGCCCACGGCCAAATCGGGCAGCCGTTTGCCGCCAAGGAGGTGGCGCGCACCACCATCGGCCGTAACCACCAACTCAGCGGTAGCCAGCTGCTCCTGATAGTCAGTGATCACGAGACCGGGAGCGTCAGCTATAACGACAGCAATCTTGGTCATAGGCGGACTGTAGCATCAGTGGCGGGGAGCGTCAATCGAGTAATGAGGGATGAGGATTGATGGATGAGTGGGGACCGAAGCGCGAGGTGGGGTGAGCGGAGGCGACCGTGCTATAATCGCGGATTATGAGTTCGTCCCTACCTGGGTCATGTTAACGACGATTCGCGATCTCCAGCGTTTAGCGCTGCCGCCCAGTAGCGTGTTACGAACGGACGAGCATGGGGGGAGCATTACCCAAGTCCGTGGTGTTGCCAGCCTGCGCTCAACCTTACCGGCCTTCCCACCATTGCATGGCGGTGAACTGGCATTGGTCGTGCCGGCCCAGGCGCTGCAGCTTGACGAACGGCTGACATTGCTGCAGCTGGTGGAGCGTTTAGCCGATGTGCGAGTCGCTGGCATTGCCGTAACGGGCTTAATCAGCGATGACGTTGTGGAACGGGCCGAGCGCAAAGGGATAGTCCTGCTTGAGCTGCCTGCCGATGCGGATCTACGGCTGATCGAGCGTGACATTCAGCGACTGCTCAGCGACCCCGAACTACAAATTGAGCGACGGGCGGCACAATTGTATAGTGAACTGACGCAGGCGTTAGTCGGTGGCGGGGGTGTACGGAGCGTCGTCGTGGTGCTGGGAGAACGCACCGGGCAAAACGTGGCATGCTATAGCGCAAGCGGTCGTTTACGTGCGGAGTATGGACACGGAACAGCGCGGGCGGCTTTTCAGCTGTTGCGGCCGACCGAGGGTGAGCACCAACTGCTGGGGCTGCGGGTGCTGGTCCGAACGATTGGCGCATTAGGGGGCCTAGCACTGGCAGGTACAAGCCTGGATAGCTGGGATACAGTAGCACTACAGCAAGGGGTCGCGGCGCTTGCACTAGAACTGAGCAAAGAACAGGCCGTTAAGGCGGCCGAAAGTCGGGTGCGAGGCGATTTGCTACGCACGATTTTGAGTGGTGCGCAGGTCGATCCGCAATCACTACAGGCACAGGCAGCTGAGCTTGGCTTTGATCTGCAGCGTCCGCATATTGCACTGGTCTGCGAGCCCACTACGGAGACACCGGAAGTTCTGCTCAACCATACGCAGCGTTTATTGAAGCGGCGACAATTGGCAGCACCACTGCTGCTACGTGAAGAGGGGCTTGTCGCCTTTTGTCCAGTCAAGGAACCGCACCAGCCCCACGCACTCTTAGCCGAATTACAGGATACAGTCGCCTTGACAGCGGGGTCAAGTAGCGCGGTCCCGGGACCCCACCAGTGGCCACAGGCACTGGATCAAGCCGAGCAAGCCCTGGCACTAGGCAGCCAATTATTTGGAGTCGGCAGCATCACCGCCTTCGCCGATTTAGGCGTCTACCGGTTGTTGCTGGCACAGCGTGATACGACCGATTTATGGCGCTTTTACGAAGAGACGCTGGGAACGCTGGTCGAACATGACGGAACCAGCGGTGAGTTGATGATGACGCTGGAAGGCTACTTCGCTGAACTCGGGAACGTAAGCCGGGCAGCCGAGCGGCTTCATATCCATCGTAATACGTTGATCTACCGCTTACAACGCATTAGCGATATTACGGGGATTGATTGGAAGCATGCTGAAGATCAACTCGCATTGCAACTAGCACTGAAGGCGCACCGCGTGCTGAAGCTGATCGACGACGGACGGCGCAATGGCACGGTACGGGGTCGTTGAGGAAGGAAAGAGCATGCGCTTCGGGAAGAAAACGGTGCAGCCAACCTTGTTTTTGAATGGCGTCGGGGTGCTGGTCGAAACGCTGGAGCACCATGCCTTTGCACCGGGTGGTCAAAAGCCACGCGCCGATATGCAAGAGGTCAATCCGCCGCAGGGGGCCGCCGTGGTTGCGGTGCAATTTACGCACGCGGTGGGCGAACGTTTCCTCGGCTTACAGTGCTTTAAGCTGGGCTACTACCATCGCGCACCGGGACAGGATTTAATGGAAGAGTATCTGGCCGTCCCTTATGATAGTTTGAAATGGGCGGCGACACCGGTTGAGCCGCAATCCCTAACTGCGGATCAGCGACGGGTGTTGCAACAGCTGCTTGGTGGGAGCGATCCGAAGGCGTGGGAAGCTTCACCTGACTTCCGCGCCGATCTGGAAGGGACGAAGCGTTGAGCACACCAGCCAAGCCGATTGATTACCTGGTGATCGGGCATATTACCGCCGATTTGCTGCCGGACGGGAGCGTGCAGCCGGGTGGAACAGCCTTGTATGCGGCACTCACAGCGCACCGGCTGGGTCTGCGCACGGCCATCCTGACGGCATGTGCGCCCGAGCTGGATCTTGGATGGCTGCCCCCGGAGCTACAGTTGCTGCGTAAGCCAGCAGTTGAATCCACAACCTTTAGCAACCGCTACAGCGGGCAGCGGCGCACCCAATATTTGTTGCACCAAGCGCAGCCAATCAGCCTCGAATGGCTACCGGCGGAGTGGGAACAGCCTGCCATCGTTCATCTTGGACCCGTTGACCAGGAGGTGCCGATGGTAGCCAGACACTTTCCCAAGGCCTTGGTCGGAGCGACACCCCAAGGCTGGCTCCGGGGTTGGGAGGCAGATGGAAAGGTTTGGCTACAGCCACAGATCCTCAAGGAGCTTGACCTTAGGGCTATCCGCGTGCTGGTATTAAGCGAAGAAGATATTGAAGGCGACGAAACGATCATTGAGGAACTGATTGGGCGGGTACCAACCGTGGTTTTAACACGGGCAGAGCGTGGCGCGACGACATGGCAGGCCGGTCAGCGCTTTGATGTGCCGGCGTTTCCAACCACGGTGGTCGATCCGACCGGGGCGGGCGATGTGTTTGCGGCAGCTTTCTTCATGGCTATGTGGCAGAACAAAGCGGTCGAGGTAGCGACACGCTGGGCCAATGCAACGGCTTCGTTTTCAATTGCCGGACAAGGCACGAACGCGCTGCCGACGATGGATGAGGTGGTCCGGCGGATGGCAGCAGAGTATTGACGTAGAAACGTATAAGAGGAAATATCGAAGGAATGAGTGAAGCCGAACAGTACGACGCCACGATCTACGAGCGGCCCTCGGTGACGGTGGATGTGGTCATTCTGACGTTGATCAACGAGGCCCTGCATGTGTTGCTGCTGCAGCGACGGCACTGGCCGTATGCGGGGCAATGGGCGATTCCAGGCGGGTTTGTAGGGATAGATGAGTCGTTGGAAGATGCGGCGCAGCGCGAGCTCCAGGAGGAAACAGGTATCCAGGCGGTCTACCTGGAACAGCTGTATACCTTCGGTTCACCGCAACGCGATCCACGTACGCGTGTGATCAGCGTCGCCTACTTTGCGCTGGTACGCGCCGACCGGCACCAGCCAAGCACCTCCGACGAGGCGACGGCGGTGCGCTGGTTCCCGATCGACCAGTTGCCCGAGCCACTGGCCTTCGATCATCGTGTGATCGTGCAAGCCGCAGTTAATCGGCTACGCTCCAAACTCGAATATACAACTTTGGCGTTTCAGTTGTTGCCGGAAGAGTTTACGCTGGCCGAGCTGTATGAAACCTATGGACAGTTATTTGGCGACCGGCGACGGGGGGATGATGGAGCCGCCGGAGAGTGGGCGGGGTTGGACAAACGCAACTTTTATCGCAAGATTACCGATGCAGGCATTTTGCATGATACTGGGCGCTTTCGCGAGGGTCGTGGACGTCCGGCTAAGTTGTATACCTTCCGGCCCGAGACGCAGTCAGGGGAGTTTGTTTTTCGTTGGCGGGAAGCACGGGCAGGGTGAGGAACGAGGAACGAGGACTGAGGACTGAGTGGTGCAACGTTGCATGGTTACTATGTGATGCCGCGTGATTAAGGTTCGTCCGTCGCGGCGTGTGCTCGTGCTTGTCGTCGTCCTGCTGGTTGGCTTGGTAGGGGTGTGGGTATTGCGGCTCAGTAGCACGCTACTGAGTCTGGCGATGGTTCGACAACAGTTGCATCAACTCGGACCATGGGGTCCGTTGGCGTTGATTCTTGGTCTGGCGACGTTGCTGGTGATACCGGTCATCCCGGCGACGCTGCTGCAGGTGGGAGCGGGGTTGGCCTTCGGGCCGGTGGCCGGTCTGTTTTATGTGCTGGTTGCCGACGTACTGGGGGCGACGATTGGCTTTGCCCTAGCACGGCGCTGGGGAGCGGGAGCGGTGAGCCGCTGGCTATCGACGACGACAGAGGCGCAGTTGGGGCGGTTGGTCCGGCGCATATCGTGGCATAGTGTGATGCTGCTGCGGCTGCTGCCAGGACCGGCCTACCCACTGGTCTCGCTGGCGGCGGGGCTGGCACAGATGCGCTTTTCGCGGTATATCCTGGCTTCTTTCTGCGATGTCTTACCTTCCCTCGCACTCCTGGTACTGGCCGGCGATTTGGTGACACGGTCGCCATGGCTAGCTTTTGGACTGGTGGTCGTGCTGGTCCTTAGTCTGGCGCTCCTTGGACGGCTGATAGCACCACCTGAGCAATGAGTTAAAAGCGATGAGGACTGAGTGCGGAAGTGAACGTATACTCTCGCTAAGAGCTATAGACAGAAGGAGCAGCATGCGATGACTGACACACTCAATGATATGCAGCAGTATCTCGTTGACGAGTTCGTCGAGGAGTACCAGGAAGGCCATCTATCAAGACGCGAGGCGTTACGGCAGATTGGAGCCATTGCCGGCATGACAGCCGCGATCGTGATCCTGGCAGCATGTGGTAGTCCGCAGGTCAGCACGACGGCAACGACAGATGCCGTGTCAACGACGGCTGCGATAGCCACGACAGTCGCTACGTCCACGCCGGCCAGCTCGGCCAGCGCAGGTTCAGCGCTGGTCGCTGCAAGTGCAGATCCATCGGTCCAGGTGGCCCCAGATGATCCGGGGCTAACGGCCGACATGATGAGCTTTCCCGGTACCGGCGCGACGCTGATGGGCTATCTCGCACAGCCGGTCCGCAACAGCCTATCCCCGATCGTGCTGGTTTGCCATGAGAATATGGGGCTGACACCGTATATCCAGAACGTAGCACGACGGCTGGCTAAGGCGGGCTATGTCGCACTGGCCGTTGATCTGCTGGGACGACAAGGGGGCACGGCGAAGGTCTCCAATCCTGGGGATGTACCCGGTATCCTCGGCAAGCTACCGCCAGACCAGCTGGTCCAAGATTTTCAGTCGGGCATGCGTTATCTCCAAAGCCAGCCCTACGTTATTAAGGATCGTGTCGGTATGGTCGGTTTTTGCTATGGTGGAGGTGTGACATGGCGCGTAGCGACAAAAACTCCCGAGCTACGCGCTGCGGTGCCTTTTTACGGTCCGCCACCAGCAGTCACGGATATACCAATGATTCAAGCGGCGGTGTTGGCATTCTACGGTGCTTTGGATACGCGCATCACGCAAAGCGAGCCGACGATAGAAGCCGCGATGAAGCAGAATAATAAGACCTTCGAGAAGCAGATCTATCCGGGAGCCGGCCACGCCTTTCATCATGATGGCGGGGCAAATTACAATCCTGGTGCGGCTAAGGATGCCTGGGAGAAAACGTTAGCCTGGTTCAAGACATATTTACGGGCGTAGACGAGTTAGGAGCCTTAAACGGGGCTGCGGGCCGGCGAACGTGGTCGGCCCGCAATGGAGTGAAGCTTACATGGTTGATGGCGGAGTACCGTGACCATTATAGAGGCGTTCACGAATCGCCAATACATCGGAGCGGAGGCGTGAGTCAGTGCTGATTTCGTCTTTGATTTTGATGCAGCCGTGCAGGACGGTCGTATGGTCACGACCACCTAGCTCACTGCCGATCTCCATCAGACTTGACTCGGTTTCTTCACGCATCAGGTACATGGCCACTTGTCGTGGCACAACAATGTTGCGAGAGCGACCCCGTCCTTTAAGAATCTTGAGATCAACGTTATAGAACTTCGAGACCGCATCCACAATCGTGTCGTTGGAGATGCGCTGCCGCCGACCATTGTCCATAAGGTCGTTCAGGGCGGCCGAAGCGATCTCGACGTTGATGGCCTGGTGGCTGAGATTGGCGAAGGCCACCACACGATTAAGGCTGCCTTCGAGCTCGCGAATGTTGGATTGGATGCGGTGGGCAACAAAGTCGATGACGGCATCGGGCACATCAACATTCAGCGCTTCGCCCTTGGCCCGCAAAATGGCCGTGCGCGTTTCAAGGTCGGGCGATGAGACATCCACGATTAGCCCCCACTCGAAGCGCGAACGCAAGCGTTCGGCTAAGGTAACGATGGCCTTGGGCGGGCGATCCGAGGACAGCACAATTTGCTTGCCGGCGCCATGGAGCGCATTGAAGGTATGGAAAAACTCTTCCTGTGTCGCTTCTTTACCACCGATGAATTGAATATCGTCGATCAGCAGCACGTCGATGTTGCGGTAGCGCATGCGGAATTCTTCGGGGTTGCGCCGAATCGCATTGATGAGGTCGTTGGTAAACTTTTCTGAGGAGACGTACAGGACGTTGATCTCGGGATTAGTATCGAGCACCAAATTGCCGATAGCGTGCAGTAAGTGCGTTTTGCCCAGACCCACGCCACCATATAAAAACAAGGGATTGTAGGCAAGCGAAGGATGCTCGGCGACCGCCATACAGGCGGCGTGCGCCAGACGATTCGATGAGCCTACCACGAAGCTATCGAAGGTGTAGCGCGGATTTAGCATAGCACTACGGGCGGAAGGTAAGCCCAGCTGCATGGGCACCGGCCGCGCTAAAGCTGGAGTACTCTGCTGAAGTGGAACCGTCATTATCGAGGCTGTGGCGCGGGTCGGGACTTCGGAGGTAGATGTGTGTTCGTCATGGTTGCCGATGACGACCTGGACCTGGAGTGGGTAGCCAACTGCTGACCCCAAGGCATGGCTGAGGACCGGAAGATAGCGGCCTTCAAGCTCTTGCCGAACAAAGATGTTGGGGGTGCCAAGAATAGCAAGATTATCCTCGATATCGACTAAGGTCGTAGGCTTGATCCACGTTTCAAATTCATTACGGGGGACCTGCACCTGCAGATCACCAACCGCCGTTTGCCAAATTTGCTTGATATTCAATGCTTGCCTCCGCAGCTAAACATAGACCAACAGCCAACAGAGCGCGGTCAAACGTTCATGCTGTTCCGTAACCCAAACTTTCCGCAGGAAATAGTCTTAGGACGTAGCTCCCGTATCCTCGTCGCATCTGGTATACGGTCGAATGTGCAGGCATGATACTCCATGCAGCGTGGTTGTACAAGCGCCTAAGTGGGCTTCCTGTATAACAATCTCTTATGGACATGACCGTCTAGATAAGGTCGAAGGCTGCTACACACACGGTAGATTTGGGGATAAGTTCATCAAGCAATAGCGCGAAATTGTGGATAACTTGGCGGATTTTGTGTGACGTAGTGTATTGAGTGCATTGTAGAAGCTTGAAAGACATTTAGACAGACCAATGAGTTGTCACCACGTTATCCCCAAGCCTGTAGATAACATGGAAGTGGTGTGGATAACTCTTGCACATGTCTCAATCATTACAATTATAAGTAAAATTGTGGGATATGGGGGATAACTGCTCGCCGCTGCGCCACAGACGGCGTGGTGGACGGCGGGAGGCATGGGGCTCTTAGTAGTAGCTGCATCATCTAAATTGTATAAGTAACCAACCAAAAAGCCAGGCCGCGAAGGCCACCAGGAACAGAGTAATCAGTAGGACCGGCAGGATCAAGCCGAGCAGCGTTAAGCCGAGAGTGCCAAGGCCGGGTGGCTGGCTGCGGAAATTGCGCCTGACCAGCTCGTCACCAAGCGCACGCCAGCCACCATAGAATGTAACGCCCGCGACGACGAGTGCCGCGCTGATGATGGCAACCAGACCGAGGGTTCCCAGGACGATCATACTGCTCCTTTACGATATACAGCGGCATCAGCGCCCCTGTATATCACTAACGTCCACAGGGGCGGCATAGAGCTGACGCCGGCGGCTACCGTCACTGGTCATGAACCATAGTGCGGCGGGTGTATTGGCTTCGGCATCAGCTTGCGGCCCACGATTCCCATCTTGTGGGCTAGCCACGCGGGTATACAGGAGCTCAGCGTCAAAGAGGGTTACAGCGCCGAGACCAGCCGTGCTTTCACCACTTAACAGGTCTTCACTGTTCGAGCCACGATGTCGGCGCAGCGTGTAGCGCTGGCTGACGGCGGAAGAGCACTCAGTGGTGATGTAGACAAGTCCGGATGGCGTCCAGACGAGCGGACGCTGCCAGTAGCCACGACCATCAGCCGGAGCCAGTTCCGTCCCGTCGAGGCCTAGGAAGACCAAGTCGGTGCCAGGCTTGTCGTTGCGAAAGGCCTCCACGGCCAGCATATTGTCTTCGCCGTTGACGACAAACTCACCTACACCACTATATTTTGGCCCAGTCAGGAGCTTTGACGTGACTTCGCGTTCCTGCCCATCATTATCACGGACAAAAATAACCGTTTGCCCGCCCGCATTGCGCGCCCGGTAGATCAACCGCCCGTCCGATAGCCACTGGGGCGCATAGCGACTCCACTCATCATCGGTTGCGGTCACCTGAACAGGCGCACCGACGACGAGGGGCACCGTCCAGACCGATAGCTTGGCAGGTGGCATGGTGGCTGTATTAACGGCAAAGGCTAGCGTCTTGCCATCGCGAGCGAAGGCAAGATCGGTACAGCCGCCAACATCGGCGAGTTCGCGTCCCTCGGAGCCGTCGGCGCGTAAGACCCAGAGCGTAGCACGCGTGTTATAGGACAATACAGCAGGATCGGTATCGGCGGGAGCACGACAGACTGCCAGCGTTTCATGGTCAGGTGACACGACCAGGTCTGTTTCGAGTTCGTCGGTTTTGACAACCGGAGCAGCTTGACCGCGCCACCAACGCCAGACGTCATTATTTTGCAAGAAAAAAAGCGGGCTATCAGGCGGATTGATTTCACCCCTGGCCTGACCCAAGGGATCGGACGTTGCTCCAGTCGAAAGGTTCCGCGCTACTGCCACAATCAGCCGGTCAGGATGAGCCCCAACCTCCACGTGATATGGCAGCGACTGGTGCAGACCGATGCCGATCGTCAACCCACGACTGGCTTGTTGGGTCGGAACAAAGGTAAGGCCGGTTAAAGCGCCGGTGACGGTTAGCGGTAGTGTATCGCTGATGGCACTGGCAGCGAACGCTTGATCATGCCCCCAGTCACTTAGATTAATAGCGAGCATATGATCACCAGCAGCAGTAGTTCGCAGGGCATGCTCCCATTGAGCGCGACGCAAACAGCCGGCAGTACCATGGAGGTCACCTTTCAGATCACTGAAGAAGAAGGTTAATTGATCTAGGGCAGATAGTTGCCGGACTTCCACGCGCTCAAGCCGCGCCGAGAAACGGGCGATATCAGGGGGACCGAACTCCTGGTTACACAGCGTGAGGTCAGTGAGCGGCGGCGTGAGGGTAGCAGTTGGTGTGTCGGTAGGCAATGCCGGCGTGGCGGTGGGGCTAGTCGTTGAGCTGGGGGAAGGAGTTGGCGTGGCTGATGGAGTAGGCGAGGATGTCGGGCTGGCAGTCGGTGTGCGGATAGCCAGTGCCGCAGTTGGACGAGTTGGTGTAGGAAGGAAAGGCAATGGAGCCTGGCGGCTGCAGCTGATGAGCAGAATCAACACCAGGGCACTATAACGCTTCATTGCCCGTCCCTAGATGCACTCCCAGCAGTGTCACAACGATCCACGTCACTGCTGGAAACGGCTTTATTGGATTTCGTTCGGTTGGACAACCTTGATCCAGCCCCGGCGCATCGCATAGACGACGGCCTGGGTTCGATCGTTCACGGCCAGTTTGCGGAGAATGGATGAGATATGGTTCTTGACCGTCTGATTGCTGATAGCAAGCTTGGCAGCGATCTCCTTATTGGTTCGTCCACCCGCCACAAGATCCAAGACTTCGATCTCACGTGGCGACAAGGGCGAATAAATATTCTCAACGTCTTCATCCTTCATGATGGTGCGGAACTCGGCTAGCACGAGCGCTGCAATCGAAGGCTGGCTTAACACAAGATCGTTGATCGGGTAGTCGCCACGCCGAACATCTTGCAGCACCTTCAACAATTCTTCCCAGGGAACGTTGCGAGCGAGGTAAGCGGCTACGCCGGCACGTAGCGCGCGGATCATAAGTGCTTCATCCGCCTCGGTGCTAAGCAACACAATTCCAATATTGGGATGGCTACGCTTGATCGCCCGGGCTACTTCCAACCCGTTGACACCTGGCAGATCGACCTCGATCACCACAATATCAGGATCGGTATAATCGACCAGTTGAATCGCTTGTTGTCCATTACCGGCTTCACCGCTGATGCGAAAGTCCGGGTGGCCGGAGAGATGGTAGCGTAATCCCTGGCGGACGAGGGGCTGGGCATGGACAAGCACTACACCCGACTTGCTCACGGCATCCTTCCTTTCTGCAACCCTCGCACCACACCGGCACAGGGCCGGAGGGTGCTCCGTACACCACCGGTGCGTGGACATTAGCGTCCAAGGTTAAAGCCGATGGGCTGGTGGGCATTATACGATATTGTGTGGGGCTACTGCAACGCCGATCCACGGCGGTCAACTCAAGCTTGTGGTAGGTCCGTGCTATGCTGTACCACATTGTATTTATCAGGGATACGAATATGCCGACACTGTCTGCCATTTCACCGCTTGATGGTCGATACCAAGCCGAGACTGAGGCACTCCTACCTTACATGAGCGAAAGTGCGCTATACAGGGCGCGGGTGCAGGTCGAGGTTGAGTATCTGATCTTCCTGAGTCGGGCACGCAAGCTCGATTGGGTACCACCGCTTGATGCACCGCAACAGGCAACACTCCGGCAGCTGTATCGCAACTGGTCATTGGCCAGCGCGGAAGGGGTAGCAGCGTGGGATCGCAAGATCAACCATGATGTGAAGGCGGTCGAGTATTGGTTGCGTGATCGTTTAACCGAATTAGGACTGGAGCACTGGCACGAGCTGGTTCATTGGGCACTTACGTCGGAGGATGTGAATAATCTGGCATATGCACTCTTGCTGCAAGGTGCACGTGACCGGGTGATCTTACCCAACCTCCAAGCCATTTATGCCATTCTGCGCAGCTTCGCACGCGACGAGGCAGACACAGCGATGCTGGCGCGGACACATGGTCAGCCAGCGACACCAACGACCTTGGGTAAAGAAATGAACGTGTTTGCCCACCGGCTCCATCGCGCGATGGATGGCATCGCGGCCATTAAACTGACTGGCAAGCTGAATGGGGCTACGGGAACCTACGCAGCACAGGTGGCAGCGGCACCGCAAATAGACTGGCCAACCTTTTCCCGTGGTTTCATCCGCATGCTTGAGCTTGATCCCATCTTGCTAACAACCCAAATCGAGCCGCATGACACCATCGCGGAGTTATGTGATGCGATCCGACGAGCGAACGTGATTTTGCTTGACCTAGACATGGATATATGGCGGTATATCAGTGACGGCTATTTTCTGCAGCAAGCTCTGCCTCACGAGGTGGGCTCGTCCACGATGCCCCACAAGGTTAATCCGATCGACTTCGAGAATAGCGAAGGCAATCTCCATTTGGCGAATGCATTGCTGGAACTTTTCGCGCGTAAGCTCCCAATCTCACGCCTACAACGCGACCTGTCGGATAGCACGATGATGCGGAGTGTAGGCGTCGCGCTGGGGTATTGTCTGGTCGCATATAGCAGAACAATCAAAGGGTTGAACAAGCTCTCGGTGAATCACCCTTTGCTCCTGCAGACGGTCCAAGCACATCCTGAGGTGTTGGCCGAGGCCATCCAAACAATCCTACGCCGCGAACAGTATCCTGAGCCATACGAGGTGCTGAAGCACCTTACGCGTGGTCAAACACCAACACTCACGGATATTCATGCATTTATTGCTGAACTTCAGGTCAACCCTGAGGTGCGTGACGAACTGCTGGCACTGGTGCCGGAACAGTACCTTGGCATCGCACCGGCCCTAGCGCGGCTCGCACCCTGAGTGGTAGAGACACTTGTGAAGCGCTATTACATCTCCCTACAAATGCTGCTGTGGGTAGCAGTTGGTGCTGGCTGGTGGTGGGCAGATAGCGTAGCGATCAAGCGTTTTGTTGCACCTGTGGCACCGGTTCAACCAACTATGGGAGCAACGATGGCTCCCCCACTACCACCAGGTCACCCACTCGCACAACGGGTAGTCATGGTCATGCTGAGTGGCGTTGGCGCAAGTAGTTTGAATGACCCAGCAAATCCTTTTGCTTTTGGGACACTCCGACGGCTGGCCGCAGAGGGAGCTTGGGGGATCAGCGACAGCGTTGTGCCTTCTGGCGACCTCCCAACCTGGACAGCGTTGTTGACGGGTGCACCTCCACGCATCTCAGGTGTAGCGAGTGAGCAGGGCAATACATCAGGGGGCGACAGCCTACTGAGGAAGGCGAGCAGCCGGCTCGTCATAGGGAGCCAACGCGCGCTCATAAGCCGCAGCATCGCGCCGGGAGTGACACAGGTACAACAGAGCGCGAGTAGTGAGCGCGTCGCAGAGACGGCCAGCACAACATTACGCAACGATCATAGCCAGCTTGTTGTGATCGTGCTCGATCTCGCACGACGCGAACAATATAGTGGCTCCCAGTTGTGGGAACGAGTGGACGCACAGCTTGCTGAAATCACAAACGTGCTCGATCCCCAGCACGACAGCCTCCTGGTTACAGCCGACCACGGCTTGCTGCCCAATGGTAGCTTCGGTGGCGAGGAGCCAGAGGTCACACAAACACCGTTGGTGTTATGGGGGGCAGGTATTACGGCTGGGCCGGCCGGAACGGTACGCCAAATCGATCTGGCACCAACCGTGGCGCTGCTGCTCGGCATCGATCCTCCTGCTTTGAGTGCCGGTCGGCCGCTCTTTGAGGTGCTTCACTTTGCGCCGCAGGAGCAAGCACGAGTGCATCTAGCTTGGCTCGATCAACAAATGGGCCTGCAGCAACAGCTTGGCATGGGCAAGCGCGCGGTAGCACCAGAGGTAGAGGCGGCACATAGGGCTTTTGCACAAGGTGACTGGGAGGCGACGGTCGTGGCCGCCGAGGCAGCAGGGCAGCAGCTCACCGGCGCAACTCCAGCGTTGAGCCTAGGGGGATCGGTATACTTATGGGGCGTAGGCTTCCCGTTGTTGCTGCTCCTCGGGGCACGATTGCTAGCACGTTGGGGACAGCGGGTAGTACGCTGGATAGCGCTGTCCGTGCTCGGCACGGAGTTATACATACTGGCATGGTCGTTGATATTTTTCGTGCTAGCAGGACGCACAATCTCGTTATCGGCGCTCTACAGCAATATAGGGGGACAACTGGTGAGTGTTGGGGCGTGGGCCGTGCTGGCTTTGAGCGTGGCCGTGTTGCCATTGGCCTGGGCTGCGGTGGGGCATGGGCCGCGCTACACGCTACGACAGGTAGGACGCTTGGTCGGGCTGCTACAGGTGGTGGGAGCGCTATGGGTCGTGGCAATTGTGCTGGTCGTGAAGCAGCCGTTAGTCCAGACGGGAGCCTGGGCAGGGTTGTTGATTTTATTGGCTCAGTTGGCAGGTATTGGCTTATCTGCACCGGTCGTCGGCGGGTTTGCGGCAGCACTGACGGATGTTTTTGAGCGAGGTCGCTAGAACTGCTTACCGTAGCCACTCCGATAGTACAGGAGTGGGTTGCCCTCATGGGTCGCGGTAGCGATCACTTCACCGATGAAGATCGAATGATCACCACCGGGAAGTGTCGTGGTATGCTTGCATTCGAGTGTAGCTAGGGCTTCATCGAGCAGTGGTGCACCGGTAACGCCCTGATGATACGCCACCCCGGCAAACTTATCTTCCACACGGCTGGCGAAGTGCCGGGATAAACGCTCGCCATCTTCCCGTAGGATGTTAACGGCAAAGGTGCCGGCCTGCTGCAAGAATTCGTGACTAGGATAATGCCGATCAATACAAACTAGGATGAGCGGTGGGTCAAGCGACAATGAGGCAAAGGCACTGACCGTCAGGCCATGCAGTTGTCCGTGCGCTTGCATGGTGACGACGGTAACACCCGAGGCAAAATGGCCTAGGACCTGTCGAAATTCAGCTTCATCGATCCCCACACTTTCATCCTTCTATGACATAGCCCCCGCCAGGGGCGAGGGCTTATCGTACCTTAAGCAACTGGTAGGCTGCAAGCTGTTCTTTAGATCAGGCAGCAGCCTCCAATTGTTCAGCGACAGCAGGCGCAACAATGGTAGAGGAGGTGATGATGAAGCTCAGCTTCGTGCGCCGGTCAAGCACAACCGCCTCGGTTAAATCAACGAGCGGTCGGCCATTGCACACAACGAGGTAGTTGCCGGCAACAAAGGCGTGGCAGGCCTGGGCAATCGCCAACTGTTCGTCTAAAGGGGTGAAGCCAAAGGTAGCACCTTTGGGCAACAGCAAGGGCAACGACGTTGTAACGGCACCCCCCGCACGCGCCTTACGCAACTCACCCTGCACCTTGGCCGCGATGAGGTCACGCAAGGTGACACGTGCTTGGTCAAATAGAAGATAACACTGACCGCACGGCAGTTGGTCTACTCCCGGAACCACAGTGGGTACACGCATAGCAATTGTTGGCATTCGCTTACTCCTCACACAGAACAACACTCTTGTTCACCGGTAGTATAGCAAGCCGTTGTGACAGGAACGGTCACAATAACGAGGGATGGTACAATCTGCTGCATGCAGCAATCACGTTTTGCCGAGCAACGCCGCGTGACGACCCGGCTTGCATTGACAGTCCTCCCGATGCTGGCAGTGTATGCCGCCTTAACCTGGCGCTACCCACTCACGACACTGCTGCCGATTTATCGCTCGAATATTGGCTCGGTCACGAAACAACCCTGGATCGCCGTAGCTAACCTATCACTGGCCGGTGTAACGCTGTATGGGCTATACCTAGCCGGTGTACTATTGTGCTGGCGGGTCGAGCCCACGCGGCGGATGGTCATGCTGGTATGGAGTGGGGCGATCCTGGCAGCATTGCTGCTGGTCGCGATTTACCCTGTGACCTCGACCGATATCTTTGATTACCTGTTCCGGGGACGGATCGGGGCCTTCTACGGCAAAAATCCGTATCTCGCCGTGCCCAGCCAGTTCAAACAAGACCCGCTGGCGGCGACGGTAGGCTGGCCGAATGCACCGTCAGCCTATGGGCCATTATGGGAAACTATGAGCCAGGGCATTGCCCACCTTGCCGGAGCATCGCTTAAGGTTAATGTGCTGTTGCACAAAGCTGTTGCCGTTCTTACCTATCTGGGCTGCGGTCTGGCGATCTGGGTCATCAGCCGTCCGTCCGGACGACGTGCGCAATTGATCGGCAGTTTCTTGTGGTTGTGGAGTCCATTAGCCCTATGGGAGATCGTCGGGGCCGGGCATAATGATGGGCTGCTGTTGTTAGCTGTGCTGCTGGGGGTATGGGCAGCCGAGCAGAGACGAACCTTCCTGGCTGTGGTCGCGCTCACCATCGGCACATTGCTCAAGTTCTTGCCGATCTTGCTACTACCACTGGTGGTCGTGTATGGTATGCGCAGTGCGCACACATGGCGCAGCCGCAGCTGGATCTTTGTGGTGTCGCTGCTCATCTTCAGCGGCTTGACGGTTGTCGCCTATCAGCCCTACTGGGCTGGTATGCGCACGTTCCAGAATATTACCGTGCGCGAAAACTTTGTGACAACGGCACCGCTCGCGGTAGCCAGTTACTGGCTACGCCAAGCGGCACCTTTGAAATGGATTAACGACCTGCTGGTGACATTGCATTTACCTCATCCGGCTGAAGTCAATGACGTGGTGAAGAGCGTGAGCCGCACGGGGAGTGGACTGCTGGGGCTGGGTTTGCTGTGGCAACTCTGGCAGATCTGGAGGCACGGACGCGGCATCTGGCGTGCTTCGTTCGGGTTACTATTATGGTACCTAACCTTCGGCAGTCAATGGTTTGAGCCCTGGTATGTGCTTTGGTTGATCGGGTTGCTCGCACTCCGGCCTGATCGCCGTACATGGAGTTGGCTCACGGCCTGGTCATTGGGGGGCCAGAGCAGTTACTTGTTGCAGTATTTTATTCAGCCACAGCTCAGTAAACAGTTCGGTGCGAACTGGGGCGCACAGAGTGTGAAGGCGCAAGCATTATTTTGCCTGATCATTTTTGTGCCGCCACTTGTGGTCTGGACAGCGGGATGGCTGTGGGGGCGAGGAGCCGGCCGAGCACCTAGGCTAGTTCAAACTCTTTCAACTTAGCTTGGAGCACCGTCTGGGTCACACCTAGCCGCTGAGCAGCTTGCTTACGGTCACCGTTGCACTGCCGCAAGGCCTCGGTCAAGACCAAAAACTCGGTATCATGCATCACCTGCGTCAAGGGGATCGACTTACGCACCTGTTCGGCAATGTTGATATGCGTCGAGCCACGACCCGGCTCTAAGGACAACAACTGGCTGGTAATGATATTGCCTTGTGATAGAATCACAGCCCGCTCGATCTCATTTTCGAGCTGGCGCACGTTACCCGGCCAATCATATTTCTGGAGCTTGTCCATGGCTTCGGCCGAGATACGGGTAGGCGAGGCAGTGGGACTATAGCGGTATTTATCAAGGAAATGCTCGATGAGCAATGGAATATCTTCCTTGCGGTCGCGGAGCGGTGGCACATGGATATTGATAACATTCAGCCGATAAAACAGATCCTCGCGAAAATTGCTTTTATGCATTTCCTCTTCTAGATCGCGGTTGGTCGCGGTGATGACACGCACATTGACCTTGACCGTCTGGGTACCGCCCACGCGCTCGAATTCGCCTTCTTGGAGCACACGCAACAGCTTGCGTTGGGCAGTTAAAGATAGCTCGCCAACCTCATCCAAAAAGATGGTGCCGCCATTCGCCAGTTCGAAGCGACCTTTGCGTTGAGCAATAGCGGAGGTAAACGCACCTTTTTCGTGGCCAAAGAGTTCACTTTCCAGCAGAGTGTCGGGCAAGGCAGCACAGTTGACCTTGATCAGCGGGCCGGTCTTGCGGGCGGAGTTAGCATGGATAATATTAGAGACCAGTTCTTTACCGGTACCGGTTTCTCCAGTCACTAAGACGGTTGCGTCACTACCGGCTACCCGACCAACCGTCTTATAGATGTGCTGCATCGCGGGCCCTTGACCGACGATGCGATCACGCGAGTCGACCGGTTTGGTCTCAATATCGCTGACAATTTTAATGAGATCCTGATATTCAAAGAGACGTTCAAGCGTTAACAGGACATCTTCAACGGCGAAGGGCTTCGTCAGGTAGTCATAGGCCCCCATCTGGGTGGCACGTATGCCAACTGAAGCGGTAGCATGTGCCGTGACCATCAAAACCGGCGTATCATTATTATTTTTCCGCATACGCTCCAGGACTTCGAGGCCATCAATACCGGGCATACGCACATCCATGATCACCAGCGCAAATTCGCTGCCCTTGGCAAGCAGTGTGAGCACTTCGGTGCCACTTTTTGCTTCAGTGACCTGATATCCTTCGCCTTCAAGCAGGTCCCGGAGTAAACTTCGGATAGCCAGCTCATCATCAGCGACCAGAATCTGGCGTCGCAACCCTTCATCCATTACCAAAGTTGTCTGACTCCTTACTCAATCGCCCCGGCACCATTTACGCACACCCAGTCATATGGGCCAGTGTCAAGGTACACCAAACGTTACAAGGCGAGGACAATCCAACATCAGAATTATAGCGGAGCGATGGGGCAAGCGCAACTGATGTTGGCGACCGGCGCAGGACCACTAGCCATTTCGCCGTTCGATCTGGGCACCCAGGGCCTGTAAACGCACCTCGATCTGCTCATAACCGCGGTCAATCTGACTGATATTCTGAATAACGCTGGTCCCATCAGCCGCCAGCGCAGCAATGATCAGGGCCATACCGGCGCGAATATCGGGTGAAACTAACTGCTCGCCATGTAGACGGGCCGGGCCAATGACCACGGCACGATGTGGATCGCATAACACAATGCCAGCACCCATCTCGATCAACCGGTCAACAAATACTAGCCGGCGTTCGAACATTTTTTGATGAATGACGACCGTACCATGCACTTGCGTAGCCACCACCAGCGCTATACTGATCAGATCGGGCGGGAAGCCAGGCCATGGCATATCATCAATTTTGGGAATTGAGCCGTCTAGATCGGTTTGGACGCGCAGTTCTTGTTCGGCCGGAACCACAATATCGGCACCGTCGTCGTCCCAGTGCACACCTAGGCGGCCGAAGACGATGCGCGTCATGCGATGCTCCTCGGGACGAGCATGGACGATGCGCAGACTCGAGCCTGTGGCGGCGGCAAGGCCAATCAACGAACCAACCTCCATGTAGTCCGGACCAATCGTGTACGTGGTCCCATGGAGTCGGCTCACGCCTTCGATCACCAGACCATTCGTACCAATGCCACTAATGCGGGCACCCATGGCGTTGAGGCAACGACATACATCCTGGACATGCGGCTCGGAAGCAGCGTTCGAGATCGTGGTCGTGCCCTCGGCCAGCACGGCGGCGAGGATCGCTTGCTCGGTACCGGTCACACTCATCTCGTCCAGGAAGAGATCACAGCCCCGCAGCCGATCAGCGCGGAGCGTAAAGCGGTCGCCACCGATCTCGATGCGCGCGCCGAGGGCTTGTAATGCTAGCCAATGCGTATCGAGGCGGCGCCGGCCAATGCGGTCGCCGCCAGGCCGACCAATTGTTACAAAGCCGCGCCGCGCAAGCAACGGACCGGCCAAGAGGGGGGCGGTACGGATGCGGCGGCTCAACTCCCAATCAGGCTCACTTGCGCCGACCCCGCTCGCTTGTAGCATAAGGCCATGGGCGTTGTCGGCTTCGATGACGACGCCCATACGCGTTAATAGTTCGATCTTGGTCCGGACGTCACCGATATTAGGGACATTACGGAGATGAAGCGGCTCATCGGTTAGCAAGCTGGCTGCGAGAAGCGGCAATGCCGCATTTTTATTACCTACAGGGGTGATCGTACCGCTCAAGGGACGACTGCCCTCGATTATGAAATATTCCATGCACACTCCTGCACGAGTCATGTCTGCACTTACGTTATAACATACGAGCAGATGCGGCAAATCCGCCGATGTTTGATCTGTTTGTGATCGAGCACCGGCGGATGGTAGATTGGTAGCTAGCTTGCGGAGGGCGGGGGTAAGGTTGGGGGCCTAGGTTTACCTCCCAGCAAACGGCGTATGCGGCCCGTTACACTGGGTTTCGAAGGCGTTGCATGTTCAAGTCGAACCGTGGGACCGGTTTGCGGAGCGTGTTTACGCCGGTCAATCAGTTCACGCGCCCGCTGCTTGCCCAGTGCCAAAGCCTGTTGGTATAGCTGGCGAAGACCGCCATGCGAAAGAACCTCGCCCTTGCCATACCAAAGGGCAGCAGAGTGACCGACCGCATAGGTGCCCGCATAGGCGACCGCAACCTTGGGTAACATACCGAAGCCGGGGATCAGGCCGACAAGTTCGCGGGCGAGCTGACGCCACACAAAGCCGCTGCCGATCACCGGCATAATCTCGCGCATTTGCGCTTGAAAATCAGGCGGAGCACCGTAAGCTAGCCCAAGTTTATAGGTTAGGAGGGCCTGGTTTTTGGTCAGCACGAGCATGTCGGCGGCGTTGAGGGGCAAGTTCAATAGTGGGATGAGTTCAGGCAAGCTTGAGGTCAAGGCATACGTTGCGTTTGAGAAGGATGTTTCACCGATCAGCGTCTGGGCGATAGCGTCGCGCAAGCCGGGCAAGCGCCGGCCGGCGGCGAGGCGGTCGCCCTCCGGCAACACTTCGACCAGCGCCGGTATCAACTGGTCACGGATGGACTGTGGCGTTAGCTGGGGTAGGAAGACGACCTTGGCCCCACCGAGGTCGGCCTCACGCCCGTCAACCGTCTGCGGCAGGCGCTCTCGTCCAATGACGGCGACAACGCGCGGTTGCCTGACCATAACAAGCTTATCGGCAGTACTGACTGCCTCTGGCGGCAACGGCCGAGCCCCGTCTAGGACCAGGATCACCGCACCGGCGCTGGCGAGGTCATTTTGACGCTCACGTGGTAAGAGCAAATCCCACACGAGCAAAGCATCCCGGCTGGCTGCCTGGAAGCGCCCGGGTGTGCCACGCAGCACCTCGGCGACCGTATTGCGGGGTGCGGTTTCACCGATTAACGCGAGCGTCCAGGGCTGTTCGGCTTGCTGGCGGATCTCACCAACATTCAACTCGCGAATAGTGTTCCATACGGATGCGATGTTACCTAAGGCTGCCACAGTTGCTCCAATGCTATCGTTTGTCGCTCGATGCCCGGTGGCTATCAGCCTCCATCTGCTGTGTAGCGTATGGGGCAGGTTGTGTTGCCTGAACACGTAGCACAAAATATACCAAGCATGGACGCTGGAGCATGTTTGGCCCGGCCAATGTTACTGTAGATCAGGATATGTTGCATAGCCGCCGTCGCGTAAGAGGACATAGATTTGGCGACCATGACCATTGACGGCCCAGCTATAAAGCAGCGTCCCGCCTTGAAAGCGTTGGTATACCCCGGAGGTTGCACCTGATAGGGCCGCTTCCGGTGTCGTCGCACAACCAAGTGCGTCGCTGACCGCAATCTCATTACGCCAGAGTTTGCCGAAGCCGCGGATTGGCTCAATACATCCAGGTGCTAACGCCAGGGGCACAAGCTGTTCACCATCGCGATAGGTATTAGGATAGACGCTCCAACTGCCGGTGCCAAGGGGCGTCATAACATAGATCCGCTGAGTCGCAGCCAGCCAGTACATCAGACCACCCGTAAAAAGTTGCTCGGCCGCCGGAGATGCAATTTCGCCAGCCAATGGACAGCCTAGGGCGCCACGGACCTGCGCGTTGCCGTTCCAGAGCTTCCCAAAACCGCCAGTTAAGAGCGGTTTACACAGCACGGGTGTCGCGGTCGCAGCCGGTGGCAGCGCAGTTGGCAGTGCGACAGTGGGGGGGACAGCTGTGGTAGTCGGCGACCGCGTGACGGTGGCCGGTGGTCGGGTGGTGGTGGCGGGTGGTCGTGCTGTAGGTTTGCTCGTCGACGGTGGTGGCGTCACCGTGGTCAGCATCTGCGGCGGTGAAGATGGCACCACAACGGGGTGGGCTTGAGCAGTGGGCACACTCGTAGCCGTCGATACCAAGGTTGCAGTTGGCAGCGTTGCCGTCGTGGTGAGCACTGCTTGAGCAATGTCCGAAACGGTTGACGTGGCAACCGAAGCGGGTGTCGCGGTCACGGTTGGGCCGGCAGAGAAGCTCGCAGTGGTCGGACTTGCGGTTTGCGTGGGGCTTGCAGGCAGGGGGCGTGTTGAAGTGGTCGAAGCAGGCCCGTTCGCGAGAGCCAACGGTTGACGGCCCCCCAGCCAAAGGGCCAGAGCAGTGCTCAATACTACAAGTAGCGCTAATGTCACGACAGCCACCAGGCCGCCCTTTGGTCGCTGCCAATCAGGTAGCACCGGAGCAGGTGGCTGCCCAAGCTGGGCAGCCACGGCTACCGGCGCCGCAGTCGTTTGACGTAGATGGGGTTCTTGTCGAAGCGCCGCCGGTGGAAAAACGGTACCAACTTCGGTCACATCACCGAGAGCAGCCTGCAAAGCTGCTGCCACATCACTAGCATGCTCCGGACGGTCAAGCGGATTTTTGGCCATAGCACCCAATAGCACCGTATCAACCGCCGGCGGGAGGCTGGCGACGATGGACGAGGGAGGCACCGGTTCATCGCGTAAATGAGCCAAGAGTACCGCCTGCCCACTACCCTCGAAGGGACGATGACCGGTGAGACTGCGGTACAACAGCGCCCCGAAGGCATAAATATCGGCGCGCCCGTCAATTTGACCGTTGGGAGCCAAGCGCAGATCGATCTGTTCAGGCGCAATATAGTCGGGCGTACCGACGATCACGCTGGACTCGGTCAAGCCAGGCGCATCCAGCGATTTGGCAATACCGAAATCGGTCAGGATGGCCCGGTTGCGGCTATCGAACAGCACATTCCCAGGCTTGATATCGCGATGCACGACTCCTTGCCGATGGGCTTCGTCGAGCGCAGCGGCAATATCAGCGGCCCATTGGGCAACCTGGGCTGCCAGTATGCGTCCTTGACGCTGCAGCACATCAGCTAGGGAAGGGCCGGGTAGCAGCTTGAGGGCCAGATAAACGAGACCGCCAGCTTCACCAACATCATATATCGGCGCGATATGGGGATGATCGAGGCGCGCGGCGGTTATAGCCTCGCGGCGGAAGCGCTCAACCAGATCAGTATCATTGAGATACTGCGGGTACAACACTTTGAGCGCAACATGGCGCTGCAAGGCCGGATCAAAGGCACGATAGACGGCAGCCATGCCGCCCTGGCCGATCAAGGCCTCGATCTGGTAGCGACCGAGCGTGGTATTAACCAGATCTTCTAAGCGCATACTGACCCAGCCACTTGCGAGAGACGTGCGTGCACGACCTCATACATCTGCGCTACCGTGATACGCTCCAGGCAGGTGCGATCCGGGCAACCCGCCGGTGTGCCCAGCGTATAACCGCGATAGATACATGGACTACAGGCGATTGTCGCACGCAGGGTGATATGCGGCCCCGCCTGAAGCACGACGACTCCATTGGGTTTGGTGGCCACAGTGGTCCAAGGCTGCTCACTCCAAGGTCCCCAGGCATGTGGATCGGTCGGACCATAAGGTGCGACGACCGGTGTACCCACCGCAGCCGCTAGATGCAGGATGCCGCTATCATTGCCCAGAAACAGATCACATTGGCGCAATAGCCCGCCGAGTTCGGCAAAAGTGGTACGACCGCCCCAATCACGGAGCGCCTGAGGCTGGTGCAACAAGGAAAGGAATGTCCGGCGCAACTCAGCCTCTTCCGGCCCCCCGACCAGCACTACCGCGATGCTGTCCGCCAGTAAGCGATCAGCAAGCGCCGCCCAGCGGGCCACGGGCCAGCGACGAGCCGGGGCAAAGGTACCCGAACCAGGATGCAATGCTACCTGATAGCGTTCAGCGTGTGCAGGCAGCACTGCGCCCACAGGAGGTGGGCCGAGCAGTGGCATTGCAGCCGTTGCGATCTGTAGCAAGCCTACAACAGCGAGCCAATAGTCACTTTCGTGCTTCCTGCCAAAACCAAGGTCAGGCACGGCAGCTGTTAGAAAGTTGCCACGACCATTATCCAGCCCGAGGATATGCTGTGCACCGGTCGCGCGGGCGAGCAGGCGATACTTCAGCGTGCCAAAGCCGGTCGTCAAGTGATGCAGGAGCAGGACCGTGTCGTAATGGCCGTACGCCAAGCGCTGCCATAAGAGTAGCCCCGCCAGGAGGTTAGCAGGCTTGAGTAGGGCGGGTGGGGAATCGAAGCGATGCTTGGGGAAGATAATCAGATCATCGTAGAGCGATAGAGTCCGCAAAGCCTGCTCCCCAGCAGGCGTCGTTAGCAGATGAATAGTGGCAGCCGGTAGCCCTTGGCGTAGTGCGCCAAGGGCCGGTGTCGTCGCAAGAGCATCACCGAGGTCAGCCAGCTTGACGACCAAAATACGTTGCGGAGTAATCTGTGGGCCTGTAGACACAGTTCGGAGTATACCATGTGGTGACTGACAGACTGGTTGTACATGCATGATAGCAAAGCGATAGAACCGTACTCAAGCAGTCGTTGCCGCAACCATTTCGAGGATCGAGAGCGTTTGCTTGGCACAACGCTGCCAACTCCAGGGAGCAACGCGGGTCAGGCCACGGGCGCGGAGCACGGCATGGAGATCGTCATCGTGGACCAAGCTGTCAAGGCCACGCGCAAGGGCAGCGACATCCAGTGGATCAACCAAGATCCCGGCATCCCCGATCACCTCTGGGAGCGAGGAGACTACAGATGCAAGCACCGGTGTGCCACAGGCCATGGCTTCCAGGGCAGGTAGGCCAAAGCCCTCATACAATGATGGGAGCAGGAAACCACGCGCACCACTGATCAGTGCCGGTAGATCATCGTCGGCAACATAGCCGGTGAAATGGACCTGGTGGGTTATGCCCAAGGAAGAGGCGCGGGCTTCGATTTCCTGCGTTAGCCAGCCACGTTTGCCGGCCAGGACCAGTTGGACACCGTCGAGATGAGCCATGGCACAAGCGTCGATCAAGCGGACGAGATTTTTACGCGGCTGGATCGTGCCCACGTACAACAGATAGGGCGATACGACGCCATACTTCGCCGTCACAGTAGATAGATGCTTAGCATCCACCACAGGCATGAAGCGCGGACTAACGCCAAGGTACACAACCGAGACTTTGTCAGGTTGGCTATGGCAAAAGTGGAGGAGGTCCCGTTTGGTCGCCTCGGAGTCTGCTAGGAGATGCGTAGCGAACTGTGCCGACCACCAGGTTGAGTAGCGCAAATACAGGCGTTGTGCGGCCGGATGGGCGGTCGGATAGTGCATATAGCCGAGATCATGGATTGTGACGACGGAACGACGCGGGTGTACAAGCGGCAAAACATGGGCCGGCACGAACAGCACGTCGGGCGCGCGATACAGCATTTCCGCTGACAGTCGCACATGAGTCCACAGGCGCGGCCAGGGCATAGTGCGTAGTTGAAAGCGCGGTGGCAACGGTGGAAGTGCAGCCGGACGATGATTAGCATACAGGGTATAGTGGTTATCCCGGTCGACCTGTCCGAGGGCCTGCAGTATCTCCCACGTATAATGCTCCGTACCGGTGCGTTGCCCGACCGCTAGACGTGACACGTCAATCCCAATATGCATAAAGGTTCCTCTACGTGGTAAACAGGTGGAGATTCGGTTCAGGCTTGGAGCAGGTAGACCGCGAATGCTTGAGTTTAATGGTATTCGTGCTACAATAAGTTAGATCAGGACATTTGGGGTCTCGACCGACTGGGGGGTGGGCCGAACGTACCAAGTGTCCTGGTTCTTCGTTAAGGTGTGGCAGTCGTGGCCGGGTTGGTGGTAGAGGAGCGCGGAGGTGGGGGTACCGGCAGATTAGCGCGCAGTGCTTGGTTGCCGTTGGCGAGATAGATGAAATTATGTACTTCATCGACTTGAAGATCGCGTAACTGATTCAGTGCCCCAGGCTGGTGAGTCTGCATCTGCTGAAGCACATGACCATCGCCTTTATCGACCTCCACCACACGCTCATGCTGCGTGTCCAGAATATAGATATGTCCCTGCTGCGTCACGTTGTCGTTCGCATCTACTTCGTCAGGGGTGACAAAGAAACGATTCACCGTGACGATGGGATCCGCGAGTGGCGGTGGCGGTAGCTCACGTTTAAAGGCTTGGTTTTGAAAGACCGAGACACTACCATTGGGATGTAACAGGTAGACCGTGCCATCAATCGCCATATTGACGACCTCGTCAAGCCCGCCTGGCTTGCGCGTCGTAATCCATTCGGTAGGAACGTCGCCGTAGTGACCCGAGCTATACTTCATTAGCTGATTGGTGACACCATAATGCAGTTTTGCGTCAGCGTTCCAGAGGTAGAGATGACCGCCATAGACCGCAACCGGCGGCGTATCTTTACCGGGCAGCCACTCACTGGCCTGTAATTTGTTCACTAACCACTTATCTTTGCCGCGCGGGTAGGCAATGATGAAGGGATTGGTGGCGTCCGGATTGCGTTCAAGGGCCAGAGGATTATCGTCACGCCATAACAGATCACTGATTTTTCCAACCTTGCTGTTACCCGCTAGACTATCACCCTGGCTCAAGACGGGATGGATGGCGCCGCCTTCCTGCGCATACACAATGCCAGCCGCCCCATCTAGCAGATAGATTGGTTCTGATAATGCGCCGGTCGTCGTAGTTGGATCGGTGGCAAGGAGTAGCCGACTGATCTGGCCAGCAGCATCGGGTAGCGTCGCGACCTTGGTAAGGTCGCCCAAAAACCCAATGTGATTGATCGACGCCATTGCACTATCATAGCTACGCAGCAGTAGCTGATAGCTGTTCCAGTTCGCTGTTTTGGTCGTTGTAATCAAGCCATTAGCAAGCAACGGCGTGATATTCTGCAGATTCTTTTGGGCGATCACCAACTGCTCATGGGCTGTCGTATCATCGCTCGCATTTTGTGCCGCCGTAATTGCCTGATCCACAGCATGAATTGCGTCGCGTACCCGCGCACTATCGCGCCGCCGGTTGATTTGCAAACCACCAATGACTAGCACGGCAAAGGCAAGCAGTAACAGCCCTACATTGATCCAGGGAAATGGCGGTCGAGTACGGCGATAGGATAAGCCACGGACTTTGGGACGCGGTTGTGGTTCGGGAGCAGCAATCCGGCGGGTACGGCGACCAGTATTGGCCATACCGCCCAGCACACGTGCTACGGCGTGCCGCAGTGGCAAGCTTGCACGCTCGTGCCAGGCCGGTAGAGGCTGAGGTTCGCGTTTGGGCAAGGCGGTGAAGTCGAGGGGTATACCCGCATTATCACCAAGATCGATGCGATGATCTTTTTTGGGAGCCGGTGGTCGAACAATACCACCATAGTCACCCTCGCCAATGAAGGCACTCATAGGTAACGGCTCGACATCACCAACCGGCACCGTTTCCATTAAAGCATGACCGGGCAGCGTCGTGACCGACATAGCCGGCTGTCGGGCCGATGTGGTAATGGTTACGGACGCGGGAACAGCATCGGGCTGAGCGGCGGCTTGGAGCAGTGTTGGTCGCGAACGAACGGCGAGCTGGGCTTCACCGGCGATGTCGCCAAGCCAATTGCCCACCTTCTCGACCGCCAGCTTACTGCGTTCGCTTACACCGGCTGCACTAAGTGGTGCCTGTTGCGCTTCGATCGACAGGGTCGGCAGGATTTCGATCACCGCTGCGTGGGCTTCCGGCAAACTAGCACGCCGGCAAAGCGTATATAAACCTTCTGCCACGGTGGCAACGTCCGCGAAGCAGATTAACTCCTCCGCCTGCTGCTTGCTCAACAAACGAGCAAGATTGGAGGAGCATAAGACAATGGTGTCACCAGGTTGGATCACGGAGCGAAAGAACTCCGGCTCAGAACCTAAACTTGTGCCGAGCGCGCCGGCCATACCAAAGCCTGGACCGTTTTGAGCACCACCAATCCAACTGACGGGATTAGGCAGCCCGCGTAGCTTGCCGGCATGGGCCACAAAGGCTTGCGTAGGTGGCACCTGCGCTATGTATAAATCGCCGCCTTGGAGAACAGCAGCGCCTAGGCCAACAGTTGTACGTTTATGCACCGGTGCCGTAAAGTTATATTCATACAAGGCGGCGTTCGCAGCACGCATCGCTTTACGCAACGCTGACGTAATGCTACTCACGCCGTCATCATAGTAGGTGTCGTGCAGCGTAGCCGACACGAGGGTACATGCTTCACGTCCACGTGCCAGATCGCCGGCCGCCTCGGCTACGACCAGCAGTTGGCCTTTACGCACCTGGGGACTAAAGCGTGAAGGTGCGGGGTGTAACACAATCAGGTCACTGGCATCTTGCCGAATACCGCTGACCAGACCCCATTGTGCGATAGCAGTATGATATTTCGTCATCGCTCGTCTAATCGATACCAGCTAACCGTCTGGATTATAGCAGAAGTGCGCGTCGTCGGTTTGCACTGCTCCAACCACTGTGTTAGAATGCTCGGCAGTGGTGGCGTACCCAAGTGGCCTAAGGGGGCGGTCTGCAAAACCGTTATCATGGGTTCAAATCCCATCGCCACCTCCATGAAACGAGCTGGCCGGAGCATCAAGTTCCGGTCGGTTTCGTTGTGTCTGGAGCATGAGCATAAGAGGGCTTAAAAGGTAGGATGGACCTCGATCACCTGCTCACGTCCAGCCCCCACCGAGACAAGCGTAATGGGTGCCCCGACCAGCGCTTCCAGACGCCGTAGATAGGCTTGAGCTGCTGGTGGCAACTCATAGAAGCTTCGACAGGCCTCGGTTGAGCATTGCCAACCAGCCATCGTCTCATAGATAGGCTGGATCTGTGCTAGCACGGCTGCTGTCGTCGGCAGATAGTCAATAATCGTATCATGCAGGCGGTAGTGCGTACAGATGTTGATCTCCGGCAGTTCGTCAAGGATATCGAGTTTGGTGATGATCAACTGGTCGATACTATTGAGCCGTTGGACATAGCGGGCAGCCACGGCATCAAACCAGCCGCAACGTCGGGCCCGTCCGGTGGTTGTACCATATTCGTCACCACGCTCGCGCAGCCGATCGCCTAGAGCACCGGTAAGCTCGGTGGGGAACGGACCTTCGCCCACCCGTGTAGCATAGGCCTTAAAAACCCCGGCGACGTGCGTGAGGTCGCGCGGACCAATACCGGCTCCCTGACAGGCGCCAGCCGCTCCCGGTGAGGATGAGGTGACGTAGGGATAGGTGCCCCAGTCAACATCGAGTAAGACCCCTTGAGCCCCTTCGAGTAAGATGCGATCGCCTCGTTGGAGGGCCGTGTCGATGAGGGGGAACATTGGCACAATGCGCTCACGCAACTGCTGGACAAGATCAAGATACCGAAGGTAGGTTTCGTGCAGGGGTATTGCTGTTCCGCCGTAGGCCTGAAGCACTCGGTTTTTGGCTTCAAGCGCCTGCGTGAAGCGTTGTAAAAAGGTTTCTTCATGGAGCAAATCACCCATGCGGATACCGCTACGCTCAATCTTATCGCCATAGGCCGGTCCAATGCCGCGCCCGGTGGTACCGATTCGACCATCCCCCCGCAGCGTTTCCTGGAGTTTATCCTGCTGGATATGATAGGGCATCACGACTTGGGCACGGTCACTAATACACAAATTGTCGCAGCGGACGCCAGCTGCTTGCAACATCGCGATCTCTTCGAGTAGCATGGATGGATCGATTACGACCCCACTGCCAATAATATTGAGCTTGTCAGGATTGAAAATGCCGGCAGGAACAAGGTGTAACTTAAAGGTGCCTAGTTTATTAATCACTGTGTGGCCGGCATTATTCCCGCCACTATAGCGCACTATGACATCAGCATGTTGGCTTAGCAGATCGACAATGCGGCCTTTGCCTTCATCGCCCCACTGACCACCAATAATCGCCACAACTGACATAAGGACCTCATTCGTAAGACAGCCGACCAGTATAGCATAGCCGTGGGAGCAAGACGGCTGCATCGTGTACAATACAGTATGTAAGCA
>JACDGP010000031.1 GCA_013821605.1 Herpetosiphonaceae bacterium
GCCCAGGGTTGTGCAGAAAGACGCGAGCGAAGGCGAGCAGTTGCGCTTCGCCTGCTGACACGCCACCACCCAGCGCAAGCTCACAATCAAGGCCGGCGGGCAGGGACTGACACCAGTTCCAGAGGCCGATCGTTTCGAGCACGGCTTGCAGGCGCTCGTCGCTGATCGACCGGTCAAAGAAGGAGAGGTTATCGCGGACCGAGGCGTTAAACAGTTGCACATCTTGGGTCACGATGCCGACGCGCTGGCGCACATCTGCCATATATGCAGTACGGAGATCCGTATCGTTTAGATGGATCGTGCCGCTTTGGGGGTCGTAGAGGCGAAACAGCAGGCGCGTGAGTGTTGTTTTCCCGCTGCCGGTGCGACCCAACAGTCCCAGCACCTTGCCGGGCGCGAGTTCAAAGGAGAGCTGTTTGAGGACCGGCTCGTGCTCGCCATAGCCAAAGACCACGTCCTCGAAGCCAACCGTCAGTGCACCAGCCGGGATCAGTGCGCCGTCACCATCGACCATCGTCGTGGTGATGCGGCGTAACTCTTCGATCCGCCCGATGCTGGCACTGGCGCGCTGGAGATCGCGGAGTTGCTCGGTCAGTTGCTCAAGCGGCTGGCGTAGCATTTGGGTATATTGGAAGAACAAAAAGACGGTGCCAAGCGTCACTTCGTGGCGCATGAACAGGTAGGCTCCGAGGGCAAGTGCCAGCGCATAGCCCAGCGCGAAGACGGAGATCGTCATGGCCCAAATCAAGATATTCATCAGGCTCGACGCCCGACCACGCACCAAAATCTCGCGGGAGCGCTCGAAGAAGCGACGCATCACATACGCGCCGCCACCGTTCGCACGAATATCATCAATGCCCGACAGTCGCTCTTCCAGAAAGCCGTAGAGCTGCGCATCTGCTTCGCGCTCGGCGGCAACATAGGGCACTGACAAGTTCCGGCTACGCCGGAGCACCGCAATCGCGAGCAGAGTGAACAGCAGCATGGCTGCGCCGACCCGCCAATCCTCACGAAATAGGAGGATCAATACGCCGGCGAGTAGGAGTCCATTGCCTAAGACTCTGATTACGAACTGCGAAAAAAAGTTGGCCAAGGCGGTCACATCGCCGTCGATGCGCTCGATCAATTCACCCGGCGTCCGTTCCTGGTGGAACGGCATATCGAGGTTCAAGCAATGGCGCGCCAGTTCGGAGCGCATACGATTGGTCGCGGCCCAACCGACTTGTTCGCTGAAGCAGGTTGCGGCGACGCCGAGCGCTTGTGTTCCGCAGGCGATAGCAATAAACAAGAGCGCCAGGCCGGTCAACTGTTGCGTTGTACCACCCTGCATGGCACTGTCGATAAAGCGCCGTAGCAGCTGTGGATTGACCAGTTGCAGCCCGATACTGCTGAGCAGGACGACGGCGAGCAACCCAACTTTGCGGCGTTGTGGCCGTAGGTAGTCCACGAGCAAATTGGCAGATCGGCGTTGTCGCTGTTGCATATGATCCTGCTTAGGTGATTTAGGTGGTTTATCTCGCCGGGACAACAAAAAACCGTGAGGCGACGATTCGCCCACGGTTTGTTCTTAATGCAACGTGTTGCTGGTAGCAGGCGCTATCTCGCTAGGATTCCTCCTATGATGTTGATGGACGTACTCATCAAAAGGCCTGCTCCATGATCGGCACCATGTGGCGCTCCGTGAGTATAGCTTGCGGTCGGTGGGGTGTCAAGCACGAACTTTGGGACCCTCACCCCTAACCCCTCTCCCAGTGCGCGGGCGAGGGGAACGAAATGGTACTATGCTTGGTTCGCTCGGTTATACTAGGCGGTGTTGATCACGGTTATTTCTGGAGCAAGAGCGCATGGCACAGATCAAAGTGTACGGGCTCAAAGAGCACTTGAATCAAACGAAAGCGCAGCTATCCGATATTATCCATGCCTGTGCTGCGGATGCCCTTCAACTGCCCACTGAAAAGCGCTTTCACCGCTTTTTTCCGCTGGATCGTTCTGACTTTTATTATCCGACCGATCGTACGGAAAAATATACGATTATCGAAATCAGCATGTTTGAAGGTCGTTCGACCGAGGCAAAAAAGCACTTGGTGCGCTTGCTCTTTGCGAGGATTAGTCAGGAAGTGGCGATTGGGGTGCAGGATATCGAAATAACGATCTCGGAAACCCCGAAGTACAACTGGGGGATCCGGGGCCTGCCGGGCGACGAGCTAGGCTTGAACTACAAGGTCGAGGTGTGAGTCCGGCACTTTGCGCAGGTTGGGTAAGACAACATGATAGCGAAGAAAGACAACAAGACTGTGGCAACAAACAGCACAATTGCTAGGCGTGATGAGCAGGTAGGCGGTGAAGTGATGGCGCAGCAGCTGGTTGAGACGGTGCATGTTGTCTTCAAAACGCATCTCGACATCGGCTTCACCGACTTCGCGCGCAACGTGGTCGAGCAGTATCACACACGCTTTATCCCACAGGCACTTGCGACGGCGCGAGCATTGCGCGAACGGGGCGGCGCGGAGCGCATGGTTTGGACAACCGGCTCCTGGCTGATCTACGAGCATCTTGAGCAGGCCGGTGCGGAAGCACGCCACCGCCTGGAGCAGGCGATTGGGGACGGCGACATTGCTTGGCATGGGCTGCCGTTTACCACGCATACCGAACTGATGGATCCTGCCTTGTTCGAATTTGGTCTCGGCATGTCCGCCGAACTCGACCGCCGTTTCGGCAAGCAGACCATCGCCGCGAAGATGACTGACGTGCCGGGTCATACGCGGGGCATGGTTCCGTTGCTGGCCGCAGCGGGGATTCAATTTCTCCACATCGGGGTCAATCCGTCTTCCCGGCCACCGGATGTGCCGCCGGTGTTTGTTTGGCAGGATCCGAGCGGTGCCAGCGTGGTGGTGATGTACCAGCGCGGCTCCTACGGAGAGTTAATGGTCGTGCCGTGGCTGGCAGACGCGATTGCGTTTGCTCACACTAATGATAATCAGGGGCCGCAGTCACCTGAGCAGGTCATTGCGAATTTCGAGCATCTGCGGGCGCAATTGCCGGGCGCACGGGTCGTGGCCTCGACGCTCGATGCCTTCGCGCGCAAGTTGTTGGTGATCAAAGATCAGTTACCGGTGGTACGTGCCGAACTAGGTGACACCTGGATTCACGGTGCCGGCAGTGACCCGTGGAAGATTGCCAGATTTCGCGAGTTGCAGCGCCTGCGCAGTCATTGGTTGGTAAGCGGCGAAGTGCAAGCTGACGACGAACATGTCAAGGCCTTCAGCCGGCATCTGATCATGGTGCCTGAGCATACTTGGGGCCTAGATGAAAAAACGTTCCTGGCCGACGAGCAGACCTATGATGCGCCCAGCTTTGGGGCCGCGCGGCCAACTCCCCGGTTCCACATGATGGAAGAGTCGTGGCTTGAACAGCGTGGCTATCTTGATGCGGCGTTGTCTGCGCTCGGTGACACGACGCAAGGGCAGGAGGCACAGCGGGCTGTTGCAGCCTTGGTCCCCGGGTTGCCGGATTTCTCGACGTTTGAACGCGTCGATGATCCTGAGGCACCGATTGAGACGGCGCACTTCCAGCTCCATTTCGATCCACGGCACGGCTCCATTACGCAGCTCACACACAAAGCTACCGGCCGGCACTGGTTCGACGACCAGCATCCACTGGCGCTCGTCCGCTACCAGACCTTTGGCCGGGCGGAGTACGACCGCTTTTGGCGGCAATACAACATCAACAAGCGCACAACCGCCGTGTGGTCAATTCCAGATTTCACGAAACCGGGGATCGAAACGGCGCTCCAGTCGGGAGCGGAGTGGTTGCCGGTGCTCGATGGGCTGTACCACCGGTATGATGGCAAGCGCCACCAGTTCATCGCCGACCTACGCATGCCTGAGGAGAGCTCGATGCAGTTTGGTGCTCCGTAGCGGATCGTGCTGGAAAGCTACTTGCCGGACGATGCTGCACAGATCCAGCAAACGCTGCAGTGGTTCGATAAGCCCGCGTGCCGGATTGCGGAGGCAATCTGGTGCTCGTTCGTCCCGATAGCTTCAGATGCCAAGGGCTGGCGACTCGATAAGCTCGGTGAAGCGATCGGGCCGCACGATGTGATTCGCAACGGCAACCGCAAATTGCATGCAGTTGGGCGCGGCTTCTCCTACCATGATGCGACCGGCGGCTTTGAGCTTGAAACACTGGATGCTCCGTTGGTGGCACCGGGCACGCCTTCGCTACTCGACTTTAACAACCGCCAGCCGGTGATGACGCGCGGGATGCACGTCAATCTCTTCAACAATGTGTGGGGTACGAATTTCCGGATGTGGTGCGACGACGACATGCGGTTCAGATTTATTCTGACCTTTTCGTAACGTCCAAGCCATGCGTGACTGGATCGATCTCCCCGCGACCGATCGGCGTCCAACTGCTCCACACGGTCGACGCCGGCGCGCCGTAATCTGGACCAGTATGCAGATCGATCTGGACGACCCATTTGATCCACTGGAATCCGCGATAGCCGGGGGCGACCAGACGTACCGGAGCGCCTCGGTAGCGCGCGGTGTCATACTGGCATCGTACCATCGTTGGCGAGTCCAGTCATTCGGGCTTAGAAGCTGGAACAGGTAGCCCCACAAACAGTCGGCTATCGATGTTCGTCAGTGGATCGTCTTCGCCAGTGACTGCAGCACGGGCGAAGACGATGCCAGGCGTGGGACTGCGTCGGGCTCGCGCCAGCACTCTGAACCCTTCCGCCCCACTGACCCAATGTCCGGTTGGGTGCAACTGCTCGGAGAAGGTGCCGGTGTCGGTCCATGCCATCCAGTAGGCAACTGCCACCGCAAAGAGATCCTGCGGGGTGAGGCCCGTGCAATAGCTATGGCGCACGATCAACGGCGGAAAGCGACCTGTAACGGCTTGGAGGCCGACAGGTGCGATGTGCTGTGCGATCAAATGTACGTTGCCGCGTGCACCGCTCCACGTACTGAGGATTTGAACACCCATATCTGGATCGGTAACGTGGGTATGTGTGCGCATCAGTTCGTGGACTTCGCCCGTGTAGGCATACCATAGGGCTGGATCATCACTCTCTGGCGGGGATGGCACAGTGAAGCTTTCACCGAAGAAGGGACTCATCGACGCTCCTGAGGTACGACTCGCCTCGAAGCCACGCCGAGCTAGCCGTTCGATTGCCTCGGCGGCGGCTACGAAGCCTTCACGCTCAAATACCTGCTCGATCGCCGTTGCGACGGCCTGCTTGTCGACAAAGCCGTGGGGTCGGGCAACTTCCGTGCCGGCCAGTATGTTGATCTCCGCTTGTCCCGACGCCGTCAGGCTCAAATCGGCCAGGCCCCAGATGGCGAGTTGTGCAGGACCGAGGCGTTTCAGGAGTTGGGGCAAGCGGGTGATTGTCCCTGCGACGGAGAGGCGCGCGCCCGCCTCCGTTTGACCCGCTGCCGTGAGTGGCAGAAAGATTTCCACTTCGTCACCGTCAAAGTCGGCGTCCATGATGTTGCACGCCTGCGGATGGAGCCGCACAACACGGTCGGGGGAGCGCACTGGGTGAAAGGCAAGAAAGGGGGCATCGACCGTGGCATAGAACGGGTGGATATCACCGCCGTGATAAATCAACACCCACGAGTGGGCCATCAGTGCCTCAAGTGCCTGGGTCGCTTCAGCTGTACGCGCCGCTATTGCTGCGGCGTCGAGTTCACGTTCAACTAGCGGGCCGAAGAGCGTCCAGGCGAGTTCGTCAGGCAGCCCCACTTGGTCAAGGCGCAGATCGGTCCCCGGTGCAATCACCGCCCGCCCACTCCACCGGACGTGTGCGTCAAAGTGCAGATGTCCAAGGGTCAGTAGCGCGTCGAAGTAGGCACCGATACGGGTGTCGAGGTCGGCCAAGGCCTGCTGGCGTAGACTGGTTGGGGCGGCGTCCGCCAGGAGACGCTCCAGCCGTCCGTTGGATGCAACGAGGGCATGGTATTCGGTCAAGGGAGGCCATGCACCCACACGGGTGAGTTGGTAGGCCGGTGACCAGCCGGTCGAGGACCAGCCGCGAAGCCAGGGATGCAGCACCGGAGTCGCCAGGGTAAGTGCTTTGTCCGTGGGGGGGTCAAGTCGGAAGCGTAAACGCTGATCCGGCAGCGTGAGTTCCGCGCGGACACCCGCTGCGGCAAGGCGTTCGACGAGCGTAGCAAACTGGGGCGTGGGTAGCGGGCTCTGCTCAACGGGACCGGCGGCGACACGTACGGCCAACATTTCTGTATCGGCGCGTTCCGCAGCCCGCGTATTCCAGTGCTCGCGGATGTTCTCGAATGCGCTCGCGTCGCGCAGTTCCACATACGCCAACTCATCTTGGTGTTGGCCCGCACCCCCAATAGTGGTTACGCGGAGCGCCGCACGGGCGGTATGGGTGGTCCGTCCCCAGTAGACCCAACCGACCGTACTTGGTCGTGCCAATGCTGGGCCATCCACCCCGAGGGTGAGCGTTTCCATACCGTCTTGACGAAGGCCGGCACGCAGGCAACGCGCATGCAACTCCTCAGCGCTCGGAGCATGGAAGGGCGGTATGATCGCCGGGCTGTGTTCGGCGTGGGTGATGCGGCCCATTAATGCTTCGCGCACCTGTCCAAAGTTGAGTCGTGAGATGAGGCCAGTCTGAGGATAAATCAGTTCCACTGGGGTACCATCCGGCAGGTATGGCATCTCCGCATCCGGCACAATCCGGCTGACGACGCCTTTCGCCCCGTGCCGGTTGCTTAGTTTGTCGCCCGGCTCTACGGGGTAGGGATATGCGAGGCGGCAAGCGCAACTCTCGCTCAGCACGATGGCGTCTTCAAAGGTATCTGCACCCCAGGAGGTGAAGGCAGTGAGCAGGTTGCGCCCACACCAGAAGTCCATTGTATCGGGCTCGTTGCCCGTTCGTACCAGCGCGGGCTCTGGGTCCGGCGGCGGGAGCCAGTCGCGCAGTAGGTTGGCACCCATCAGCAGCCGTGCTACGGTGCTATGTTCAAGGAAAGGAATTGTGGACGCGGCTAGACCAAGGATCTGCTCAGGCCGTTCATCAACGATCAGGAGTCGTCCATCACGAATCGTCGCGCCCATTGCGAGTGAGAGCAGCCGTCCGGCTTCGGAACCTTCGGGTGTGTCGATCGGGCAGATACGCCCGAAGTACGATGGTTCGATCACTTGGTCGCCGGCGATCATGCGCAGTCGTCGTAGATGGGTTTGGGTCGCCAGCCAGTTGGTCGTATGGAGCTGCTCGACAGAGGGGTGCGTGAGGAAAAATGCACGAAGCCATTCGTCCAGGGGGAGCCAAAGACGAAGCAACGCTGCATCCCAGGGGAACTGTGCGGGGGCAGGGCCAAGACGTGCCGTCAGATACTCCAGCAGTTGTTCGCCGACACAATGGATCTCGGCTGTAACCAGATCTTGATGTGTAGCAAGCGGTAGGACCACACGTTGCTGGTGCTCAACGATGAAGACGCCATCTGGGTCGGGATAAGGGATGTCGTCATAGGTTGTGGTTAGCTCGCCGTCTGCGCTAGCGACGACCACGTGCAGGGAGCAGGTGGCCGGACTGATGGTCGTGACCCGGTAGCCGGTTAGCGGCAGTTGGGTGGCTAGAAGGTGTGGTAAGCCTTCGTGTAGGAACCGGTCGAACGATGCGGTGTGCCAGGGTGTACTTGTGATCATAAGCTACGACTCCTTTTCCCAGTTCTGGCGCTCGTATGCGTGTGCCAGCCACTTGCGCGCGTAGAACAAGCGCGACTTCACGGTGCCGGTCGGAATACCTAACGTTTCGGCGATCTCTCGGATGTCCATCTCCGCTTCGTACGCCATCCGAAAGACTGTCCGTTGCCCCAGCGGTAGGCGCTCCACGAGGTGACGGTAGCGCGAGCGCTCTTCTGCGACTGCAGCAATAACCTCCGGTTGGAGGGCCGCAGCCTCGATCATCCAGGTGGGAACTGCGGTGTCTGCATAGCCAATGGTAGAACTGTGTTGTTCGAGCGACTGCTCCTTACGTGCTCGGAGTGAGCGGAGCTGGCTAATGGCGCAGTTCGTCGCGATACGGAAAAGCCAGCCTTTGAACCGGCCCCGCCTATCCCACTGGTCGGCACGAGTCCAAACTCGTACGAACACCTCCTGGAGCAGGTCGCTGGCAGCATCATTGTCACGGACGATCAGCAACAGATGGCGGCGAATCGGCTCACGGTAGCGGTCGTAGAGGACCTCAAACGCAGCGGTATCCCGCTTCTGGATCTGCTCCATCAGTTCGTCCTCGGATAGTTCCATGTTGATCCTGGTTCCGATGCGCGAGCAGTTGTGACTACTCCAATAAGACGCGAAGGGTGACGGGAAGGTTCAGTTTTCGAGCTATGCACAGCATGGTAAGATGGCACGCATTCGTTGTGGCGCGTTGATCGCCGTTTCAAAGAGGATCGTATGCAGCAACAAACGCTTGCCGGCCAGGTAGCGCTGGTCACCGGCTCGGGTCGTGGCCTTGGCCGTGCCGTCGCTGGACGGCTCGCAGAGCTTGGTGCAGATGTAGCCGTTCATGATATTTCTGCCGAGGCTGCGGCAGAGTTTGGCGAGGCCGAGCATCTTGACGCGGTTGTGGCCGACCTCGCACGGCAGGGCGGCAAGGTAGTCGGCGTGACGGGCGACATCGCGGATGAAGCGGCTGTGGGAGCATTCGTTAAGCAGGCCGAAGCAGCACTTGGTCCCATTTCCATTTTGGTGAATTGTGCCGGTGGTGACATCGCCGCGCGTGGTGGGAAGCCTCAGCCCAATAATGCCTTGGGCATTCCGCTTGAGGATGTGCGTGCCTTGCTCGACCGCAATTTGATCGGCACGATGGTCGTTTGTCGCGCCGTTTGTCCAGGTATGGTCGAACGACGAGGCGGCGTGGTGGTGAACTTTGGTTCGACTGCCGCCCATGTTGGCGTGGCCGATGGGGTCGTGTATGCGGTGGCCAAGGCGGCGATCGTGCAGTGGACGCGTTGTTTGGCGCGCGAACTAAGGCAGTATGGCGTGCGCGTGAATGCTGTTAGCCCTGGTCCCACGATGACGGCACGCTTTCTGGCGACGCGCACCACCGATCCGGCGATGCGTGATCCCAACGTCCCGCTGATGCGCTATGCACTCCCCGATGAGTTGGCCGACGCTGTTGCAATGCTATGTTCGCCAGCGGCGCGCTTTGTGAACGGCCAAGTGCTGCGTGTGGACGGCGGCGAGCAGCTTTTCCCGGCATAGAAGTTCGGCCAGGAGCAGATAAATTATGCGACAATCCGGAGCCTCACGCATCGCAGCCTTTCCCAAGTGCTATATGGACGAGCTGTGCGTTACACACACGCTGTCACTTTTTGAATGGATCGAGATGGGGGCCACCTTGGGTGTGGAGGGCTTGGAACTGTATCCGGGCTTCTTCACCTCGTTTGAGCCTTCTTACTTGCAGACGGTGCGTGGCGCACTGGAGCAACACGGTTTGGCGATGCCGATGTTGTGTGCCTCGCCCGACTTCACCAAGGCTATGGCGGCGGAGCGGCGCGCTGAGATTGAACGGTACAAGCAGTATATCGATCTGGTCGCCTTTTTTGATACGCCGGAGCCACGCACCTGCCGGATCTTATCCGGTCAGCGCCGTCCCGAGATCACGGAGGATGACGGTGTTGCGATGGTGGTGGAGTGTATTGAGGAGCTGCTGCCGTATGCTGCCGAGCGGCGGGTGATCTTGGCCATTGAAAACCACTATAAAGACAGCTACTGGACCTACCCGGAATTCGCGCAACAGCTGCCGGTCTTCCGCCGCATCGTGGAAGCGATTGACTCGCCTTGGTTCGGCGTGAACTACGACCCGTCCAACGCGCTACTGGCCGGCGAAGATCCGCTGGTGGTGCTCGATGTCGTCAAAGAGCGGGTCGTAAGTATGCACGCCAGTGATCGCGGGCTCAAGCCCGGCTCGACGCTTGCTGATCTACGACAGCACGAGAATGCAGTAGGCTATGCCAGTGTGTTATACCACGGCGAAATCGGTACCGGGCTGAACGATTACCCGACGATCTTTCGCACGCTTCAGGCCGTAGGCTTCACGGGTTGGATTTCGATGGAGGATGGGATGAACGGGCTGGACGAGTTACGGCGCTCAGTAGACTACGTGAGGGCTACATTGGTCAGTGTTACAAATGCGGCAACGTGATGCCTTTGCTCAGTGTCTCATAACGACTGTCACGATGTAGTGATCAAAGGCATTAATGATCTTACGGATGCTAGCTGACGATTGCTTCGGTCACTGCATCACCCACCTCGATTGTACTGCACACCTGCTCGCCCGGATCTGCGATATCGGCGGTCACCGTTCCGGCCTCAATGACCTGCTCGACGGCGCGCTCGACTACTTGCGCTGCCTCGTCTAATCCAAGCGAGTAGCGCAGCAACAACGCGACACTCAAGATCGTGGCAAGCGGATTAGCTAGACCACGTCCGGCAATATCGGGAGCCGAGCCGTGAATCGGCTCGTACAGTCCCATCCGTGTGCTTCGACCGGGAGTTGAAGCGCCGAGCGAGGCCGATGGCAGGAGACCCATTGAGCCAGCCAGCATGGAAGCTTCGTCGGTAAGAATATCGCCGAACATATTCTCGGTTACGATGACGTCGAAGTCAGCCGGGCGACGCAGCAGGTGCATCGCACACGCATCGACTAGCATCGTTTCGAGCGTGATATCGGGGAACTCGTCGCGAATGACCTGGGCGGTTGTCGACCGCCATAGTCGTGACGTTTCCAGCACATTGGCTTTATCGACCGATGTCAGCTTGCGCCTGCGCCCACGGGCCCACTCGCCTGCAGCCCGCACCACGCGCTCGATCTCCGCGACGCTATAGGTGCAAACGTCGAAGGCGCTCTCGTCTGCTCCCGTGCCTGTGCGCCCTTTCTCACCGAAATAAATGCCGCCGGTTAACTCGCGCACAACTAGAAGATCGACGCCCTGCAGCCGCTCGGCTTTCAGTGGTGACGCGCCAAGCAGCTTTGGATGAATCGTAACTGGTCGCAAGTTGGCGTACAGGCCCAGCGCCTTGCGGATCCCGAGTAGTCCCTGCTCGGGCCGGACCTTGGCCTGCGGATCGTCCCACTTAGGGCCACCGACCGCGCCAAGCAGGACCGCATCGGCCTCCTGACACAGCCGCACAGTCTCGTCCGGCAGGGCCGTGCCGGTAGTGTCGATGGCAATGCCACCGAGCAGCGCCTCGCGCAATTCGAAGCTGAGGCCGAAGCGCTGTCCCACGGCCTTGAGCACCTTGACGCCTTCGGCCACGACTTCCGGCCCGATGCCGTCACCCGGCAGTAGCGTGATCTGGTAACTTGATTCGCTCACAGTACCTCGTTGTGCTTAGTCGGTCGTCCGTATCCGCGGCATATGTTGGCTTTCGTAGCTGTTGATTGCCGGTTCTTCGCCCATCAGAAATCCTAGCTGATCGACGCCATTGACCAGACAATGCTTGGCAAAGGGCTCGATCGGAAAGGCGATCTTGCGCCCGTCTGGTAGCGTTAAAGTTTGCTGCGTAAGGTCAACCGTCACGGCAGTGGTCGGATCTTCCTCAACCATACTGACAAGTTCATAGTAGGTTTCGGTGTCGACCACGATCGGCAGCAGCCCGACCTTCAGAGCGTTGTTGTTAAAAATATTCGCGAAGTAGGTCGAGATCACGGCCCGGAAGCCATAGCCCTGCAGTGCCCAGGGCGCATGTTCGCGCGACGATCCACAGCCAAAATTATTGCCGCCGATCAGCACTTGTGCGCCCTGCACTTCGGGCCGGTTGAGCACAAAATCGGGATTGGGCTGGCCGTCGGCATCATAACGCCAGTCGGCAAACAGATGGTCGCCCATCCCGGCCTTATCGGTAGCCTTCAGGAAGCGGGCCGGGATGATCTGGTCGGTATCAATATTTTCGTTTGGCAAAGCAACGCATTTCGCAGAAAAGGTCGTGATTGGTTCCATTGCTTCTCCTCAGTTAATCTGATGCAGCTAATCCTGAAAAATACCGTAAGGATGTTTCATACTGCTAGGCCAAATATAGCCAGAAAGCTGTCGAAATCAGGGGCAATACGTCGCCAGTATACTGTACCATCGTCCCAATGAATAATGCTCGGATGGTCAACGTTATCACGAAAATCAAAGCAGTATGGTGCTCCACTACTCGACGTAGCGAAGCAAACAACACGCGAGAAATCGGTAATATCAGGAATGGACCCAGGGATGTCGTTCGTTGCAAGGCGATGACCATACCCGACGTTGGGCTCAAACCCTATCGGCAGATCTTGGACGGCAGCGTCCAGATTATCTTGATTTTGCCAAACGTCACCCAAATCCAGGTAGACTGTATGACCATAGGCGTCAACGCCGCCTCGTTGTTCAAGTAGACCAATTCGGTACGGAAAAATGCGCCGCTCAACGGCAGCAGTAAACTCTGTCGGTAAGGTTAGCCCATTAACGTTCAAGCACATTGCCACTTGTCATGGTAGGCGCGGCGTCTCGGGTCATCCGTCAAGCTACGCGCCTACCGCTCTATCACCTTTGTATTATAAAGTCTTCGTAACGCTTCCATCGCGGATTTGAACTCAAGGTCCTAGTCAACGACAGTGCATCTGATAGGATCAAGGAGCAGTTACTGCTATATCGCCTGTACTAGCAGTTCGCGGACATCTGTGACCACACCGGTAATAGCGGTGGCAGTCGCCGTCAAAGGGCTGGCCAAGAATGTACGTCCACCCTTTCCTTGTCGCCCTTCAAAGTTGCGATTCGAGGTGCTTACGGCATATTGTCCAGGAAGTAATTCATCGCCGTTCATTGCTATACACATGCTGCAGCCGGCTTCACGCCATTCCGCGCCCGCCGCTCGGAAGATGTCGTCCAGTCCCTCAGCTTCGGCCTGGCGCTTCACTTGTTGCGAACCGGGCACGACCAGCATTCGTACGCTGGGGGCTACGCGCAGGCCTTTCAGCATCTCGGCTGCTAGACGTAAATCCGAGATGCGCGAATTGGTGCATGAGCCCAGGAAGACTACATCGACCGGCTTGCCGAGCAGTTGCTGGCCCGGCTCCAAGCCCATATAGTGCAGCGCCTTGTCTAATGCCATGCGCTGGCTCGGGTCGGTTGCCTGCGCCGGATCCGGCACATGGCCCGTAACCGGCATGCCCATCCCCGGATTGGTGCCATAGGTAATCATTGGCGTGAGTTGCTCGGCGTCCAACACAATGGTGTGATCATAGGTCGCGCCAGCATCCGATGGCAGCGTGCGCCAATAGGCGACGGCGGTCTCCCAGTCCGCGCCCTGTGGTGCATGCGGGCGGCCCTTGAGATAAGCAAAGGTCGTTTCGTCGGGTGCAATCAGCCCGGCGCGTGCTCCGGCCTCGATGCTCATGTTGCAGATCGTCATCCGTTCTTCCATACTCAGGCTGCGGATGGCGCTACCGGTATACTCGAAAACATAGCCGGTGCCGCCACCGATCCCGATCTGTGCAATCACTGCCAGAATAATATCCTTGGCCGTGACGCCGGGATGGAGCGTGCCGTCAATCCGCACCTCGCAACTCTTGGGCTGTGATTGGAGCAAACACTGTGTCGCCAGCACATGCCCAACCTCGCTGGTCCCGATGCCAAAGGCCAGCGCCCCGAACGCCCCGTGCGTACTCGTGTGCGAGTCGCCGCACACAATCGTCATACCGGGCTGGGTCAAACCCTGCTCCGGCCCGATCACGTGCACGATGCCCTGGTTCTCGCTGCCTAGCCGGTACAGCGGAATGCCAAAGTCAGCACAATTGGTCTCAAGCTGCGTCAGTTGTGCCCGCGCTTGCGGATCGGTGACCGGGATAATGCCGTCCGAGCCGCGCGGTGTGGTTGGGGTCGAGTGATCCATCGTCGCTAGGGTGCGATCAGGGTGCCGCACCGCGAGGCCCCGCTCGCGCAATTCCGTAAAAGCCTGTGGTGAGGTAACCTCGTGAACCAGATGCAGGTCGATATACAACACGGCCGGCGTGGCGTCCGTTTGTGGTTGTACCAGATGGCTATTCCAAATTTTTTCAAACAGGGTTTGCGGCGTTGACATCAGTGATCCTTGTTATGCTCTTGGCTGGAGATAATGGAGCCAGCCCCACGTATCGGCGGTCTCGCCGTTGAACAGGCCGAAGAACACTTTTTGCATTGCGGCCGTGATCGGCCCACGTCCACCGCTTTTGACGACGATGCCGTCAACCGAGCGGATCGTTGACACTTCGGCGGCTGTGCCGGTGAAAAACAACTCATCCGCCACATACAGTGCCTCGCGTGGCAGTGGTTCCTCATGCACCTCATAGCCGTGCTCTCGCAGCAGCGTCAGGACGGTGTCGCGGGTAATGCCGGGCAGTACCGCCGCCGTGAGCGGCGGCGTAAAGACCTTGCCGTTGCGGACCAAAAACAGGTTCTCGCCCGAGCCTTCGCTCAACTGGCCGTTGGTATCGAGCGCGATGCCCTCAACATAGCCGTTGCGCTGTGCTTCCATCACGATGAGTTGTGAGGATAGATAGTTACCGCCGGCCTTTGCCATCGCCGGCAGTGTGTTGGGTGCCGGACGGTTCCATGACGAGACACACACGTCGATCCCGCGCTCCAGCGCATCCGCCCCCAGGTAGGCACCCCATTGTTGCGCCGCGACCATGACTTCGCAAGGGCGCTTACCGGGCATAACACCCAGTTCGTCAAGGCCACGATAGATCAACGGGCGCAGATATGCGCTCTCAAGATGGTTGTCCAGGACGACCTGTCCGCAGGCCTGCTTGATTTGTTCAGCTGTGAACGGTACATCCATGCGGTAGATGCGCGCCGAGTCAAAAAGCCGCTCGATATGGGCGTTGAGCCGGAAGATCGCCGGCCCCTTGGGGGTGCTGTAACAGCGGATGCCTTCGAAGACGCTCGACCCATAATGCAGTGCATGCGCCATCACGTGCACGGTCGCGCGTTCCCAGGGCACTAACTCGCCGTTGAACCAGATTGATTCGGTAGGTGTAATCGGCATATGCTTGGCTCCTAACCAACCACGACCGGCTGTCGCAGTTCGTCTGATTGAAGAGTGGTGCGCTCCTGCGCCCGTAATAATGGCAGTTCCAGGCTATCGACCAATGCTTGCCAGGAGGCCTCGATAATGTTGGTCGCGCACCCGATCGTCGACCAGCGTACATCACCTTGCGCTGCTTCGAGCAGCACCCGCGTCGTCGCTTCGGTCGCCGCCTGCTCGTCGAGAATGCGTACCTTATAGTCTACCAGGTGAACGCTCGCCAACTGCGGGAATGCGGGCAACAAGGCTTTCCGCATCGCACGATCTAGCGCGTTGACCGGACCGTTGCCTTCGGCGGCGGTATGCACGACCTCGCCGTTAACGCGCAGTTTAACAGTCGCTTCACTCAGCATCGGTCGTCCGTCCCGCTGCTCGACGACGACCATCGCATCCAGCATTGTGAAGGGTGGAGCATAGTCGGGCGCGGCCCGTCGAATCAAAAGTTCGAACGAGCCCTCAGCCGCCTCATACTGGAAGCCGCGGCTCTCCATCTGTTTAACCTTCTGGAGCAGCGCCTGCTCCCCAACCTCCACGCCAACGCCCAGTTCCGCAGCCCGTAGTCGCATGTTGACCCGGCCTGATAACTCCGAGACGACCACGCGCCGCACGTTGCCAACGATAGTGGGATCGACATGCTGGTAGCTCGATTCGACCTTGGCAATCGCGGCCACATGAATGCCGCCCTTGTGCGCAAAGGCCGAATGGCCGACATAGGCCGCGTGATCGTCGGGTGCGAGATTCGCGATGGCCGCAACAAAGCGCGCAAGCTCGGTCAGACTACGTAACTTTTCGGGCGGCAGCACATCGTAGCCCAGCTTGAGTTGCAGATTTGCGATGATCGGTACGAGATTGGCGTTACCACAGCGCTCGCCATAGCCGTTAATCGTTCCTTGCACCTGTGTGGCGCCGGCCTCGATCCCCGCCAGCGAATTGGCCACAGCTAACTCACCATCGTTGTGGGTATGAATACCCAGCTTGAGCGCTAGGGGCTGTGTTGCGTCATCGAGCAGTTCGCTATGCACCACGCGCACGACCTCCCCAATGAAGCCGGGTAGCGCTCCCCCATTCGTGTCGCACAGGATAATACATTCTGCGCCGGCTTCGGCGGCAGCATGCAGCGTAGCCAGTGCATACGCTGGGTCGGCCCGATACCCATCAAAGAAGTGCTCGGCATCATAAAAGACCCGCCGGCCCTGTGCCCGCAGGTACGTGATGCTATCCGCGATCATTGCCAGGTTTTCCGTCAATGTCGTTTCCAGCACGTCGGTGACATGCAAGGTCCACGACTTGCCGACCAGCGTGCAGACCAGCGTTTCGGCTGCGATCAGCGCCTTGAGATTGGCATCGTTGGCTGCCTCGCTGCCCGGTCGTCGCGTCGAGCCGAACGCGCAGATGGCGGCCTGCTGCCACGGCTCGCTCTTGGCCCGTTGAAAGAATTCGGCATCTTTAGGATTAGAGCCGGGCCAGCCGCCTTCGATAAACGGGATCCCAAAGCGGTCAAGCTCACGTGCGATCTTGAGCTTATCTTCAACCGACAGCGACATGCCTTCGCGCTGCGTGCCGTCGCGCAGCGTCGTGTCGTAGATCTGAATCGTCATCGGCTCTCCTTCAGCCTTCATCCTTCGGCACCCGTCGTGGTTCGTCCTAACGACGAGTTGCCGAAGAGGTCAACTGAATACAAGGCCACGTCACGCTCGTATGCTACGGCGGTCGCGTTGCGATGTGCCCGTTCGCGATCTTCCTGCGCCCCCAGCATTTTGTTCAAAGCCGCGGTATACGCCTCGGCGGCGGCCACGATAATGTCTAGGTTGACGCCATACCCGCTATAGACCTGCGGCCGGCTATGCTTGCCAGCGCTGTTCGGCTGTTTGCCCGGCGCAGTTTTGCGTGCCTCTTCCTGGATCCGCACGGTGACCTCACCCACGGCGTCTACACCCTCAGTAATCGCATTGACCGCAAATTCGATCAACTCGTTAGGCCGTCCGACCACCCGATTAATGGCCTGATACACAGCATCAATTGGTCCTGTACCTTGTCCCGAGTCGGTACGTGCCGTTCCATCAGGTCCCCGCAGGCGTACCGTCGCTGTCGGAATCGCACCGGTACCGCACGAAACCTGGACGTGCTCAAGGTGGTAGATTTGCACGGGCCGTTCGGCGGCATCATGCACCAATGCTTCGATGTCCCGCTCGTCAAGCAACTTCTTTTTGTCAGCCAGTTCTTTAAAGCGCTCAAACAGCTGGCTAACCTCGGTGTCAGCGATATGGTAGCCGAGCGCCTCTAGCCGCGAGCGGAAAGCATGCCGCCCGGAGTGCTTGCCGAGCACGATCAACGAGCCATCCAGACCAACGGTTTGGGGTCGCATAATCTCGTAAGTTTCGCGGTTTTTGAGCATTCCGTCCTGGTGGATGCCCGACTCATGCGCGAACGCATTATCGCCGACGACCGCTTTGTTGGGCGGCACGGCCATCCCGATCGTTGTGCTGAGCAAGCGTGATGCGGGTGCCAGTTGGGTCGTTTCGACCTGCGATTGCACATCAAACAGATCACGCCGCGTGTGCAGCGCCATGACGATCTCTTCCAACGAGGCATTGCCCGCCCGCTCGCCGATGCCATTAATCGTACATTCAACTTGGCGGGCCCCCGCTCGGACTCCTGCCAGCGAATTGGCTACCGCCATTCCCAGATCATCATGACAGTGAGTCGACAGGATGATCGTGTCGGCACCCGGTACCTCGCGGCGCAGCCCGGCGATCATCTGACCATATTCCTCGGGCGTGAGATAGCCCACGGTATCCGGAATGTTGAGCGTGGTGGCCCCTTCCTGGATCGCTGCCGCCACGACCTCATGTAAGAATGCCGGATCGGTCCGCCCAGCATCCATCGGTGAAAATTCGACATCCGCGCATAGTGAACGAGCATAACGCACCATCGTGCGCGCCAGGGTCAGCACCTCAGGACGTGTCGAGCGCAGTTGGTAGGTGATATGAATATCAGAGGTCGATAAAAAGACATGGATGCGTGGCTTCTTCGCTGCCTGCACCGCCGTCCAGCAGGCGTCGATATCATCTTTCACGGCACGTGCTAGGCCGCAGATGACTGGCCCATCGTCAGTTCCCAGTTCGCGCGCGATCATGTTGACCGCTTCCCAATCACCATCCGAGGCTGCCGGAAAGCCGGCCTCGATAATATCAACCTTCAGCCGGACCAGCTGCCGTGCGACTGCCAGCTTTTCATCGCGGGTCATCGTACAACCCGGTGACTGTTCGCCATCCCGCAACGTGGTATCAAAAATCTTTACATGATCCATATTACCTTCCTTCCGTCCTCATCCCTCAGTCCTCATCGCTCGTTTAAGCTCCGCCGCTACCCGGCAATACTTCCTTCGGATTAACGAACGGCATCATGCGCCGCAAGTCACGCCCGACCTGCTCAATGCGGTGGTCGGTGTCCGCCGCACGCATCTGGTTGAAATGAGGCCGACCATTATGGTTTTCATCGATCCATTCTTCGGCAAAAGCACCACTTTGAATATCGGCCAGCAGGCTGCGCATCGCCGCCTTGGTTTGCTCCGTGATGATGCGCGGCCCGGCATGGTAGTCACCGAATTCAGCTGTGTCGCTGACCGAATAGCGCATGTAGTTCAAACCACCCTGATAGAACAAATCAACGATTAGCTTGAGCTCGTGCATGCACTCGAAGTACGCAACCTCGGGCTGGTAGCCAGCATCAACCAGTGTTTCAAAGCCAGCCTTCACCAGCGCTGATACACCCCCACACAACACGGCCTGTTCGCCGAAAAGATCGGTTTCAGTTTCTTCGGTAAAGGTCGTTTGTAATACGCCGGCTCGCGTTGATCCTATTCCCTTCGCATACGCCAGTGCATCTTGGAGCGCACCGCCCGACGCGTCTTGGTGGACTGCTACCAGCGCGGGTACGCCGCCACCCTGCGTAAATACCTCGCGCACGCGGTGACCTGGTGCCTTAGGGGCGACCATGCTGACGTCAACGCCGGGGCCGGGATTAATTTGGCCATACCGGATGTTGAAGCCATGCGCGAACATCAGTGTTTTGCCCTGCTCCAGATGTGGGGCAATTTGTTCGTTATAAACCTCCGCCTGCATGGTGTCGGGCACTAGGAGCATGATCATATCCGACTGCTTAGCCGCATCCGCGACACTCATCGCCTCGAGTTCGGCTGCCTTGACCTTAGCAAAGGACTTCGAGCCCGAATGTAAACCGACCACGACATGCAGGCCGCTATCGCGCAAATTCTGTGCATGGGCATGACCCTGACTCCCAAAGCCGATGATCGCGATGTGGCGGTTGGCAAGCCGTGCAAGATCGGCCTGCTTGTCGTAAAAAATCTCTGCCATGAGCAATAAACTCCTCAATATGTACTGTACTTCTCCGCCGCTCCTCAGTCCTCGTCCCTCATCCCTGGTCTATGCGACTTTGACATACGCATCGCCCGCATGCGTGGGCGTGCCGCGGACCATCGCGATCCGTCCGGTGCGCACCATTTCGCGAATACCGAAAGGTCGCACAAGTTCTATAAAATTGTCGATCTGATCGGGTGAGGTCGTCAGCTCGACCATCAGCGAATCTTGCCCAACGTCTGCGATCTTGCCGCCGAACGCTTCGGCCAGGCTACTGACCTCCTGGCGTTTACTGGCGGGCGCATAGATTTTTGCCAGCACCAGTTCGCGTGCGATATGTGGGTCATCGCTGACGTCACTGACCTTCAGGACCTCGATCAAGCGATAAAGTTGCTTCGTGACCTGCTCGACAATCGTGTCCTCGCCATCAACCACCAAGGTCATACGCGAGATGCCGGGCGTCTCCGAGCCGCCAACGGCCAGACTATCGATGTTATAGCCACGGCGCCGGAACATACTTGCCACGCGGTTCAAAACGCCGGGATGGTCTTGCATTAATGCAACCACTGTATGCTTCATGTCTGTCCTTCGCTATGCCAGTACTGGTTGCGGATCGCTCATAATCATGTCGCTGATCGAAGCACCAGGTGCGACCATCGGAAACACATTCGCTTCTTGCTCAACGCGGAACTCCAATAGCATCGGGCCTGAGGTGGCGTAGGCCGTCGCAATCGCATCTGCGACGTCTTCCGCGCGGGAAATGCTCATGCCGGGCATCCCATACGCGTCGGCGACCTTGACGAAGTCGGGCGACCACATGGGCGTGGCGGAGTAGCGCTTATCATGGAACAGCTGCTGCCACTGTCGCACCATGCCGAGGTAGCCGTTATTAATAATCGCGATTTTGATCGGCAACCCTTCCTGCATGATCGTGGCCAGCTCCTGAATATTCATCTGGAAGCCGCCATCGCCTGCCACCGCCCATACTGTGGAGCCGGGATCACCGAACTGTGCACCGACCGCTGCCGGCAGGGCAAAGCCCATCGTGCCCGCGCCACCGCTGGTAATGTGGGTGTGCGGCTCAAGCCAGTCGATCAGCTGCGCGGCCCACATCTGGTGTTGGCCCACATCTGTGCAGATATGGTAATTGCCGCGCTCGTTGATCATCTTGGTCATGACTGCAAAGACGTCATGGGGCATGAACTGCGGTGTCTCGGGTCGGGTGTATTGCTGCTTGGCGGCATGCACCGCTTGCATCTCGCGAATATGCAGGAGCCAATCACCGCTGTCACGCGCCGGTAGCTCTTCGAGCAAGATCGTGAGAATCCGCTTGGCATCACCAACGATCGGCACATCCACGCGGATGTTTTTACCGATCTCGGATGGGTCAATATCGACATGAATAATCTTGGCGTGGGGAGCGAAGGTTGACGTCTTACCGGTGACGCGGTCGTCAAACCGACCACCAATGTTGAACAGAAGATCACATTCTTGGATCGCTTTGTTGTTATGGACCCAGCCGTGCATGCCCGACATACCCAATGACAGCGGGTGGTCTTCAGGAAAAGCGCCAATGCCGTGCAGGGTTGTAATGACCGGGATACCGGTGCGTTCGGCCAGTTCGCGCACCTCTGGAAAGGCCTCAGAGAGCATAACACCACGGCCAATCATTAACAACGGCTTATTTGCCATACCAATGAGCTTGATCGCTTCGCGAATCTGTTTGCGGTTCCCATCACGCGTGGGCTTATAGCCTGGCAGGTTAACGCTCTCGGGCCAGACCGGCGTCGTGCGCAGTTGCTGCGCATCCTTAGCAATATCGATCAGTACCGGGCCTGGACGCCCCGTCCGCGCAATGTGAAAGGCTTCTTTGAAGACGCGCGGCAGTTCACGCACGTCGGTCACGAGGTAGTTATGCTTGGTGATTGGCTGTGTAATCCCCGTCACGTCCGTTTCTTGGAACGCATCACGTCCGATCAACGCGGACGTCACCTGTCCGGTAATGGCCACGATTGGCACGCTATCCATCATCGCATCCGAAATCGCCGTCACGAGGTTGGTCGCGCCCGGTCCACTCGTTGCCACGCACACGCCCACCTTGCCGGTCACGCGTGCATAGCCTTCTGCTGCGTGCCCTGCCGCCTGCTCATGGCGCACCAGCACATGATGTAGTTGCTCATAGCCGACAAGTGCATCATAAAATGGCATGATACAGCCGCCGGGATAGCCAAAGATAACCTCTACCCCTTCTCTGAGCAGGGCTTCGCACATAATCTGGGCACCAGTTAGCTCTGTCATACACTTGCTCCCTTATTAATTGCACCGTAATAAATAACAACGAGATGATAGCTGGCATGGCTCGATCTGCCCAAACTATCAGGACCGGCGCGTGCGTAGTTGGTGAATCGGAATTGGTAGCAGAGCTGGCTGGAAAGGCCTGGTAGGGGACAGGCTCCAGTGGAGCAACGAACGTACGTAACGAAGACACTGGCGAACGAAGAACGGTTGCTGACGCATATATCCTCCAATGAACATAACGCAACGAATATGGGAGCGTGATGCGTCAGTGCACCGGTGGCCTTCTATGCCATAAGTTGTGTTGTTCCCGACGATATGGGGAGCACTGCATCGTGCTCCAAGTACTAAGAAACCCTCTCGGTTTGCACCGAGAGGGTTTTGAGTTTCATGTGTCTCGCCCGTTACCTCTCAATGCCAAGCCAGCCCTTGTTAATAAGAAGGGCTACAAGCAGGAGGCTAAGCAGGTTGTGGGCGACGTGACGCATAGGTATTTAATTACTCAAAATGTACGACTTCGCCAACTATACAGGCTCGGTGCGATTGTGTCAAGCGCAATTTCTATGGTATTGTGCTGCTAACGAACATGCTTTATACCGGCCGCGCGGCGTTGCGCTACGATGCGTCAGCCAATGTGCCATTGCGCAGGAGATCGGGAGCTATTGGAGACGTCCATCAAAGAGCAAGCAATGGCTACGCTGCCGGAGCCGGGTGTTTGGAGCCGTTCGTACTACCTGCTGACCCTTGGCCTTATTCTGACCGTAGCTGCCACGGCCTTCGAAGCACTTGCGATTGCCACGACCCTTCCCGCCACGGTGCGCGAGCTCGGGGGCTTGGCTCTCTATGGCTGGGCCTTCAGCGCCTTCATGCTCACAAATCTCGTCGGCATCACGCTTGCCGGTGGTGAAGCCGACCGCTATGGTCCGGCGCGACCCTTTGTGATCGGCGTCATCCTGTTTGCACTCGGTCTCCTGATTTCAGGCTTCGCACCTGCTATGTTGGTGGTCATTATTGGACGTGGCGTCCAGGGCTTCGGTGCAGGCGCAATTGCATCGGTCGCCTACGTCGCCATTGGTCGCGGCTTCCCCGAAGCGGCCAAAGCGCGTATGCTCGCCCTCTTATCGAGTGCGTGGGTCGTGCCGGGGCTGATAGGCCCCGCCTTAGCCGGCCTGATCGGTGACCATCTGGGCTGGCGCTGGGTATTTTTGCTACTGGCGCCCCTTGCACCCCTCGCCGCTTGTCTCGCCCTGCCGGCCCTGCGTCACTTACCCGGCAACCCCAAGGCAATTCGCGATTGGCAGCGTATCCGGGCGTCGGTACGCTTACCGCTGGGGGTCGCTATGATTGTGGTGGCAGTGGAGTTGCGCTCCCTACCGCTCGTCGCTCTCCTTGCTGCGGTTGGCCTCGTGCTGGCCATTCCTGCCCTGCATCGCTTGCTGCCTGCCGGTACCTTGCGGGCCAAAGCCGGTCTCCCTGCTGCCATCGCCACCATGGGCCTCCTCAACCTGGGCTTCTTTGGCGCCGATGCCTTCGTGCCCTTAGCCCTGCGTAACGTGCGCGGCCAGACCGGTACCGCCGCCGGCTTGGCGCTGACCGCTGCCACGGTCTGCTGGTCGACTGGCTCGTGGATTCAAGCCCGACTTGCCGCCGGTGGGGGAGGTCGTGGTCGCGTTATGCTAGGCCAGGCGTTCATTGCAATCGGGGCCGCTGGGATAGCCCTGGTGGTCACGACGAACGTCCCAGTGCTCCTCGCTGTGGTGGCTTGGGGCATCGCCGGATTGGGCATGGGCCTTGCCTTCTCAACGATTAGCCTCGTGGTCTTGGAGCAAGCACTGCCTGGACAGGAGGGCACAACCTCGTCGGCAATGCAGCTGGTCAGCGGTCTTGGCACTGCACTAGGAACGGGCCTTGGTGGCGCGGTCATCGCCTATTTTAGCATAGCAAACACCACGCCTCGTACCGGCATCCTGATCCAGGATCTGTTAATGATCGGCGTGCTCATGATTGGCATCATAGCCGCGCTTGGGCTACCTACCGATCCGCACCGTGTGTTCTGAGAGCCTTTGCCCACACTGATCACGAGTGCTTGGGACCGGGCCACAGCTGACTATGTTCTGCCGTTCGTTGCCCCGCCTAGCTCAAACCTTAGGTAGCCGGGCTCACTACCCGCCCCAATCTCTGCAAAGCCAAGCTTGCATACCAACTGCAGTGACGGTGTATTGTCGCTGTGTATCTCCGCTACAACGCGCCGCACAGCAGCATGTGCCAATGCCCATCCCACGAGTCCCTCCACCATCTCCGTCGCCAGCCCTTGACGCTGGTACTCTGGCAGGACCGAATAACCGATTTCGACCGTCCCATCCTGTGGCGGCCCCATGAAACCGCTGCTCGCCACCAAGGTATCTGGCTCAGAGCCACTGTCACGCAGTACGCCATACCAGGTTATCCAGCCCACGTGATGCGGGGACGCCTCTAGTTGCCGGAGAAAGAAAGGCAGCGCATCTGCCAGCATCTCCGGTGGCCAACTTACTGGGATCGATGCCTGGAGCAACGTCGCCAATGCAGCCCGGTCCTCAATCTCAGCCTGGGCAAGCTCCACAGTGGCCGGGACCAGCCGCATGCGGGCGGTTAATAGCATGGCAGGTGTATTCATACGTCCTTGCAAAGGTAGCTCTCCTGCAACCTCATCTGCTCATGTTCAGCGAGTTGTGGCAGTGCTCTGTGGTCGAGTATATCACAGCCCTCGTCACTGAGAGCCGGGCATAATTCCATCCCCGCAACCCAAACTCTCTTAGTCACGTCTTATCAACCGAGGGCATACTATCGGTATAATACCCGGGTTACGTTATAAACGTGAGCGGATTGTGCTTGACTTGCTTTGTATTCAGGTGCTTGTGCGATATGTCACGGCTAAGGGTTTAGCATTTAAGTTATGATTAATCGCGATAAACAAGGTGTTCGACATTCGCCTCGCTGGCGGTTGCTGTATCTTGTGGGCGGTACCATCCTGCTCGTCGCTCTGTGTAGCGCTCATCCTGGTATCCAGACTGCTCATGGCACAGTAGCATCGGCACCGGCATTGGTATCTGCCTTTCCGACGCATCAGCCTCTCACCGCCACCAAGACTGCCGGTCCGTTGGTGGCTGACCTAGCGAAGCATAGTAGTCCCACGTCCCAGGCAGCGAATGCTTCTCCCACTGCCAGTGCTACGGCTACGAACCAGCCGCTCACTGCCACGCCAACAGCTACCGTTCCCATATCATCGACCCTCATCGCATCTTCAGATACAGATAGTGATGGCAGCACTGCTGAGGCGACTGTTCAGCCACTGTCGCCCGAGCAGCTTGCGGCACAGCAGGCGGCGCTCCGTGATGCGCAATACCGCATGAGCCGGGCACGTACTGCGTTTCGCCTGCAAGCAATTGCCGCTGCCGAGGCTCAATTAAGCGATGCGCAGGCTAATCTTCAGCGTGTGATCGCCGCTAGTAATCAGACTGCAACGGCAGCGGCCGCTCGTGCCACGCCAACACCAACCGCCACGCCCGTACCAACTGCACTTCCCTCGGTTACGAGCGTAACGGCAGCTGATGTCGCTGCTGCGCAGACTGCCCTGCAACAAGCTCAAGCCCAACTGCAAACCCTCACAGCCAAGCCTGCTCCGGCTCATATCGGCGCCCTGCAAGCCGCCGTGTCGGCTGCCCAGCAGAGCTATGCGACGGTTGCGCAGACCGACTCAACTGCTCAAACATCCGCCGAGCAGCAGCTGGCAAAGGTCACCAACGACGTACATACGGCACAGACCGCCTATAACACCGCCTTGTTTCAAAACCAGCAGGCCCAGCTCGGGATCGACCCCCAAACCAGCCAGCGCTTCGGAGGAACTGCTGCTGCGACCGATAGTGCTAAACAGCACTATGCTGCGCTCTTTGCCACCGCCAACGATCAGCTAAAGGCGGTGCAAGCACAACTGGCGCAGGCCACTGCTGCTAGTGATGCAGCTACGCACCAGGAGCGTAGCGATCTTGCCATTGCCCAGACACGGGTTGACCAGGCCCAGCAGCTGCTTGCTGCGGCGATCCAGCCGCCGGATCCAGCTGCTCTTGCCACTGCTCAAGCACAGGTCACCACGGCTCAGACCCAGTTGACGACCTTTCAGGTTGCCTTGGCGGCTGCGAATGCCGCCCAAGCGCAGGCCAAAGCCCTCGCCCAGAAACAGCTCGCCGATGCTCAAAAGAACGCGGCCAAGCTTGCCACCCCCACTGCCTCACCGGCTGTTGCTGCGGCTCAGCTTGCGGTTACGCAGGCCCAGACGCAACTCACCCTCGCTCGGCAGGGAGCTGTGGGTAGTAAGGGCTGGATGTGGCCCACCTTCGGCACCATCACCTCCGGCTTTGGGTTACGTGATATGGCGGTCGGTCACTTTCACAATGGTGTTGACATTGCCAACCCACAAGGCACACCGATCGGTGCTGCACGTGACGGCGTCGTGATCGAGGCTGGCTGGTGCTCGGGCTACGGCTATTGCGTCAAGCTACAGCACACGGCTGGTTTCGAATCCGAGTATGGTCATCTTGCCGGCCCACCACCAGTCAAGGTCGGTCAGGTGGTAAGTGTTGGCACCATCATCGGCGCGATGGGCACAACCTATGACGAGGCAGGTGGCGGCTTTTCAACCGGCGTCCATCTGCACTTCACGATCCGGAGCTATGGTGTAGCCGTCGATCCGTTGCGCTACCTGCCCTAAGCGGTTGTTAAGTCATGGTATACTCGCGCCCATGTTGTCATATTTTGAGGCTATCCTGTTCGGTCTCCTCCAAGGCATCACCGAACTTTTTCCGATCTCCAGTCTAGGCCACAGCGTCGTTCTGCCGAAGTTGCTCGGTTGGCAAGTTAACCAGTCGGATCCGTTCTTCTTGACCTTTCTGGTCGCGACGCACACGGCAACGGCGCTCGTGTTGTTTCTCTTTTTCCTCAAAGATTGGCAACGGATCATCACAGCGTTCTTCCGGTCGATAGCGTTGCGGGAGATTCGGCAAAGTGATCCGGATGCGAAGCTTGCCTGGCTGTTGATCGTCGGCACGGTACCGGCCGGCTTGCTGGGAGTGCTCTTCGAGGAACCGCTGAAAGCGCTATTCGCCTCACCCCGGCTGGTTGCCGGCGTCCTCATATTGAACGGCGTCATGCTGTGGCTTGCGGATCTGCTTCATCGCAACAAACAGGCCCAAACGGCCGCCGGCAGTGATGAGCGGGTCGCCCGGCTGACCTGGTTTCAGTCGATCAGAGTTGGCCTCTTCCAGGCGATCGCTCTGGTCCCTGGCTTCTCACGCACGGGTGCCACGATTACGGGTGGACTGCTCGCGGGACTATCGAATGAAGATGCGGCACGCTTCTCGTTTCTGTTGGCGACGCCGATCATAGCGGCGGCCTCCCTGTTGAAGTTGCCCGAGCTCGCGCTTCAAAGTAATCGCACGATGCTCGGGCCCATTCTAGTCGGCACCGTCTGTGCAGGAGCCGCAGCCTTTGTCTCGCTGCGGTTTCTCACCCGCTATTTCGAAACTCGGGCCTTAAGGCCATTTGCTATCTACTGCGTTGTGGTCGGTGTCGCCCTATCGCTGATCTTCACACTGCGCTAGGGCGCTGTCCGCTGCTAAACCAAGCGTAGGCAAATGCGCCTAGCCCTAAAAAGAATGCTGCGGCGGCATGCGTAACGTGGTGTCTGGTCAACGTTGGATCATATCCGGGTAAAAAATGGGGCAAGCCTTGTGCCGGCAGCGCCACATAGACCACTGCCAACACCAGCAGCAGAATACCCACGACCACCGACAGCATTACCAACGGCCTGTTCATACAGAAAACCTTTCATCATAGCGTAACAACGCCTACTTAGATGCTGGCTCCGCAGCCCATCTAGCATATGCACGGTACGGCGTGCTGCTTGCACCCGAGCTACGGAGTACTCGTACGCTATGATAACCGAAGATCTATAGGGCGCTTACGCGGCCTTCAGGCCCGTATAAACGACTTCGAACAGGATGTGATCTGGTGACTCAAACATGATCTGGTAATAGGTGTGCTCCGCGCTCTGTGAGAACTCCGGGCGGTGACGCGGTGTCTCGAAGAGCAGCTCTACCCCTTGCTGCTTAAGGTAATCTGCAGCACTATCGACATCCCCTTGTGCAGCTGCCCCGAGACCGAGGTGATTCATTCCTAATCCATCGTAGTCATGGTGAGTCGCGTTCGCTTGTGTAACAAACCAAAGGCTGGTTTCGCCCTTCCCGGCTAGGCCAAGCATCTCGTCGTCGGCGTAGATGACGCTCCACCCAAGAAAGGTCAACAGATCTTTGTAGAATGCCAGATTGGCCGGCTCGACGTTAAACTGAATGTGCGAAAGTAAGGGTTGCATCGTCGTGTTCCTCCACTATGCCTATACCCTAGAACAAAAATTCTGGATCAGTATTACTCTCGGTGAAACAGATTCGAAGCATGGGCTTGTCAGCTGAGCCGTGGTCTTCAAAATAGCAATGTTCACTTGCATCGTCGGCAATTCTCTGCCATTACGACCCGCTGTTGGAGATCATTTCTTCTTGGTCATCCGGATTGACGTAGAGCCACATATTCACCACAAGGCTATTTTCGTGCAATCAGGAGGAAATGTGAAGGTAACTGCCCAACTTCATCAAGCACGTCACCAAAGCGATAGCGATCACGTCCATCGGCCGGAAACTCCGTCAGCAACTCAATGCTCAATCCCGCCTGGACAATGGCTGTTACCACATCACCAATGGGCCAGCAAAACTCGACTTTGGCTTCACTCGCATGCTCTCCACCACCGAAGTGTGACCAGCCATGATCGTATGATGGAGTGCTCCGACCAAAATAATTACCTACGAGCTGCAATTGCTTGTCCTTAACCCATAGGCACGTCGCCAGCGGATGAATCTCCCAAAGAATCAGCCGACCACCTAGCCGAAGCGCCGCTGCAACAACCTGTGCCCAGCGTCTGATATCAGGCAGCCAAGCAAGCGCGCCGCCCCCAGTATATACGTCATCGAAGGTTCCTTGCTGTACGTTTTGCGGCAGGACGTACACATCAGCAGCGATGAAATGGGTTGCAATTCCGGCCGCTGTAGCTTTCTGGATTGCTAGTCCAATTTGCACATCGCTGATATCGATACCTGTCGCCTGCGCCAGCCACAGCCCATGACAGTGTCTCTTCACCGGTCGCACATTGCAGATGTAACAACGTGTGCCCTGTTACGTCGCCAACAGCTACTACCACCCGTGGATCAACAATCGAGCCCCCAGCCTTGAAAAAAGCTGCATCTGGCCACATCGGGTGACGAATAGCAGCAATCTCATTCCAGGCTCGACGGTTTTGCTCAGTGAAATTAGCAAGGTTGGTCATGCGTTCTCACTCGGCTCAAGCTTGTGTCTACAATAATAGCAAGCATAACCTGTATAGATTACGGTCGTCAAATAAGTTTATGACACCTTTTCTGAGGGAGCCATAGACCCATAGAAATGCCGATTCATATACATCGGCTAGAGCCTCTATCACGTGGAGGCCTCCGGACGGGTGAGATAGACATGTTGCATGGCATGCTACCCTCGTTTAAACGCAGTATCAGTGATCGGGAGCTCAAGCTGAGGTAAGGAGGTACCGAAGCTTTTTCCCGACTCGCTGCGCCGCTGGGAGATCGTAATTTGCAAGCACTACCACGGTGTAGCCGAGGTCGCGGTACAGGTCCAACCAAGCATTCACACCTGCTAGGGTGCCAGCATGACCAGTAATGACATGCCCATTGACCTGTTCCGTGAAGCATCCGTAGCCATAGTGTTCATTTTCCTTGCGGCCCGTCGCGACCTTGTTGCCTAGAAGAATCTGCGTGTACATCGGGCTGAGCAGCCGATGCTGCTGCAGAGCAGTGGCAAACTGGAGCAAGTCAGTAACTGTTGAGTATGCACCACCGTTCCCATGCGGACTGCCTTTAATTACACTAAATGGGAGGTTGTTGCGTCGCGGATGCAGCTCAAATGGGCTGGCTAGCCCTTCGTGCATATAGCCGAGCGCTCGGTCCTCAACATCTTCGTCGAGCTCGCAGGCATTGGTGTTGCGCATACCAGCAGGTCGGTAAATGTTATCGCGAACATAATCAAAATACGTTTGCTGTGTCACTTGCTCGATCACCGCACCTAGCAACAAAAAGCCGCGGTTACTGTACGACCAGCGTGTACCCGGTTCGAACAGAAGCGGTGCATCCATCAGCAACGCCATCCAGTCGGCAATGGTGCGTACACGCTCCTTGTGTGCCCAAAACGTTTCCTGATTGAGGATCGATGGTTCCAGCCCCGAGGTGTGGGTCAATAACTGATGCAGGGTAATGATGTCTGCCGCCGGATTTGGATAGTCTCTCAGAAAAGTACGTAAACGATCATCGAACGACAACAGACCGCGCTCAGCGAGTTGAACGATGGCGAGCGCCGTGAACATCTTATTGACGGAGGCAACATTAAATTTGGTGTCGACGTGATTGCGTACGTTATAGCCTTTATGAGCGAGGCCATATGCCTGCATGAAGATTGGCGTTCCGTCTCTTGCGACTAGCACCGCGCCAGAAAACAGATCTGCGACAACGATTTGGTCCAAATACCGTTCCAATTCAGCCATGATGAAAGCGTTTTTGTCGACTGTGGGTGTCCCTAACACGACAGGAGACGCCATTGGGTGGATAGCCCAGGCAGTGATGGGATGTGGTGGTGCTGAATCAACTGTGCATGCGACCTTTGCCCAGCCGGTGTCAACGCTGTAGCGTTCCTGGACCAGGATGACTAGTTCGTCTTCAGTGGCACGCTCAATCCCATATGGAATGAGGCCCCGGTTGTCGCTGTACAGCTTGACAGCCCAATTGCCCGAGGTGCGTTCCGCCTCTGGATATTGCGCAAGGGACGAATCCGCGTAGTGTGCCGTCGGCGCGTACAAGGTAGCTGCGAGGTCGCGAATGGTAGCCAGATCACCGCTATTAAAGATTTGGAACCAACGCGCTAGTTGCTGGCCTACTGGCGTGTTGGGCATTGTTACTACATTGGGTGAACCGTCGCCTACCGTCGTATTCATGTTTAGGACTTCTTCTCCTTCGATGGGAAACTCAACCTCTATCCTGCACGATCATGCCCAATCTTCGGACAGGAAGGTCACTTCTCATGTTTCATCATTACAAGGGCGGCAGCATTGAGCGTGCATCTGCTGCACGTTCGAGCAGAAACCGCGTGACTGCCGCCCACTGTTCAACGATGTCCTCGATGGGCCGGTTCCACCGTTGCTCGGTCTCAACCACATACCGCTTGCTTTCGTCACCCAGAATGGCGACTGGCCAACAGGCTGTGGAGAACACGCAGCGTAATGCTGCTGCCGTATTGAAGGCAGACGCGATCGTGCGTGCATCACCATCCTAACCGACGTCGCTCAATCCTGCAAGGTAGTCGGTCAGCATGGTCTCAGCCAGCACTGCAGCCTCGCCTACGTCAACATCAAAGTTGAGCAAGCTGACTCCGAGCAAGTTCCCAACATCTTCACCAGCCGCACCCACCCCAACGAGTTCCCAGTCAATGGCGACCGTTTCCTCATCTCCAGCGGAACGTGAGCGGGCAAATAAGTTCTTCCGCCAGACATCCTGGTGACAGATTGTCTGAGGCAGATGGTCGAGGTGCGACAACAACGGTTCCCGTTCTCTCCAGAGGAGAGTATTGCGATAATGATCGTCTCAGGAAAATGCTGTTGTAGCAAGGGATGCTCCCATGCGCCTACCTCCTGAATCAGGTCAAGCAACGGGGGTGAGTCAGCAACCCAAGCACGAACGAGGCTCATGGGACCGCTGGGATGGATCGTCCCATTAGATAGGCACCGCCGAAGGTCCCGAAATGGTGTGCAGCGAAACCATAACGCGTAAGTGACCATGGCCCATCGTCGTTCGGCTGAATGTCTTCGATCTACAGCCATACCTGATTATCCGTGCGCTCACTCACACCAAAGTATCGTGGCGCTACAAGCCTACCAGGGAGAGTAGTCAACAATCCTGACTAATAGGCGAGTACCTCACGCTTCCAATAGAAAGAAGCAGATGGGTTGTCTGCCATGCTGTCAGAAGGCACTGCGAGCACTTTGAGCACTAGGGACCACGATCTGCACCCATTACCACCGTAGGCGGTTCCGTTGACGCGATACAACCCACGGGAGTGGGGACTGACGTTCGCATATGTCGATGCGCTGCACACCCCATGTCTCGAGCCTGGCTGTGTCGCTGCGAAGCACCTGCTGGGCGACGCCGGTGAGTGTTCCTTCATCCATCTGTCGGGTAATGTCTTCCATCTCCATCACCTTATGCTGAAAATGCCCTCGGCAGTTTCATCTGATGGTGGTGACCGAAGCGGTCATGACGCTTTTAGTGAAATGCCTCTTTCCCCTCTCCCGCGCCTGGGAGAGGGGCGGGGGGTGAGGGTCATCCCGCCGTCGTCACAAAACCTTGACGGACACACATCTTGACACGACCTCTATAATAGCACATATAAGCTACAGGTGATTGACCATTATAATGCGGGAGCGACAATGACTCAAAATGCTATCCCAGACGAGCAACAAGCCGAACAGCAAAGCAAGACCGAACTTTTGGCCAGTATCGATCAAGGCTGGTCCCACCTTGAGCAGACCATCCACAGCCTGAATGACTCGCAGTTAACCACGCTACGCGATACGCAAGGTTGGTCGGTCAAAGATCACCTCGTCCACATCACTGCTTGGGAACAATCGTTGCTTGCGTTACTGGAAGGGCGTAATCGTGATCAAGCGATGGGATTGGATGATACCCAAAACCGGAGCATGGAGAGCGATGAAGTGAATAATATCATTTATCAGCACAACCGCGAACGCTCCTTGGCCGATGTCCAGGCTGCATTAGAACGCTCGCATGCCGAAGTCGTCGCCGCCATCTCTGGATTGTCGGATGCTGATCTCCGCAAACCCTACAGCCATTATCAGCCCGACGACCTGCCCTCCAACAGTGACCCAGTCGTCGGCTGGATCATCGGCAATACTTATGAGCACTATGACGAACACGCCGCATGGATCCAAACCTTGGCAGGATAGCTTCGATGATAGCTGGCAACAACTCTCCGGATTCCAACCGACAACCGGCCCCTCCCGAGCGTATCACCTATGGGGACGCGGCCCTCCAGTTTGGCGACCTCCGTCTGCCCGCTGGAGCGGGGCCACATCCGGTCGTGATCCTGATTCATGGCGGTTTCTGGCGTGCGCCGTACGGCCTCGATCTCATGGCCGGGCTAGCTGATGACCTGCAAGCGCATGGTATTGCATCCTGGAACATCGAATACCGGCGCATTGGTGATCTGGGTGGTGGCTGGCCCGGCACACTCGTTGATGTTGCACAGGCTACTGACCATCTCCGCCTGCTTGTGACACCTTACTCGCTCGATCTAAGCCGGGTTGTCCCGGTTGGTCACTCCGCCGGTGGCCATCTCGCCTTCTGGCTGGCCGCCCGTCGTCGCATCGCTCTGTCCGATCTTCCTCCTGAAGTGCCCGCGTCCATCATCGCCACACCGTTACGGCTGGTCAGTACCATCAGCCTGGCTGGTGTCATCGATCTCGATGCCGGCTGGCAGCACAATCTAGGACGGGGTGCCGTGGCCGAGCTTCTCGGTGGTAGCCCCACCACAGTCACGGATCGCTACGGCATCGCCGACCCCGTCGCCTTGCTGCCACTTGGGGTGCCGCAATGCATCATCCACGGTTCCGCCGACGACCGTGTGCCCCTCGCCTTGAGCGAGGCTTACGTGCTCCGTGCTCAGGCAGCAGGCGATGCTGTACAACTACGCGCCTTGCCCGGTGTCGATCATTTCGCACCTGTCGACCCCGCTTCCCAAGCTTGGGCTATCACGCGGAAGGAGTTGGACCGCTTCCTTGCCTAGCAGCCGTGTTCACCGTGACGTTGCAATTGCGTCAAGATCGATGCCGGTGATGCCACGCAACACTTCGTGGTCGTGATATTCCTGTGCTGAGCTGAGCAGGGTGAGTGTTGCCAGGGTTGCCTGCACCGTCTCCTCATACTCGGCACTCAGGCCAAGATTACTTGCCAGGGTATCTTCGATCTGGAACCGGAAATACTGGAGGTTGTTCATAAAATTCCGCACAGCATCATTCACTGTCTGCATTGTTGCGCGCATGGCGACCAGTTGTGCTTTCGCCTTGTCAGCCTCTTTGATCGCAGTCAGATCGGCCTGAATACCGACGAAATGCGTTGCCACTCCAGCCGTATCGTAAATTGGTACGATCGCCAGTCGGTTCCAAAAAGGCGTGCCATCCTTGCGGTAGTTCATAAATTCGACTACGCACCGTTCGTGCGCGACCAACGCATCTTTGATCGTCCGCACCACCTCCCGATCTGTGCCCGGACCTTGCAGAAAGCGGCAGTTGTAACCGATGGTCTCCTCTGGCGAGTAGCCGGTCATTTCGTAAAAGGCGGGGTTAGCATAAATCAAAGGATTGTCAGGCTGGCGCTCATCCGAGATCGTAATGCCTTCAGTGGTACTATGCATTCCCTGCTCGAGTACCCGTAAGAGTTCCTCGTTTAGAACTGTCATTCAAAACCCCTTTTCTCTCGCTGCCAGAACGAGGTGAGGATCCCACCCAACAGCATGGGTATACAGTAGCTAGCCATCAACGGGAACGCTATAAATGATCCGTCCGGTTCTTGATGCTCTAAAAGGACCAAGGCAGCTTGGTCTACATTGACCGTTCAAGTGTGGTAGTGGCTTGCACGACTTCACACCGGTCAAGTAGCATAACGATAAACGGGGAGTAAACTGTGGTGATGAGTCGCGTCCTAACCCTGCGTGAATTGAATCGGGCGACACTTGCCCGCCAACTGCTCCTTGAGCGTGCGTCACTGCCCGTCCCTGCCGCCATTGAGCGCTTGGCCGGCTTACAAGCACAACAAGCTTCGGCCCCCTACATCGGTTTGTGGGCGCGCTTACGTGACTTCCGCCGTGACGACCTAGCGCAATTAATCGCGGATCGGGTCATCATCAAGGCCACCTCAATGCGCGGCACACTCCATCTCATGACTGCCGAGGATTATCTGTTGTTGCGCGCGACCATCCAGTCCGCCTTGACAAGTGGCTTCGAGGCGGTGACCAAGGGGCGTGCCATGGGCTTCACAATCAATGATCTCCTCGCGGTCGCACGAGACTATATCGCTGCACAACCGCGCACCTTCGCTGAGATCAGCACGATGCTCTCCGAATGGATGCCAGCTGCCGATCTCGGCGCTCTACGCTACGGCGTGCGGACGCATCTGCCACTTGTCCAGGTACCGGTTAGTAGTGGCTGGAGCTATCCAGGCAATCCTCAGTGGACGCTGGCCGAAACCTGGCTCGACCAGCCCGTGCCTACCGAGCAACATCTTGGGTCCTTGATCGTTCGTTACCTGGCAGCCTTCGGCCCGGCAAGCGTCACCGATATACAAACCTGGTCAGGGTTGCCGAAGCTCAAGGATGCTGTTGCCGAAGCCGGCCTATGTACTTATCGTGACGAGCAGGGCCGAGCACTGTTCGATCTGCCTGATCTGCCGATCCCTGCACCCGATACCCCCGCACCGGTCCGTTTCCTCCCCGAATACGATAACCTGCTCTTGTCGCATGCCAAGCGCACGCGCGTCGTCGCCGACGTCCATCGCCCCAAAGTCTTTCTGCCCGGTCTACGTGTAGCTGCTACTATCCTTGTCGATGGCTTCGTGCGCGGCGCCTGGAAGATCGAGAAAACGAAAAGCATGGCGACACTCGTGATTGAGCCCTTTGAGCCGCTGACTCCACAGCAACGCGAGGAGCTAACCACAGAAGGAGAACGCCTCCTCCAGTTCGTTGAGCCCGATGCACGAGCACACGAAGTGCGCTTCGCAGATTAAGCGGCCCAGCCATCCTCCCGCCAAAGTCTGGCGCTATGTCATCCTTCACATACTGACCAACGCTTATCCAAAATACTACACCACGTTAATAAATACGCAGTATGCTTGCGGCTACGAGGGGCATGTCTGTAGGTGTCGAGGCGGTCGTATGCGGGGTCAGCCCTGCGGCATCAGCCAACATCTGCAATCATGCTTACACCAGGAGGTGGACTATGGAACGCCAAGGAACGCAACAGGTTAGGGATGTGATGACCCGTGACGTCGAGACGATTGAGCCCGATGCCACACTGCAAGACGCGGCTCAAATGATGGAGGCGCTGGATGTGGGCCCGCTGCCGGTCGTCGAGGACGGCTTGGTAGTTGGCATGCTGACCGACCGCGATGTGATCGCTCGCTCTGTTGGTGATGCACGTGACCCGCAGACGACGACGGTTCGGGACATCATGACGACTGACGTCGTCTCTTGCTTCGAGGACGATGATGTCACGGAGGCCGCCCATCTCATGCAGCAGGAGCAACTCAAGCGCTTGGTCGTGCTCAATAAGGACCAGGAACTTGTGGGCATCGTCTCGCTCGCCGACTTGCCGGTGAGCGGCGTCTGACACGGACGGCTGTGGGATTAACACCCATATACATAATCCGCATAGGCCGTATCAGCACGATACGGCCTTTCTCATCTTCGGCCCTCTACCAGAGAAGCTCCTCGTCTCTCATTCACAGCCTTGCCCGGCTAGTGTATGCTATAGAAACAGTCGGACCCGTCTAGCCCATATTCTACCTACCTCATCGGTAGGATCGCAGAACTCTTTATGGAGGTCAGGATGAACGAGTTTGGTCAAGGGGCTCCTCCCGTCTCTACCTTGGTAGCCATTCGGGCAGCGGCCCATGCGGAGGGTGATCCGCCCTATGAGCGGGTCGTGTGGGAATTCAGCGGCCCCGTGCCCCTCATCAACGTCCAATATGTCACGCAACTACTGGGTGGTGGATCGGGCTTGCCGGTCCCCATCACTGGCAATGCCATTCTGGAAGTCACGATGACACCAGCGCAAGCCCACGACGATCAGGGCCAAGCCACCGCTCCCGCGCAGGTTAACTTCAACTTGCCCAACCTCAAGCAAGTCGTCAGCGGCAGCGATTTTGAAGGCGTCCTCAGTTATGGTGTCGGCCTCGACCACAAGACCGAGATCCGCGTCATTACCTTGGCGGGTGCCAGCCGGGTCGTGATTGACTTTTTGAATCCCTAGTCCTAGCTATAGCAGTCGTTCAACGCACGTATCATGTAGTCGTTTATGGAGCAGCTTGACCTGCTGCTCCACCACCTTCCGACGTCACTTAGGTACCCTTCTCAACTGACTTCGGCTACAATCGCCTGCCCCGTCTTCACCGGCGCGATGGGCTGTAAAATCTTGCGGCGCTCTGGTGTCAATCGTTCGAGCAACTCCTCCGAGTACTGGTAGCCGAAGCGTGTAGCGCCCCAGATTGGGCCATAGCGGTAGATCGTGACGCGGCGCTCGCCCGCATTCGTCCGGCTGCTGCCACCATGCATCAAGCCATCCACGAAGAGTAGCGCATCGCCTTTTGCCATGTGCAGTTCGACCGCCCCTTCCAGCACGTCCATCCGCTCAAGCTTGGCATAGTCCCCTGCATTGGGGTGCGGGAAGTTCGACTTATGGCTGCCCGGGATCACCATCGTGCCGCCGTCGCCCGCTCCAATATCGGTCAGGGCCAGAATAATGTTGACTTGCCCGCAGCGAAAGACTCCATGATTATAATGGTAGGCTCCCCGTAACGCCCCTTGATACCCGCCTGAGTGGACCGGGTGATGTCCGCCCGAGCGTCGCACCGACAAGATACACTCATCGATAAAGACTCCCTTGACATACGACTGCTCCTCGCCCGCATAGTGGCGCACATAGTCGATCCAGCCCGGATGGTCGATCAAACGCTCGAAGGGTGCTCCGGCCTCGACACAATTATGTAGTTCGAAGCCGGTAGCGGCGTTATAGTCGCGCCGCTGTGCGTTACCGTACCACTCCCCGCGTTCCAGTGGCGGCACCTCGTCGATTGCCTGGTTGAGGTCGTCTACCAACGCCGGCTCGACCGCCTGCTTCAAGATTAAGTATCCCCGCAGATCGAAAAGAAAGTCATCCAGCGCAGTTGGCTGTCTCTGCTCCATTGCACACTGCTCCTTTGTCGTGACCGTGAGTATAGCGCATCACCACTGAGTGCTTCCGGTTATCGCTCGTTGCCTGCTCTCGCTATAATGGTGTTTACCATAAGGAGGTTTCGATGACGACCCGACATCTCGTTGACCCAGAGATCGCAGCGGTGCTCGACGTATTCCCTGGCCTCGAATTCACGCAGGAGGCCTTGCCCCAGATCCGCACTGATATGGCCGAGATGAATGCTCAAATGGCAGCGGGGTTGCCCACCTTCCCCGACATCGACGTGACCGAGCGCCATGTGCCGGGTCCGGAGGGTGCACCCGAGGTTAGCGTGCTCGTATACCTACCAAAAAGTGCGCCGCGCCCGTTGCCGGCACTCCTGTGGATTCATGGTGGTGGCTATATCATCGGAAGTGCCAAACAGGATGATATCCAAGTCAAGAATATCGTCACTGCGGTTGGGTGTGCTGCCGTCTCGGTCGACTACCGCCTCGCACCCGAGACGCCATTCCCCGGTCCGGTTGAAGACTGCTACGCGGCGCTGAAGTGGCTACACGCCCACGCTGCCGAACTCGGTGTGGACGCCGGGCGGATCGCCATCGGCGGAGCCAGCGCCGGCGGCGGTTTAGCCGCAGGACTAGGCCTGCTCACCCGCGATCGTGGTGAAGTGCCACTCGCCTTCCAGTTGCTGATCTACCCCATGCTCGACGACCGCACCGTCAGCACCTCCGACCCGCACCCCTACGCTGGCGAGTTCATCTGGACCGCTGACTCTAATCACTTCGGCTGGCAAGCCTTGCTTGATCAGGCACCGGGCGGTCCTGATATATCGCCCTATGCAGCAGCGGCCCGTGCCGAGCATCTCGCCGGCCTGCCCCCCACCTACCTGACGGTAGGCGCGCTTGATCTCTTCTTGGAAGAGGACCTCGAATATGCGCGACGGCTCATGCGCGAAGGCGTGCCAACCGAACTCCACGTCTACCCTGGTGCCTTCCATGGCTTCAATCTGGCCGCTGATGCCATGGTGACCAAGGCATTCGACCGTGACGCCATGGACGCACTCCGCCGCGCCCTAAAGCCACGGACTGCCGCTCTCGCCTAAGCCATTTCGGGTCTACAAACCGGTCGTGCCAGCACACTGACACGACCGGTTTCACTCCTCCCTATCAAGCAATCACGGATACCATCTCCAGGGCCTTCATTCCTAGCTCTTGATTGCCGCTCATCATCGCCGCTCCTGCCGCTTCCGCTGCACCGATCCCTTTCGTGAACAAGCGCCATGCCACATCTTGTGGCAGGACCACAGCTGCATCGGGCCCGCCCGGCACACCGACGTAGAGGTGCCACGCGCCCTGCTCATGTTGCACCGACCATGTGCCACCGGCATCTCCGGTCAGTGTGAGCGTAATACACGTCCCTTCTGGTGCCTCAACGGCTCGATAGGTATGTGGCAGCGCGCGTACGAACGTATCGAGTACCGGTGCAAAGAAGTGTGGTTGCATCAGGCCCGGTCGACCAACGGCATCACGGATCTGCTGCTGGTGATGCCAGCGTTCTGTATATTCACGTGCCAGATCAAACCAGACTGGTGCTGGCTCAGTTCCGGCCCAGCTAACAGGACCACCCAGGGCATAAGGATCAAGTGAACGGAAATAATCACAAACGTGGGTACCCGCGAACCGGAGGAGTTCACACATCAGTTGCGGGCTGATCCGCTTGGTTGCACCCACCCAGCGCTCATTCAAGTCATTGACCAGTGCCACCAGACTCAGCCAATCTGTGATTGCTCCACCGGGCGTAGCATATCCGTCGCGCCCTCGCGACAGGATCCCAATATCACCGCCCAACAGGTGTGACGCAAGCTCCTTCACCGACCACGGTCGGCAAGCAGTTGGTGCCTCCCACTCCGCTGGCGCAAGCTCAGATAGCAGCCCCAGCAACGCATCCAGCATCGGGGCAAAGCGATCAACCATCAGGATTGGCTGCGGCTGGTGCATGCTGTCCCTCCATTCTCCCTTTATTCGGTATCCTCATCATCGTTCGGTCGGTGCTACGGAGTCAATCCCAACTGGACCTTTATGGCGTGCTCAATCTGCAGCATATCGGCCTGTGAGATTCGACCAGCCATATTCGACAGACGTAATGTACTGACCGTAGTTAGCTGGTCAGCTAACGCCTTGACCTGTCTACCATTTAGCATGACAAACGCTTCACTTGGATACAACCGACCGGTATTGGTCGTCAGCGGTACGACTTGCACTCGGTTCAGAAACTTGTTGGAGGCATCATTACTCACAATGATCGCAGGACGTTGCTTCCGGATTTCGCCACCGACCGATGGATCGAAGTTGACCCACCACACCTCAGCGCGGTTCATCAGCAACATCCCCAATCGTCGCCTCGGCCCACTCCAACGCTTCGCTCTCACGCGCCTCGTCTGCTGCCATCTGTTGGTAGGCCGCTGCTAGTTCTGCACCAACCACATGTGGACGGACAAGTGCCTCAATGAACTTGCTAATATTGCGTCGCCCGACTACTGCATGCAATCCTTCATATACTTGCTCATCGAGCGTAATCGTCAACTTCTTCTGCATCACTGCTTCCTGTTACACGTATAGTATACGTATTATAATGCATATTGACCGGATGTCGTACTACGCCGATCACATCAAGCTTTGCACCGTTATCTGCAACAACACGCCCCCGGTCAATATCGACCAGGGGCGGAGCGTAAAGATCGGACCAGAAGAGTTAGCCGGCGACGAAGCCGTTCTGAACAGCAACTGCCGAGGTAAGGGAGGTGGTAGGGCTATGGGACTGCCGGTGACATCCTCTTGAGCACCAATCATAGGCTACAGTCGGCCGTGTGGGGATTGTGTGGAACGCACCGACTAGTCCGAGGCTGCACAGCACCAGTAGGAGTGCTCGCCGTTTGGCTGTGAAACATAAACCCAACAAAGTCATGAAGGTTAATCCTCCGCTTATGGCTGATAATGAGGTCATGAGTGGCTGTATCGGCGCATTCTACAAATGCTAGTGACCAGTACATCTCGTGACCTACAAAGCATACCGGCCCCACAGCGGCACACAAGGCTACGGAAGTCCTACCTCATTAGGGGGCATGCACAGTGCTATGATCCGTGCTATGTGCCCCTGCCTCTTGCCTATAACCATTCAGCTTGTAGCACTCGTGTAGCGTCTGAGGCCCAGATTCCACACGGTTCGTACAATCATAACCGCGCCCAGCCCCACCAACAGCCCAAATACCAGCAGCGGCAGGCTCGTTCCATGCGTAAGGGCCCGTGCCGGCAGCGTCGAGATGAATGCGACGGGCAGCACGTAAGTCAGGACGAAACGGATCGGCGGCTGGTAGATGCTCACCGGATAACGCCCGAACTGCCACAGTGCACCATACACAACGTCCAGATCGATTCCCGGAGCCCACAATGCTACGCTCGCCACCAGCACCCGTGAAGCCCACATCACTGCTATCCCTAGCATGAGCATCAGCAGCCACCCGACGGAGTTCCATAGTGTGACCGCAGTCCCCATAGTGACCAGCCCCACAGCCACCACCACCAGCCCCAGCATCACCTGTGATAATTCCAGCGGCGCACAACTCCCCAGGCTCGCGAGAAACAGACTGGAGATCGGCTTCAGCAGAATGTCATCGAGTTTCCCGCTCTTCACCTGCCCGGCGAACCACATCACATTCGGTTCGATAAAGGTTGCGAGGACGCCGCTCACGATCTGGTATGTTCCGAGTAACACGATCACGTCTCCCAGTCTCCATCCACCCAGCGTTTGAGTCTGGCTATAGACGATCCCCAAGGCCGCCAATCCCGCGCCCAGTCCTGTCGCTGTCATCAACATCTGGAAGATGAGGTTGGCTCGGAACGCTAGACTACGACGCACTGAAACGGAGCAGATGGCCACAAACACCCGGAGCAATTTCACCATCTAGCCCCCCACTGCCGTGTATCGTCGCACGCCTCTTCGCCATCCTATGATCGCGGCCAACGCTAAGACGGGCAGCCAGATACACTGCCATGCGTATCCCTGGACGATCTGCGCGCCATTGAGACTGCCGGCCGCAATCTCCGCTGGTAAGCCCAGCATCGCCCTGAACGGCAGTGCCTCGCCTACCGCCCGCAGCTGCTCTGGAAACAGCATGACCGGGGCGGCCGTGCCACCCAGCAGGAAGATCAAGCTCTCGCCGAAGCCTACCACGCCATGCGCCTGCTGCATCCAGAATGCTGACAGCGCCAGCAGATAGGTGAAGAGAAAGCGTAGCGCCGCCGCGAGCACCACCGCCGGGATCGCTAGCAGCACGAGACGGAGCTCGAAGGACAATGGTGCAATCAACCCTGCAACGATGATGATCGGCAGCCCCACCAACAGGTGCCAGATCCGGAGTGCCAGGTTTGTGCCGAGCGTGGTAATCACCACCGGCTGCGGCTTCAGCAACTCGTGGCTCACCTCGCCCGAGTAGATCCCATTCGCGAAGGTATGGTGTTCATACGAGACCGTCATCAGTTGCACGACGAGCAGCGCCACATAGTAGGTCGAGATGCCCGTCCTCCCTGGCAGCGCTGCCGACCAGACCGCGAGACCGAGCAGCGGCGTCACCGCTTGGTTAATGACCATCGTGATCAGAAAGGCCCGCCATGCCATCCATTGCAAAAACTCGCGCCATGTATTGATTGCGAGCAACTGTATCAAGCGCATCGCACCACCCCTTCCCGGAAGACCTGGTCGATCACGCTCTCCAGTGGCGGCTCCTCCACTGATAGGTCCGCAATCGATAGCTCCGCCAGCAGCCGGGTGATCACCGCTGGCACCTCCTGCCGCAGCACACGCAGTGCTACCTTGCCCTCCTCTGCCTCCACGACCTCCCCGAAACTGCTCCAATCTGGCTGTGCTTCGTCGGCGACTGCCACCTTCACGACCTTGTAGGGCGAGTTCGTGATCGCGAGGCCTGCGAGATCGCCGTTATATGCCAGCTGCCCCTTGTCGATAAGCATGATGCGCTTGCACAGCGTTTCCACGTCGGCCATGTAGTGACTGGTGAGCAGCATCGTTGCTCCCGTCGTGCGGGTGTAATCAGCGACGAACCGGCGTAGCATGCGGACCGCCGTCACGTCCAAGCCGAGTGTTGGCTCATCCAGAAACAGCACCCGCGGCCGGTACAGCAGCGCCAGCGCAAGACCCGCGCGCATACGCTCGCCCAACGAAAGTGCCCGCACCTGCCGCTCAAGCAGTGGCTGTAAGTCGAGCATCTCGGTGAGTTCAGCAACGTTACGCTGAAACTCGCTGTGGGACACCTCGTACAGCAGTTGCTGGAAGCGGAGCGCGTCCAACACGGTCAGTTCTCCGGCTCCGCCGATCGGCTGGCTGCCTCTGATCATTGCGATCTGACGCAAGAAAACAGGCTCGCGCTTCCAGGGCACGCAGCCAAGCACACGAGCCTCGCCGCTCGTAGGCTGCAGGATGCCGCTCAACATCTTGAGCGTGGTCGTCTTCCCCGCGCCGTTCGGTCCGATAAAGCCGACAACTTCTCCCGCATCCACCTCGAACGAAATGCCCTGCACGGCGTTGATCGCACGGTACTCGCGGTGAAAGAGCGAGACCACCGCCGCTTTGAGGCCAGCCTGGCGTACCGGTGCCTGATAGGTCATGGTGAGCCCTTGCACGCTGATCAGCGCCACTTTAGTCTCCTTCCGCTCAGCATACTCGTTCCTACTGCGCGTATATCATCTTCAACATACAACACAGATGCAAGATGGAGGGTTGAGCAGTGGTTCGCGACGTGCACGCTAGTCGTTGGCGCAGGAAACAAACGTAGCTGGTTAGATCTGTCTTGTCCCGGTTGTTATATACCCTCTAGCGGAAAAAGAAGGTTTCGTATGAAGCTGCAGCGGGATATGAAAATGAGCGTGCTAGCTGAGTGGTGCAAGTCAGTGCTCGGCAGCGGCTCGACATCGCTCACAACAGGGCTCGTATCTGTTGCATTAATCCCCCATAGTCAATGCTGTCAAAATCGGTCGTGTCAACCTCGATCACCTCGCCGGGGATCGCCAATGGTTCGAGCCGTCCTTTCAACAACCCTGCCTCAAGTTCTCCATAGGTGAGCTGGTCAACATGACCTGGATGGCGGCTGCCATCTTCAGCCCGCAGCTTAAACCGTGCAAGCAGCACCTCGCCCTGGGTCCTGCACATGAGTTGGCAGGGCCGAAACGAGTACTGCTCTTTGAGCAGCAAGAAACGTTGGGTGGCGAACTCCGCTGCGAAGTTGCTTTCGATGATCTGTGAGCAGCCTGCAGCCAACTGCACTTCAAGGAAATAGTACAAAAGCTCGTAGGTTGCGATGCCAAGCTGCTGGGACCAGGCGCGATCGCGCCAGCCTAGGGTATCGAACAGCCGCTCTTTGATCCCATCCTTATACACAAAGGGCAGCCATAATTCGCTGGCAAGGCGCCGCCCTAGAGTCGTTTTACCGGAGCCAGGTGGCCCTGAAATGATCAACAGGAGTGGTGATCGCATTGATCTTCCGATCTTGTTCTCCCATACGTTTCTTTTTGGAAACCTTCAGGTATGTCTTGTTCTGCTACCCAAAGTGCATCAGGTGACGGCTTGGCAGGGCTTGCAACATTCCTTGCAGCCCAATCAACTGCAATATAGACGTCGAAAAATCTTGAATTATTAATCACAGTAAGCTCTGGACGACCTCATCCCCGTTGGAAGCGGCGGTAATCGACCATGAGGCAGCGATCCTGGACGACCTTGATCCCGGCGCGGGCAAGCTGTTCGGCTGCCGCATCGTTGCGGATACCGCTCTGGAACCAGACCGCGTTCGGCCGCTTCGCGAGTAAATCGTCTAGGTGCCGAGGGATATCCACGGCAAGGCGAAATACATCCACAAGATCAATCGGTCCAGGAATGGCCGCCAAGCTGCGATAAACGCTACAACCAAGGATTTGTGTGATGCCCGGCTCGTAGACCGGCACCGGCACAATCTCCAGACCGGCGACCGCAAGTGCTGCCGGTACAGCATGTGCAGGCCGGTCGGCGAACTGCTCGGAGCGGATGCCGAGCACCGCTATGCGGCGTAGTCCTGCTAATAGTGGCCGGATCTCATCCCAGCTTTCGAGCACATTAGACTGCCACTCCATCCCACATCCTCCATCTGGACATACTCGTGCACAGCAAATCCTATTCCAAATACAACACAGATGCAAGATAGAGATCATTCGAGCAGGAAATAAACGTGCCGAGGCAGATCCGTCCTACCCCGGCCGTTGCATAGCCTCAATGTTGACATCAAGGTTTTGGATGAACTTGCACTTACAGCAGTATCTCAGAACTGCTCTATGCTTATTCCGTGACGGCCAGGGTGGTGAGCATCCGCACGATGATCGTCCAAGCCAGCACATGCATTACAGCCAGTGCCCCAACTGTGGCCACGGTCGTACCAGGCATCACCCGCGATACGAGCAGTAAGATATCTGGCACGAACGAAACCACTAGCACGCCCAGCGCAATGCGCTTGAAGAGCGTGATTGGTCGCCGTGCGAAGCGCCCAATCAGCGCAAACACGAGCACTGCTCCCAGTGCCCCGATGACCGTAAACGCAATAGGTGGTCCCCAACCGAGCGGTGGAAAGTTCCCGACATTCAGCAGCGCGGCAGCTATTGTCCGTACAATGACAGTCCCAATGACTGCAGCGATGATAGTGAGCGGTCCGACCCACGCGAGTCGGCGTAGAGCTACATCGTCCGGTTGAACAGAACTGGCCGCCGTCGAGTATGTTGCTGCCATGGATGACCTCCCTTGACTTCGTACATATAACGAAGCTAGCAGGTACATGTTAAGAAGTTGTTCAGAAGGTATAGGGAAATGATGTGGCCACTGTTTCGATCTGCTTGAGCGCTCGTTTCGGTCCGCCACTGATTTCCATATGCTTTCGCAATACGATCTTAACAACTTCTTCACATCTATAGTGTAGGTTGTCAGCGAGGTCTGCATCCGAGCGGTTGAAATGCAACAAGCAATCCAAGTCCCGCAGGTGGCGCTACCACAACCCGTCCTGGTGGTGCCGCCGGTCGCCTGCCCGGTGGCGCACCTAGCGGCTTCAATATCATGCGATATATTCCAATTCCACTCCCAACCTTGTTCCTGCTGAACGGCATCAGCTATATCGTGCTCGGCGTCGCGCTGTATCTGCCGGCCTTGTCCCGCTATCAGCCGATCGTGCGTGGCCTCCTGATCGCCCTAGCAGCGGTCACGATGCTCATGTATTTGGCAATTGTCGGTGTTCGCACCAATCCGACCGGCTGGATCGATAAGGTCGTAGAGATCAGCCTGATCGTCCTGCTGCTGATCGACGCTCGGCGCCCTGCGCTGGCATCGGCTCGCATAGCACCGGGCGCAACTGCCACCTGACCCGAAGGTCATGATTGCATCCTGCTGCCGGTCGTGTACACTGAGACGACATTCATGTAGTCGTGCTCAGGAGGCCCTATGCGTTTCTCGGTTTGCGTTGAAATGCTCTTCACTGACCGTCCGTTCCTTGATCGCCTCGATGCCGTCCAGCAAGCCGGCTTCGAGGCCTTCGAGTTCTGGAGTTGGCGCGACAAGGATCTGTCCGCGCTCCGTACCCGCCAGCAAGCCAGCGGCCTCACGGCGGCTGCCCTCGTGCTGGATACCGGCCAGCCGCTGGTCGCCGCACCACAACCCGAGGTAATCCGTCGGGCCGTGCAAGAGTCGCTCGCGGCTGCCCGACAATTAGACTGTCAAACCCTTATCTGTACCGTTTCCGACCCCGGTGGAGGTGAGATCCTACCTGGTGTGCCACGTCCCGAGCAGCATCACAATATCGTCGCCGGCCTCAAGCTCGTCGCGCCCCTCGCCGAGGAAGCCGGAGTCACCATTGTCCTTGAGCCGCTCAATATCCTCGTTGACCATCCGGGCTATTACTTGACGAGCTCCGCCGAAGGCTTCGACATCATTCGCGAGGTCAGCAGTCCGGCCGTTAAACTGCTCTTCGACATCTACCACCAGCAGATCACCGAAGGCAACCTGCTGAGCAATCTGCTGCCTAACCTCGATCTGATCGGTCACTTCCACATCGCCGATGTCCCAGGTCGCCACGAGCCGGGCTCCGGCGAGATCAACTACCGCAACGTCTTGCACGCGATTGATGCTGCCGGCTACCATGGCTTCGTCGGTCTGGAATATCGTGAGCGAGCCGCCGCAGGGGCGACGCTACCTGCCGTCATTGCGCTCGCCCAATGAGGTACTAACCTACCCAAGACAATGCGCACTATCTCATGGCTTATCAACTCGCTGGCAAATAATCAATGACAAACACATCCTCAACAATGCCAAGCTGCTGCAACAACGTTCCAAATTGGGCGTGGTCGGGGTGAGGCAGATATGCGTCGCGCGCCGCCAGATCGTCGAACGTGAGCGTGTAGACATGCGTAAAGTTCAAGTTCTTGCCCTCTGGACTATTGTTGATACCATGTTCGAATGCCCTTATGCCCGGTATCTTCTCCTGTAATGCACGGAAGGCATCGGTAGCGCGTTGGATCTGCTCCGGCGAGCTTCCGTCTTTATACTTAAATATCACAATATGGCGAACAAATGTTGGAGCTAACTGCATGGCGATCCTTCCTTCCACCAATGATGACACCCTACCGCTTGTGGCCGCAGTAAACCGCGTTCGCCGGGCGGCACACCTGATAGTGCCGCCCGTGATCAACGCCGCATCGAGCGCACTTTCGATGCAACTTGCAGCGGTCCCATCGCCAACTACGCCGTGCGCTTGCACCGGATGGACCAGGCCACTGGATAACATCACGATGCCGGCTATCATCAGAAAGACACGCACCAGTTTTCGCATACGCTTCTCCTTGCCGAGGACGCCGAGCAGTGCGCCGCGATATCCCCTTAAAATGCTTCCCCGGCCCTGACAGAACATCGCCGGGTCCAGCTTCTGTCGAATGTTGATTTCGTTTTTTCTTACTCCATTCGCAACGTTTGCATAAATTGTAAAAGCAGTGGAAGATATTCAGCAT
>JACDGP010000168.1 GCA_013821605.1 Herpetosiphonaceae bacterium
GCTCGCACGGTTGCTTCGTCGGCAGTCGCCGCAACCAGGATCCGGTCGCGCAGCTTGCCATTGACTTGGACCGGCAATTCGATCTGTTCTTCTACCAGCAGCGCCTCATCATAGCTTGGCCAGCTTTGGGTATGCACACTGAAGCTGCCACCCAACTTGGCCCATAGCTCCTCGGCCAGATGCGGGGCGAACGGAGCCAGGACTAATGCTAAGCTGTGCATAGCATCCTGCCAGGCAGGTGTATTATAGGCCGCCGTGTCGCGCAAGCGCATTAAGTCATTGACGTATTCCATCATGGCAGCGACCGCCGTATTGAAGCTAAAACGCTCCAGGTCATCGCCAACTTTTTTGATCGTGCGATGCGTAGCACGCCGGACTGCCATCTGATGCGTTGCACCATCCTGTCCATCATGGCCATGCTCGGGCTCCAGCATAACCAGGCTCCAAGCCCGGTTCAGCCAGCGCGATACCCCTTCGACACTGCGGTCGTTCCAGGGACCACCTTGCTCCCAGGGGGCGATGAACATCAAAAAGCAGCGTAGCGTATCCGCGCCGTAGCGCTCGACCAGCGGGTCAGGGTCAACAAAGTTGCCCTTCGACTTGGACATCTTTTCGTTGTTGTTGCCCAGAATAATGCCCTGATTCCGCAGGCGCAGCATCGGCTCATCGAAGTTGACCAGCCCTAGATCACGCATGGCCTTGGTCCAGAAGCGCGTATACAACAGGTGCATGACCGCATGCTCGGCTCCGCCAGTATATTGATCGACCGGCAGCCAATGTGCGCCATGCTGCGGATCGAAGGGATGCTCGTTGTCGTGCGGCGACAGGTAGCGATACTGGTACCACGACGAATCAACGAAGGTGTCCATTGTATCGGTATCACGCTCGGCCGGACCACCACATTGCGGACAGGTGGTATGCCGCCAGGTTGGGTGCAGCTTCAACGGCGACTCGCCCGTCGGCACAAAATCAACATCCTCGGGCAAGGTCACCGGCAATTGGTCCTCGGGCACCGGCACGGTACCGCAGGCGGCACAATACACGATCGGGATCGGCGTACCCCAATAGCGCTGGCGCGAGATCAGCCAGTCACGCAGGCGATAGGTGACGGCACTCTTGCCTTTGCCGCTCTCTTCCAAATAGCGGATCGCCGCGCGCACGCTTTGACCGTCTTCCTTACCGGCCGGCACACCATTCAGCGGCCCCGAGTTGACCATCATGCCCTCCCCGGCATGAGCACTCGTCATAGTTGCGCCATCCAGTAACTCGCCTTCCGGCTGCACCACGACGACTACCTGCAGCTGGTGTGTTCGTGCGAACTCCAGGTCACGTTGGTCATGCGCGGGCACAGCCATGATCGCACCAGTGCCATAGCCCATTAACACATAATCCGCGATCCAGATCGGGATGCGTGCATTGTTGACCGGGTTAACCGCGAAGCCGCCGGTCCAGACGCCAGTTTTCGGTTTGTCGGTCGCTTGGCGCTCGATCTCCGACTGGCGCGATGCTTGTAATTTATAGGCTTCGACCGCTGCCTTTTGGGCCGGGGTCGTTAGGCTATCGACCAGCGGATGCTCAGGGGCCAGCACCATAAACGTCGCGCCCCACAGCGTATCGGGCCGCGTCGTGAAGACCGTGATCGGCTCGCCCGCTGCGGTCGTGAAGGTTACTTCGGCACCCTCACTCCGGCCGATCCAATTGCGCTGCATGATCTTGATGCGCTCGGGCCAATCTATGCTATCGAAGTTCAACAGCTCGTCGGCATAGTTGGTGATGCGGAACAGCCACTGGTCCAAGTTCTTCTTAATGACGGGCGTGCCGCAACGCTCGCAGTGGCGGTCTTCGCCCTTGACCTGCTCACGGGCCAAGGTCGTGTTATCTTTGGGACACCAGTCCACCGGCGCGAACTGCTTATATGCCAGGTCGTGCTTATAGAATTGCAAGAAGAACCACTGGTTCCAGCGGTAATACTCGGGATCGCAGGTCACCACCTCCTGGTTCCAGTCGATCATCATCCCGATCGTCTTGAACTGCTCACGGATGCGCTCGATGTTGTGATAGGTCGAGACCTTGGGATGCAGCCCTTTCTTGATCGCCGCGTTTTCAGCCGGCAAACCAAAGGCATCGAAGCCCATCGGGAAAAAGACGTTATAGCCCTGCATGCGCATCCAGCGCGCACGCGTATCACTGGGACCCATCGCCCAGACGTGACCGGGGTGCAGGTAGCCACTCGGATACGGCAACATCGTCAAGGCATAATGCTTGGGGCGCGGATCATCGGGCTGCCAGGTATCGATGCCCTCGGCAGCCCAGCGCTCGCGCCAACGTTTGTCAACTTCTTGTGGATGATATCGTTCAGCCATCTGCTTTCTCCGTTCCGTTTATGTTATGGACCCTCACCCCCGGCCCCTCTCCCATTGCGAGGGAGAGGGGAGATGGACTTTTATACGATGCGCTTGTGTTCTGCCAAGCTGAGCAATCGATCGGCTAGGGTAAGAAGGCGATCCCGATCCTGTAAGGGTTCGAGCCAGCGCTGCGGGATTGCCGCGTAACCCCAACGTGCTCCGGCCAGTGCACCGGCGACCGCGCCTTGCGTGTCGGCATCGCCGCCACAATTAACGGCCGCTACCACCGCCTCCTCGAAGGACGAGTTGCCCTTGAGTGCCCACAGAACGATGCGGATCGTATCGAGCACATAGCCGCTATTAGGCAGGGTCCGGCTATCGGCCTGCGGATCGACCTGTTCAAATAAGTCGGCCACATGCGCTGCCGTGCGGGGCATGCCGCGCAGGCGCCCTGCCACCGTAGCGAGCGCTTGACCGAGTGGCTCGTCGCGTAGTAAGTGCGCAATCAACAGGTTAACGGCCATGCTGCCGCTACCGGCCTCGGGGTCGAAGTGCGTGATCAGCGCATCGTCGCGCGAGCTATCGATCAGCCGTCGCTCGTCCCAGGCATAGCGCAAGGCCAGCGGAGCACAGCGCATGATTGAGCCGTTCCCAGCAGACTTGCCTCCTGTAAGACGGTGCGCTGCTGCTGCCGCATGCGGGAGCGTCACACCTTTCTGCCAAGCCTCAAGCGCCCGTCGCGTGATATTCCCGATGTCTTTCGGACCGGTCTTGAGCCAGAGGACATAGCGGCGCGCAACATCATCACAATCAAAGTCGCCTAGCGCCACCACGCTTTCGGCCAGTGCGCGGGCCATGGCCGTGTCGTCGGTCGTCTCGCCCGGTTTGAGCTTCAACCAGCCGCCGCCGATCATCTCGCGAACGGGCTTGCCCCGCTTGGTAATGATCTCCTGCGGGCTCATAAATTCGACGGGGCCGCCCAGCGCATCGCCCACCGCTAAACCGGCGATCACACCTCGAAATCGATCTTGCAGGCTCATGGCAGTATCCTCACCCTCGCTTCTGGGCTACGTAGATCACACGCGGTGCATCGTCAGGCGGCGGCTCGTTCGCCGGTGTTCGCCGGTCAACAATCGTGAGCCCAGCCTGGGTGATGGCCTGGCGTAGCTCCTCATTGGTATGGGCACGCTGGATATGCACCTCTTCATGTCCTTCCCAGGTATCGCCGTCACGCACAAACCACATGATCCGTCCGGTCCCGATGCGTTGTAAGGCCTCGAACTGCAAGCGGTTCAACACAAAGACATCATCGGTATCGCTAATGATCTCATCGCGCTCGTTCCAGCCCTCGGCGTAGGTTGTGACGGTATTCACATCGACGACAACGTAGCCGCCCACGACCATTGCATCAGCGATACGCTGCCAGGCGGTGACCAGATCCGTATAGGTCGGTAGATAGTTGAGCGTATCATAAAAGGCCGTTACCAAATCGACCGGAGGGGACAGCACGACCTCGCGAATATCCCCACTGATGAGCTCCACCCCGGCATGCGGTTGCGCCTGTGCAAGCATCGCCGCCGAGCAATCGACACCGAGCACGGTCAAGCCCGCGGCTGCAAAGACGCGGGCTGCGGCACCGGTACCACAGCCAAAATCTGCCACGCGCGTGATGTGGGCATGGTGGGCCTGGAGCCAATCCAACGTCCAGGCCGCCATACGCACGCTCCACGCGGCCTGGCCGATCCGATCATACATTGGTGCATACGCTTCGTACATACACAAAAAAACCCCGTCCCATGCAAAAGGGACGAAGTTCATCTCCGCGCTACCACCCTTGTTAGTTACCGGCACGCAGCCGATAACTCACTCGTGGCGCTATAACGGGCGAACCCGATGCCAACTACGGGGTATTGCTACCCGTTCCCTGACATAGCCCTCCGGCGAGTTCAGCACGTCTATGGCCTCACACCAACCGGCCATTCTCTGCGGGTCGCGCCTACTACTCCGAAGCATTGCTGTAGCGGGAAGTATAGCACGCAGGTTAGGGGACGGCAACAGGTCGCAGCTCGTGTTGCTCTGCTCGCGCCAGCCAAGCGCGCACGTCTGGCTCATGGTCGTCATGGAAGTGGTCAAAAAACTCGCTCGCGGAGAAGCGTTGATCGTCTAACCACACAAGGTGGTACTCGGGATCGATCCGGACGTTATCGGGCAGAGCTGCAATGACAGTGAGGAGCTGCTGAAAGACGTGATGCGATTCATCCAGGACTTCGTGCACCGAGCGTCCATGGTTGGATTCGTAGATCCACGCATTGATTTCATCATCGGTTTGGAGGTGCGCCGGCCACGGTGGTGGTGGTTCTGGTTCGTGGCGTTGGGCAGCCTGGATGCGGCTAATAAGTCTGGGCTGCCAGCCGGTTAGGTGAGCGACCAGATCTTTCATGGACCATTGACCATTGACGCCGGGTTGATCCATGCGAGTTGGACTAATCTGTTCGAGCAATCCTTGCCATTGCTGATACTCCGCCTGCAACCAATGGAGAAGTTCAGATTTCTTCATACGTCACTCCTTCGGGAACATGCACTGTATTGAGGCTGGTTAGGACGTTGCTAGTAAGGGAAAACCGAGGATGGGAACTTTTCGCATTGGGATGCACTATTTCGCACGTGCCGAGCGATCGAGAACAAGTCCAAGGCTTGATACAGCAATGTTGACCGAGTAAAAAAACAACGAAAAAACAATGCAATAACAACGATTTAACAACGGGATCAAGCGGAACAACGGCGAAGCGGTGGTACAGCTTTGGTACATGATCCTCGCGGGATTTGGTACATTTACGTTCAGCGTTGGTACATCCCCCTCGCGGGATTTGGTACATTTACGTTCAGTTTTGGTACACTTTGGTACATTTACGTTCAAATCTGGTACATGGTACTGATACACGCTGCTTGGGCTTTTTCCTGGTACACATTCTGGAGAAAGTTTGACCGGTATGAGCGCCGAATCGGCAACGATGAATGAGGTATAGTATAACACAAATGTTCTGAAAGTCAAGGGCCAATTTTGGTGATTACCATATCTGTAGGAACATTGTTATGGATGCTATTGTCCAAATGTGTGAGCGTGGTGTCTTTACACTACCTACCGAGATACGTGAAAAATACGGTATCCAATCCGGCGACACATTTCGGCTGGTCGATCTAGATGGCATCTTCGTGCTGACGCCGATGATGCCGATGGTGCCGGAACTAGCACATGAGATCGAGCAGGCACGGTTGGAGGCTGGGCTAAACACTGACGAACTGCTACGAGGCTTACGCGAACAGCGTGAACGCTACCACAGTAAGCAGTATGACCCCCCGGCCTAAGTGTTCCAAACAATTGTGCGTTACGGCTTGAGCATCGTTCCCGATACATCATCGGACGAACTTGATCCGTGATCTTGCGGATCCCAAAGATGCACCAATTCTGGCTGCTGCTCTGCGCGAAGCGTGTTCCTGGCTCGTGACGTTCAATGTACGACGCTACCAGCCTGGTCATCCATCAGTCAAGGTTGTACGCCCTGGCGAATTTGTCCAGCAGGTGCGCAGTTTATTGGTGCATTTATCGTAGTGCGCTGATTTATATAGGTATCATTACTGCTATGCTGCTCAGGCCTTAACCCAGCCACCCACGCGTTTCGCAAGGAGGCCGCTATGTTCGTCGTTCGACGTTCTCGGCATGCACTCGGCAGTGTCCTGCTTTTAGTCTGTCTGGCATTCGTGAGCGCGCTGCCCATCGCGCATGCTAGCACCACGCCGTTTGCCGTCGTCGCCACGATTCCGGTTGGTGATCGTCCCACTGGCATCGCGGTCAACTCGCGCACCCATCGGGCCTATGTTGCCACCACGGGTGCGATCTGGGTCATCAATACCAGCACCAATACCGTCATTACGAGTTTTCCTACTCCCAGTATCCCTTATGAACTCGCGGTCAATCCGGCCACCAACCGACTCTATGCGACGCTCTTCATTGATGGGAAGGTCGAGGTTATCAACACGCTCACCAACAGTATGATTACCACCATTCCGGCCGGTGATTCTCCCCTCGGCATCGCGGTCAACCCGCTCACCAACCGCGCCTATGTTGCGAATGATTTTACGTTCGACAACAGCGTGACCGTGCTTGACCTGACAACCAACTCAATTGCCACCTCTATTTCATTCGCTCCGGAAGGGGTTTCACCAACGCATGTCGCGGTCGATCCGTTAGCGCACCGGGCCTATGTCACAGACAGTAACACCACCATACCGGTGATCGACACGGCCACCAATACGACCATTACCATCATACATACTCCCGGCGGCCTCATTCTCAATAACATCGCCGTGAACCCCTCCACCCACCGTGCCTATGTCACGACTGGAGTGACCAACGCAGTATTGGTGATCGATACGACCACCAATACCATCATTGACCAGATATCTCCGGCAGGGACGGATCCCACCAGCATTGCCCTTAACCCAGCGACGAAGCTGGCCTTTCTGGCCAACTCCTACGGCAGCAACACGGTGTCGGTGCTTGATCTGACGACCAATACTATTATTGGGACGGTCCCTACTGGGGCTGCACCGACCTATGTTGCGGTAGACCGCGGCTACAACCGGGGCTATGTGTCCAACACGGAGAGCAATACCGTCACGGTGTTCAACGGGTACTAATGAGCAGCGATAGAAGCGCTCATGGATAACGATCATCCAAACGACATCAATGTGGCACACCGCCAGACCGTGCTCCAGAACATCCTGCAACTTCGTCATCAAGGTGAGCAGCTGCTCTTGACATCTGGTGCGGTTCCGGATGATGTCCTGGCGAATGAACTGCGTGCGCCTGGATCCGATCAGCGGGGCGGGGTCAACATTGTTTCCCATCCGCCGGCCATCGTTAGTCACCAGATCATGCTGCTGCAACAGCATCTTCGTACATACGAACCATACCAATATTACTATCCCGTCGCTGATCTGCATCTGACCGTCATCGAGATCTGCTCATCTCAGCCACTATCCGACGTCACCTCACGAGCCGCCCGCGTTGTTGACCGGCTGCCACAAGCGATGCAGGGGGCTTCGTTGGCAGCCCTTAGCACACCTGTCGTTGGCTATGATGCTCGTGGCTGTGCCCTCAACTTTATTCCAACTGACCAAGCACTGGCAAGCATACGCGCACAGCTTGTGGAGCGACTGGCGGTGCATGGAATTGCGCCGGCTCCCCGGTATCCGCCGCAGTCGGCGCATGTTACCTTTATGCGGTACGTTGAACCGTTACGCACACCACCGGAGCGTTGGGTAAGCGTCTTGAGAGAACTCGCGTGCGATAGCTCCTTACGATGGACACTTAGCGAACTGTGGGTGACGTGGGGAGCGACATGGTATGGCAACCAGTCTCGTATTCATGAAGCAGGCCCATACAGGATCGAGCCTCTACGATCCGAGTAACCTTGCACTCGCGTCCTCGGCCTATATATTGCTTGTTTCTCAACTGTTATAACGCTCGATACAATGCTCGATATCTTCGAACAGGAGCATATCCTGTGGGCTACGATCGAGGAGGGGTCTACGAGCAGAAGTGCCAAGAGATGTAGCAGAAAAGGAGCATAATCGTGCAACCAACAAGCCAACAACCGGCAGCAGCCAGCGGGAAGTTTGCTATCGGCGGGGATTTAACTGTTCATCGCTTCGGCTTTGGTGCGATGCGCATCACCGGACCCGGTATCTGGGGACCACCGGCGGATAAGCAAGGAGCCATTGCCCTCTTGCACCGTGCCATTGAACTCGGGATTAACCTGATCGATACGGCTGATTCCTATGGGCCGGACGTGAGCGAACTGCTGATTGCGGAAGCCCTCTGCCCGTATCCGAAGGAGCTCGTGATCACCACCAAGGGTGGACTGCGACGAACCGGCCCCGGTGAATGGCCGCTTGACGGACATCCCGAGCATCTACGTGAAGCACTGGAGGGTAGTCTCCAGCGTCTGCGACTCGATCAGATCGACCTGTATCAGTTCCACCGTCCCGATCCGAAGGTGCCGTTTGAAGACTCGGTGGGAGAACTTGCGAAGATGCGCGAGGAGGGGAAAATTCGTCACGTGGGGCTCTCAAACGTGACGCTCGATGAACTTACGCGCGCACAGAGAATCGTGCCCATCGTCACCATTCAGAACCACTACAATCTGGCGAAGCGCCAGTCCGAACGAATGACGGTCACCGATTCGGAGGCGATGATCGATACCTGTGCGCAGCAAGGCATCGGCTTTCTTCCCTGGTCCCCACTGACTATCGGACCAGTAGGCAGGACCGGCGGGCCGCTCGATCAGATTGCGCAGCGGCATCATGCGTTGCCTAACCAGATCGTCGTGGCCTGGCTGCTCCAACGCTCCAACACCATGCTGCCCATTCCTGGCACCTCCTCGATCAAGCACCTTGAGGAAAATGTAGCAGGCACAGCGATCAAGCTGAGCCAGGAGGAATTCGACGCGATCGATCAAGATGCGCGATCACAGCAGGCGAGCAGCGAGACTTAAGCGGCGGAATGACCAGAGTGCTGTAGTGAAGGTCAGGAACGTCGCGCGATCGCTCGTCAGTACGTGCGGGTTGGTGGCGTCGACGTTTCTCGCGTTGCGGCAAGCGCCTCCAATTTCTCTAATTCCTTGACGTAGACCGGCCGAAGGAGACGGGTCACGAACCACCCTTCCAGTGCTCCCAATAGCCCCGCACGTCCGGTCATCTCCGTGGCAATCGTGACATAGGACTGCTGTCCATCCGTACGCGGTTCGACCGTAAAGCTGGTGACATACCCGTTGTCATTCGTTTCCACCAGCACGCGCCCTGGCTCCGGCTCACTAACGACTGCGTGGAACACTTGAAGCCGACCCAGCACGCGCATCTGGGCGCGAATGATGGTCCCAGCTCCCGTGCCCCCCTGTTCAACATCCAAGGAAACAAACGGTGGCTTGGGGAGGATTTGAGGATGGTCGTGACGATAGTCGGCAATGATGCCATAGACAACCTGTGCTGGGGCATGAATAAGGGCCGAGCTGGAAAAGCGCTTTGTAGCCACGAGCATACCTCCCTATATGAAGCTACGAGACTTCGTTACATTTATCACAAAGTCATGTTAATGTCAATGCTTCAACGGAACAAATCTAAACTACTATTGACGTTGGGAAGGTGCTACGTTAAGGTTACACTATGACGACCAATCCAATGAACGACCAACCCGCAATGATCCCATCGATTAGAGGAAGGAGCACCAAATATGGCCGCTAAGAAGTATGTTCCGCTGCTGGTGCTTCTAGGGATACTGGTAGTGGCGCTCGTGCCGCCGCTACCGGCACTTGCTGCTACTATCTTGTATCCGGACTTACGCATAAAGCACGTTGATACATTCGAGCTCGATACGACGACTATGCCCGGTCATCGGTTGCTGCGCTTCACCAGCATCATGGTGAATGTGGGTGCCGGAGCCTTTGAGGTTCGTGGCTATCGTCTGACCACGGGAAGTAACTTCCTCGTCTATCAGCGGGAGTACGATACTGCGGGCGGGCATCGGGATGTGTTAACCCCCGCCCATATGGTTTACGACGTTGGGGATGGGCATACCCACTGGCATCTCAAGAACTTACAGAAATCGACCCTGGTGGCGCTTGGCTCAACACAGCAATCAAGAACCGGAGCCAAGATCGGTTTCTGTTTCTTTGACAACGCACCGTACAACTTGTCGCTCCCCGGAGCACCACCGCAGGCGGTGTATAACCAACCGCCTGCCTGTTCGCCGAATGACCCCAACGCCCTTGCTGTGTTGATGGGCCTCTCCATAGGCTGGGAGGACATCTATAGCTTCGATATAGCCCAGCAGTGGATCGATATTACTGGTCTGCCCAATGGGGCATATCGACTAACCGTTACTGCCGATCATAACCACCACTTCGCGGAAACGGATAACACCAATAATTTCACCTGGGTTGATATCTGGATCGGCAACAATGGGGTGACCATTCTGCTGCAAGGACCCGGCGCATAAGTTCAGCCCGCCATCTTCAGAAAATGCTTAAGGTTCGACCTCCCGCTCTTCAACTAACCCGGTTAGCCTGTAGGTACGTCAACTAACAACGATGATCACACGCTGCACGGTCACAGTTGATAGACCTTGTGCTTGTGCGAGCTGGGAGGAGAACATGATGGTCACTGTGCGAAAACGGCACTGGCGGCGCTGTGGGGCCTTCCTTGGTGGCTTTGCTTTGCTCGCCTCGTGCGCCAAGATCAGTCCGCAAGCCAGTAATCCAACTGCGACGGCAGGAGTTTCCCAAGCGATACAGCCGAGTCCACAAGCCACGCAAGCAGCCCAGATGAGTAGTGCAACGCCAGCGGCAACGACTGAAGCCAGCGATATCCATAAAATCCAGCACGTCATTGTGATCATGCAGGAGAATCGCTCGTTCGACAGCTACTTTGGCACCTTCCCCGGTGCTGATGGTTTGCCGGCACAGGGTGGAGGCGGCACAGCCTGCGTACCTAATCCAACAACTCAACAGTGTGTCAAGCCCTTCCACGATCCCAACGACCTCAATCGGGGTGGTCCCCATGGTGAGGCAAATGCTCGCGCTGACATCGACGGGGGCAAAATGGATGGATTTCTCGAGGAGGTACGCAAAGGGCGGAAACAAGCGTGCAAGGATGCCTTTGATCCGGCCTGCAGTGGGTCGCAGGCACAACCGGATGTTATGGGCTACCATGACGCACGCGAAATACCGAACTATTGGGCCTATGCTAAACAATTTGTGTTGCAAGACCACATGTTCGAGCCCAATGCTTCATGGAGTTTACCCGAGCACCTGTTCATGGTGTCGGCATGGTCGGCAATATGCACCAAGCCGGGCGACCCGATGAGCTGTGAGAATGCCTTGCAGTCGCCCAGCCACCCACCAGATTTTGGTGCGAAGCGCAAAGCCAATAACAAGCCGCAAGGTAATGTGTCACGCCCTGATTATGCCTGGACCGACCTTACC
>JACDGP010000032.1 GCA_013821605.1 Herpetosiphonaceae bacterium
ACGTACTCACTATCAGTGCAAATGAGCGTTCGTCAGCGGCAAAGCATACTAAAAAAGTCGTGCCTGATGCAAAGAAGATTCCGTACAATGGCTCCTAGTGGAGGTTCGCCAGCAGCATCTTGAAAACACCATACATACGGCAGCAACGGCCGAACAAATTTGGCGCGTCTGGACAGATGTTAACAATTGGACAAGCTGGGATCCCCATGCTCTAGAGGCCAAACTCAAAGGTGAATTTGTCGATGGGTCGAGCATTTACTACAAGCCCAAAGATGCGCCGGCCGGTGATAATGCCCTATCAGGAGTCGTTCCTAACAAGCAATGGATTACCACCTCCTCAACGCCATTCGGGAAGCTGGTGTTTACGCATACAATTACGGACAACGGTGCTTCACGCGCGGTAACCGAACATATGGATGCAAACGGTCTCATCGCTCCGCTTTTTAAGCGTATTTGGGCCAAGAAACGGGTTATTGCTGGCGAGGAAATACTGAGCGCACTCGTTGCCAAAGCTGCGACTATTGAATGAATCTGTTTCCGATGAAACAGCTGCCCGAACGAGCGTTTGGATTGCTGACTCATTAAGATCGTCACCTTCATAAAAGTCTATACCTTGTGACAGCTTGGCCTCCCGACCTGTGACGGCTACGTGCGTCATCCACTTTTATTTTACGGTGGATACGGCCAGTAGCCAGCACAGGGCCATCAGGAACCTTATTATCGTGTCGTTGGGCGAGCCGCAGAGTAAGAGGAGAAGAGCGCCTCATGGAGCATGACAACGATCATGGCTGGCCCGTTCTCACCCGCTACGACCAGGATCACCTGGCGCGCATTGCCTTACCACTTGGCGGTATTGGAACGGGCACGGTCTCGCTCGGTGGACGTGGCGATCTGCGTGATTTTGAGATCGTCAACCGGCCGGCGAAGGGCTTCAGACCCTCGCACACCTTCTTTTCGCTCTACGTGCGTCCGGAAGATGGTCAAGCGATCACACGGGTACTGGAAGGGCCGCTCGATGTGGAGTCCTATGAAGGAGCGACCGGCAATACGGCCCAGAACCATGGCCTGCCCCGCTTCCGGTCATGCTCGTTCGCGGCCGCCTATCCCTTCGGTCAGGTGTTGCTTGATGATCCGGACGTGCCGCTCAGCCTACAGATCGAGGCGTTCAACCCGCTGATCCCGGCGGATGCCGACCGCAGCGGTATCCCGCTCGCCCTGCTGCGTTTCGTGGTGACCAATCCTACCCAGGTAGCGGTACAGGCGGCGATCTGTGGCAACCTCCAGAACTTCATTGGACAGGACGGCACCCACGGCCTGCCGCGCCAGAACTACAATCGGTTTCGGCGCGAGGATGGACTTACTGGAGTCTTCCTCGCCTCCCGCGACGTCGACCCGCAGGCCGAGCAATGGGGTACGCTTGCGCTGTGCACGACGGCCGCTGATGTTACATACCGTACGGCTTGGGCGAATCTGAGCTGGGGCGACGCGCTGCTGGACTACTGGGACGATTTCAGTGCGGACGGACGGGTCGAGGATCGGGATGCGGATGGCGTGGATGCACCAATGGCCTCCCTGGCAGCCAGCTTTGAGCTCGCTTCAGGGGCGACCGCGCAGATCACCTTTCTGCTGACCTGGCACTTCCCCAACCGCCAGTCGTGGTCACCGAACGGGCATACCATCTCACTGGGCGGGGGTGCGAATGAAGTTGGCCCCCCGACTGTCGGCAACTATTACACGACACGCTACCTCGATGCGTGGGATGTGGTCGCGCGCACCGCTGCGGTGTTGCCGGATCTTGAACGCGATACACTGGCATTCGTGCGCTCCTTCTGCGCGAGTGATCTCCCTGACGTGGTGAAAGAGGCTGCGCTCTTCAACCTCAGTACCCTCCGCACACAGACCTGTTTCCGTACCCCTGACGGCCGCTTCTGGGGCTGGGAAGGCTGTCACGATCACTACGGCTCGTGTCATGGCTCGTGCACGCACGTCTGGAACTATGAGCAGGCAACCGCCTTTCTCTTTGGCGATTTGGCGTGCAAGATGCGCGAGGTCGAGTTTGTGCATGCCACCCGCAGCGACGGCCATATGAGCTTCCGCGTGCACCTGCCGCTTGAGCTCGCCACCGAATGGGGCCTGGCAGCGGCGGATGGGCAAATGGGATGCATCATGAAGCTCTACCGCGACTGGCAACTCTCCGGCGACGACGGCTTCTTGCGGGAGCTATGGCCACATGCGCGCAGGGCGCTGGAGTTCTGCTGGGTCCCTGGCGGATGGGACGCCGACCGGGACGGCGTGATGGAAGGCTGTCAGCACAACACGATGGATGTCGAATACTACGGGCCGAATCCGCAGATGGGCTTCTGGTACCTGGGAGCACTCCGTGCCGCCGAGGAGATGGCGCGGTATTTGGGCGAGACCAATTTCGCCGCCACATGTCGTGATCTCTTCGAGGGCGGCAGCGCCTGGATGGACCGGCACCTCTTCAATGGTGAGTACTATGAGCAGGTGATCCGGCCTCCACAGCATAGCGAGGCCATCGCACCGGGTCTGCGCCATCAGGACATGGGCGCGCGCGACCTGGAGAACCCGGAACTGCAGCTCGGGGCGGGCTGCCTGGTCGACCAGCTGGTTGGCCAGTACATGGCACACATCTGTGGCCTGGGCTATCTGGCAGATCCCGCAAAGATTCGCAAGACGCTTCAAAGTATTATGCGCTACAATCTGGGTTGAGCGCGTTGATGGTGTCGTCGACGAGCGCCAGGAACTGCGCAACATCTAGCGGCTTCGTCAGGTAGGCGTTTGCTCCGGCGGCCAGCAACTGCTCACAGCGACGCAGATTGGCATCCGCACTCAGCATGACCACGGGCGTCGCGCACGTCACGGGGTTTGCCCGTAACTGCCGCAGCATCTCCTCACCGGACACGTCAGGTAGGTGCACATCCAGCAGGATCAGGTCGGGCTGATGCTCGTTCGCCAGTTCCAAGCCCAGCCGACGCTGCAGCGCAGGGAGCAGGGTAATCACCGGGCGACGGCTGAGCACGCGCTCGATCAACCGGAAGTTGGCGAGATTGCCCTCGACGTAGAGCAGCTTGTGCACCGGCTGTATCGGCGGAAGCGGATCCAAGAAACTCCTCGCGGCGATGGGCTCGATCAGCGCGATGGCCTCCTCCAGAATCTCGCCAAGATTGACCAGTTCAGGCGACATCGACAGGCGACCACTCTCGATGCCCACGATATCGAGCACTTCATTGATGAGTACGAGCAGGTGGCGGCCACCTTTGAGGATCTGGTCGATGCTCTCTTGCTGGAGCGGCTCAAGCCCTTCCATTTCGAGCAGTTGGGCAAAGCCGAGGATCGCGTTGAGCGGTGTACGCAGTTCGTGGCTCATGCGCGATAAAAACTCGCTTTTGGCGTGGTTCGCTTGCTCCGCTAGGATGCGTGCCTGCTGTGCTGCTGCGGTCTGTTGTTGGGCAGTGACATCATGAATGATGGAATAGAGCAAGCGATGGCCTCCATGCCATACCACAGCCTGACGAGCTGTGGGGGTGTTATACCCCGTACCTATTATGTTCCTGATAGCTGGCGCACAGTACTATGCGTTGTACGGGCTTCGTCGGTAGGACGCTACGCCACAGCCGCGGTATTCTCCATTGCCTGCTCCTCATAGTTTTAATTGTTGAAATATAGTATAGTCTAGCCTCACGCAACCAGATCACCCAAAAACTCCGATGCCGGCTCCACGCCGGTAACGAGCAGATGATCGCGGGCACGGGTACAGGCGACATACAACAAATGGCGCTCGGTGGTATACACCTCTTCGAGATCGGCTTCGTCGGAAACTGTTTCGATGCGGCTCTGCAACGGGATCACCTCGTCATCGCAGGCCATCACCGCTACCGCCCGAAACTCCAGCCCTTTTGCCAGGTGCATCGTACTGATCGCCACGCAGCCCTGGGCCGGGGTCACTTTATCGTCTAGCTCTGCCCCTTCAGCTCCCGCCAGCTTAACCGCTGCTCGCGCCCTGGAGAGTTCGGCTTCCGACCGTACAAACACACCAATTTCCCCTGCCCGCACCCCTTCTGCCAGGCGCTCGGCCACCCATTTGCCAACCATCTGCCCTTCCGCGTCGGCCGTTTGAGCGATGGCGATGGTCGGCGGGGGGCCATTGAAGACCGAGATCGTCCCACGCCGCTCTTCGACATTGCCATCAACATCGGTCATTTCCTTGGGCAACAGCCGGTCGGCCTGTTCGCGAATTTGGTGACTTGTGCGGTAGTTGATCGTCAGTGTCTGAGATCGCCCCCGCACGTCCACGCCGACGCTTTTCCACGAAAAGGGCTGCTGAAAAATGCGTTGCCCCAGGTCGCCTGTGAAGAACAAGCTGTCTTTATGGTGTTTGCCCAACACTGCCAGCAGGCGCAGCTCGGCCACGTTTAAATCTTGTGCTTCATCGATGACGGCAAAATCATAGGGCCTTGTCGCGCTGGCCGCCAACTGCTCCCTAACGCGGCGGTAAAGCACCGGCCAGGTCAGCAGCTTGCGCTCCTCAAGGCGGGCAATGACCTGTCGGAAGATTGACCACAGCGCCTCCCGCTGCTTGCCACCGATGCGCGTCTTCCGTCCCAGCCGTGGCACATCCCGGTACTGTTCCCACGAGGCGAGTTGCCACGCATCGACGACGTCTGTCCACTCTTCGAGCAAAAACTGTTCGCTCCAATGGTGGCCGGGCGTGGTCGCCGCGATCTCCTGCAATAGCGATCGGATCACTTCTGGAGCTACCATGTCGGGAGGCCCAAACGCCTCGCTATACAGATCGCTGCCCAACTCCTTCATGGCGTAAATGTGGATGCGGTCCCGCACACTTCGCTCATTGCCGATCAAGCGAGTGAGCTTAATATGCAAGGCATTGGCGAGCGCCTTAGAGAAGGTGGCAAGGAGTATGTTTGCTTCGGGATGCTGCCGGGCCAGAAATACGGCGCGATGCAGCGCCACAACCGTCTTGCCCGTTCCGGCCGAGCCTGCTACCCGTGCCGGACCGCTATACGTCCGCTCCACCAGATGGCGTTGGGCTGGATGCAGAAACACCGTCCACTTTTCCCACGGGTACTCCAGGGCCCGTTCCAGTTCTTCCATATTGGTCAGTACCCGGAACCGGCGCTGCGCATCGGGGTGCTCAAAGGGGTCGATATGGTCGGCAAGCGGCGCAGTGATCTGTGGTGTCCCGCCGGTTGCCAATTCCAGCAATGCTTCGGCTGCTTCCTGCGGCAGATGGGGCAGCAAATCAAACAGGGAGTCTTCGTCGGCGCGCAGCGCGTCGTCCAACCACTCCGGTGGGACGCCATAGTTCAGCAGCGCATCAGTCCCGAACCCAGCAAGCAGGAATGGCTTGGCAGCCGGTCGGACCTCCACTGCCACCGGCCGATAGACGGGAATCTCCTCCACCCGTTCGCGCACTTCCACCAGTTGGGCGGCTCCGGTGCGCGGATGGACCTCGATCTTGCGTCGGGTCGCCCAATCATACGCGGCATCGTGATGATCGACATAGCACAGCAGCAGGCTCGCTTCCGTTTGGTGAACGATCACCCGCACATCACTGCTGACGCGCACCGACCAGAAGTTGGGATCTTTGGCGCGATCGATCCGGTGCAATTGCAGGCTAGGATGGGCCGGATTCAACTGCAGGTCGAACGCCGTCGTTTTGACGGCCTTCTGCTCCGCGCCGGTCAGCCTGGTCAGGCTGTCTTGGAAGGTATCAGCAATCCGAAACTCCATCCTGCCTCCCTGCTTACGTCACGCTGAAGACTTTCATGACTTCGTCGCCCAGGTGGTTAATGACCTTGACGGCAATCCTGCCCGTCTGCGGCTTGGCGAACGGCCGCGAGGTGTCGCTATGCAGACTTTCCCACGCTTCCTCGTCAATCTCGGCCTTGAGCGTGGTCTTGAGCGACTTGTAGGGATCGTTGGCTCCCAGAAAGTAAGCCTGGCGTACAAAGAAGCTTTCTTCGTTATAGTCGGTGTCGATGAACCAGCAGGCGATGCCGTCGGGGCCGGATGACTTCACTTCGCCTGACTGCGGGTAAAAGACGTCGACACCGTTGATTTTGACCTGAATCTGGTCGTTCGCGACGCGCTCGATGTCGATATCGGGCTCGCCAAAGATCACAAACAGATTGCCTGCGCCGGTGTTTTTGAGCGTGTCGGCCATATGCAGGTCGGCGTTCATGCGCGCTTTGAGCACCGGCACACGTCCGAGCTTTTCAAACTCGGCGGAGTGGGCGTCGTAGTTGAAGGCGCAGGCGATCAGCACATCAAAGCCGGCATCGCCGGCCTCACGCGCGGCGGCTACGAGGTCGGAGCGGGCGACGGTGCCGAATTCGGGGCCGATGAAGATGCCCGCCCGCCGCTCTTTGCCGCTTTCGCCTTCCAGATAGCGCCCTTCGGCACAGATATAACGGCCCGGCCAGCCGGTCAACGCCGTGAAGGTGATGCGGTCTGCCTTATGAGCCTGCTGCACGCCCGCTGTTTTGAGGTTGTCCAAAATCACGGTGGTAAAATCCGGTTCGTCGCCGTAGGTAGTTTTTGCGTCGGCGATAAACTTGCCGGGCCCTTGCAGTTCGTCGTCCTCGTTCACCACCAGCATGCGGTGCGGCGACAGGCTTTCGACGGTGAACGGCCCCGCCACGCGCACCGTTGATTTATCGTCGTAGGGCTTGTCGTACAACAATTCCTGCTCGGCCTTGGCATCAATCGAGGCGTCGATCTCCTTCTGCCGGGCGATGCGCGCCTGCCACCACGCCGCGTGCAGTTCTTTGGCCCTGGGCGACCAGCCCGCACTCGCATCGCGTGGTATTTCCCATTCTTCCCACTGCTTCCCAACGGCAGCATTAAGTTGCTCCCGCAGCGGCTCCAGGTTGTCCTGATAGTGTTGCCAGATCACGTCGATCTCGGTGTTGTGGGCGATGGATTTGAGGGTGACGTGCGGCACGCGCTCGTAGACAAAGCCGTGGCGGATGTTGCCATAGGTGCGCACGTTGGAAGGCATAGTGCGGTTGATTTCCGCTTCTTTATGCTGCCCCGCCTGCGAATCGGCCAGTAGATAGTAGGGATAGCGTGCACCCATAATGCGGGCGCGGGCTAGTGCCAGGGCTACACGCGAGGTATCAATCGTGATCCATCGCCGCCCCCACTGCTCGGCTACATACGCTGCCGTCCCGGAGCCACAGGTAGGATCTAGAACGAGATCGCCTGAGTCAGTAGTCATAAGAATGCAACGTTTTATTGCTTCTGTCGCAGTCTGAACAACATATATTTTTGGATCAAATCGACTTTGGATGCCACCAATATCTAGCCAGATATTAGTTTGTGGGTATGTTGCATAGTCATCAAGGTACCGAACGTACCGTATCGATTTTCCTTCCTTGATTACCCGCTCACTTTTTGCTAAACGACCAAGGCCTGTCACAGTTGTCTTCCAATGTAAACCCGATGGAGGTTGCCACAATTCATTCCTAAAACTGAACGTCTGGTCAGAGTTAGTTGAGTCGCCTTGCGACGTCAGCTGATCTGACGTCGCAAGGCGACTCAAATTTACAGGAGCATTTCCTAGTGCTTTTATCGTCGATGCTGGTCTATATTTCGATGCACCTTCTTCACCTGCCTGCTTAGAAACCTGAATAGATCTGTATTTCAACGAATCTACGTGTTTGGAATACCAGATAATATAATCAGAAACTGAGGAAAGATATGATCCTGAAAAACCGGTTGTCTTGGCATAGGTAACTATAGAAACAAAATTATCTTCCCCAAACACTTCATCAAGCAACGCCCGCACCCGGTGCATATTTTCATCGCCGATTTGCACGAAAATCGAACCACTGTCGGTAAGCAGATCGCGTGCAATGGTTAGGCGATCGCGAAGGTACGTCAGGTAGGAATGAATACCGTCGCGCCACGTATCGCGAAACGCCTTGACCTGCTCCGGCTCACGGGTGATATGGTCTTTATTGCCATCCTTCACATCCCGGCTGGTCGTAGACCATTGAAAATTGGAGTTGAACTTGATGCCGTAGGGCGGATCAAGGTAGATACACTGCACCTTGCCGCGCAGCCCTTCGCGCTCGGCCAGGCTCGCCATCACCTGCAAGGAATCGCCCAAAATCAGCCGGTTGGTCCAGTTGGCCTCGTGCTGGTAAAACTCGGTGGCCGCAGCACCGCTGGGCAGCCCATTGAAGTCGGCAAACAGGCTCAATTGCGGCTGATCGGCGTCGGAGCGTTGGCGGCTCTGGCGGCGCAGATCATCGATCAACACCTTGGGATGGACTTTTTCCTGAATGTAGAGCGGCGGCGCGGGCACCACCAGATCCGACCAATCCTGCTCATCCTTGCCACGCCACACCAACTGCGGGTCTAAGTCGCGATTGCGCCGCTCATACGCCACCTGAATCGGGCGTTTCTGCTCGTCCGCCATCACCGACTCATACTCGGCGGTCGGGATATTAGAACGACGAGCCTCGCCGTGTGTCAGCGTTGCAACCTTTTTGCCCGGCTTTGAGGATTGTGTCATAGCGCTTCTTTCTCTGTGGGGAGCGCCGCGCTTAGGCGGCTGCTTGAGCTACGAAGGACTCGACCAGCTTATTGAATTCCGCTTCAATTTCAAAGACCTGCGTGAATTCGGCGAAGGCCCAGCGGCCATGGGCCCGCAAATTATTCACCCCCGGCACCCAATAGTTCCGCATCGTAGTGGCCTTAACTTTGGCATCGTCACCCCGCAGCCCCTTGATCTCCACCACCAGATTGAGCCAATCGGGCCGCCCATCGTCGATCTGCACAATAAAATCGGGCAGATAGGTATGCGGTGTCGCGCGATACAGATACGGCACTTCCAGCCCCAGCCCCTGATTTTTGACATACGCATGCACACGCGGATGTGCCTCGACCACGCGGCACAGCTCGGCTTCCCAATCACTGTCACAGATCACCCAGTTAACCTGGCTGCGACGCGGATCGGTCTGCCAGCGCGTTGCTTTGGAGGTCGTAAAGTTAACGTGCACCGAGGAGCCCACCGGATTAAAGGCATCCAGCAGCGCCTTGATCGGCCTGTCCCCCACCATCGCCTCGGTAATCGCGGCCTTGATCCGCTCGCACGCCATATCGGCTATATCCTGATACAGCACCTGGGCCGGATAGGTCCCGCCCGTGCAGCGCAGATAGCCACCATCGATCCATTGGCGTGTAATGGTTTTGAGCTGCCCAAACAAATGCATCTTGGGGTCTTCGCCCGGATCGCGGAACTGCGTGGACACCAAATGGCCGGCCAGTTTATACAGAATCGTTGATTGGCGCGTATCGCCCAGATGCGCCACCGTCAGATCAACGCCCTCCCCAATAATCCCCTGATTATGCGTCACCGACGGCCCGAGCAAAAAAGGCGTTAATTCGAGCACCGAATCGGTCGTAAAGCGCGCTACAAGCCGCTCCTTAGGCAGTTCCACACTATAGCCCTCCACGCGCGGGAACGCGATCTCCAGTGCATCGCGGTCGGGACGCACGGCGTGTACCTGCACCGTTTGACGTGGGGTTTGCGGCTTCACAATCACCGGCTGCGCCGTAAAGTCGAAGGGAATACCGAGGACATCGGCATACTCGACATTAAACAACCCTTCCTCATTGAGTTCATAGGATTGTCGCCGTAGCGCTCGACCCACCACCTGCTCACAGAGCAACTGCGTGCCAAAGGCACGTACACCGAGCACATGCGTCACCGTATTTGTGTCCCAACCTTCCGTCAGCATTGAGACCGATACCACACACCGTACCGATTCGCCCAGGCGGTCCACTTTGCCGACGGTGTTCATCACCTCGCGCAGCAACTCCTGGTCGCTGATATGCTCGCCATCGGCGAGATTACCACTGCGCTCGACGATTTCACGGCGGAAACGCTCGATTTCATCCGACGCCATCTCGCGAAAATCGTTATCGAGTGCATCGCCCGACTCAAGTTGCTCGCTATCGATCAGCAGCGTACGTGGGCGGGCCAGCCGATTCCCATGCTCGTCAAAGTTCCGAAAGAGCGCCAGCCGCCCGGCGTTATAGCTTTCACGCTCGTCATCGCCCTCCCGATGAAAGCCGCTGATATAATCATGGACCAGCTTCGAGGTCGAGGTATTGTTGCACACCACAATAAAGACCGGCGGTACCCGAATGCTGGCCTGTTGCCAGCTTTCAAAGGTCTTTTCGTAATGACCGTACAGCGCCTGAAGGGCAGTTTGCAGCTCGACGGGCAAGCTGAGCGGATCGAGGCTCTTGGCCGCTTTGCCGCGCCCCTTTTTGGGCATTTTGGCGCGAATATACTCCCACAAAGCGCGGAACTTGGGCATCTCGCCGCCCGGAATATTATCGGCCACCGGCACACGCGGCAACTTAACAATCCCACATTCGATCGCGTCCATCAGCGAAAAGTCACAGACCGTCCACGGAAAGAGCGTCCTTTCAACATAGCCGGAGCCGCGCAAAAAGAACGGCGTGGCCGACAAATCAAAGACGTTGCGCACCCCCAGTTTGCGCTTCACCGTTTCGATCCCCGAGATCCATAAACGCGCGGCCTCGTTGTTTTTCTGCGCCTCTTCCCGCTCCTCGCCCTGCAAATCTACCAGCTCGTCATTCATAGGCCGTTCGCGGTAGCAGTGATGCGCCTCATCATTGAGCACCAGCACATTCTTCAGCCCCATCAAGTCGGGCATCACCCGCTGCAGCATTTGCCCTTCGGTTTCCAGCGTCTGCAACTCAGGACCACGACCCTGCAGCAATGCACGTCCACCTGCCGACAGGCTCATGCGCTCTCGCAGCTTAAAGGCGTGATAGTTGGTAATCACAATCTTGGCACGCGCAATATCGGGGAGCATATCGGTGGGCACCAGCTCGCGGTCGGCATAGTAGCTATCGGGATCATTCGGCTGCAACACCCGCAGCCGGTCGCGGATGGTAATGCCGGGTGCCACAATCAAGAAACCACGCGTAAAGCGCTGGCTCTGCGGATGGCGTACCGCATTGACCGTTTGCCAGGCGAGCAGCATCGCCATCACCGTCGTTTTGCCCGCACCCGTCGCCAGCTTCAGCGCAATCCGCAGCAATTCCGGATTCGCCTGCTCATTGGCCCGCTCAATATAATCCAGAAAGTCCTTGCCACGCTTGCCCACCTGCGGCGCTACTTCGGTCAGCCAGATCGCCGTTTCGACCGCTTCAATCTGGCAGAAGAAAGGGCGCACACCCTGAAATGGATGGTTCCGCCAGTGCTGCAGCAAACGCGCCGTTTCGGGCGTGACCTTCCAATCCTCGGGCTTCGGCAACTGCCGCCACACATCGACCTGCAAGCGCACGCCATTAATAAACTCGGTCGGATTGTAGAGCTGAACATCATCGTCCCGACCTGCGACCTGCTCGGTAAACCCGCCATCCAGCACGAGCCCCAACTGCTGGCCCTCGGCCCGTTTGCGTTTCTTAGGCTTCGGGATCGGCGAAACAAAATCGGCCGAACGTCGCTGCTCAAGAATATAGTTGGTCGGTTGCCCATCCGGGTCAAGCTCCCAATGCCGAGCCGGATAAAAATAAGGCGAATTGAGGATCGGTTTTTCAAAGAATTGTTCGGCCATGCGGTCCGCTTTCTTATTGGTGGCCTACTGTTCTTATCGTAGAGCATATTATTGCACGGATTTTATATGCAAAGGCATGCGTCCCTCCATTCCCATGTTCCTCCCCAAAAGTGGGGAAGCCAGCCACTTCTCTTGTGCTGGACGAGCCGGGGCAGTCATCGTCGAACCCAACAGAAGTAGACGGGAGATGTATTCCTATCTCTGTCCAACCCTGATATGATGAACGTATGAAAGTGCAACGGGTGTACATTGATACATCGGTGGTGGGCGGCTGTTTCGACGTCGAGTTTGCGAAGTGGTCGAATGCCCTCATAGACGACTTTCGTTTCGGTCGCCTCAAGCCCGTCCTGTCTGAGGTCATCGAGGCTGAAATCCAAGACGCACCAGAGCCTGTACAAGCGTTGTACATCGAGCTATTGACCTTATCACCCGATGTGGTAAGTAGCACAAGGGCGGCATTGGATTTAGCAGATGTATATCAACAGCGGGGAATTTTGACGCCAAAATACTACGCCGACGGGCTCCATATTGCACTGGCGACCATCGCGGAAGTCGATGTGCTGGTCAGTTGGAACTTTAAGCATATCGTCCATTTGGACAAAATTCGCTTGTTCAATGCCGTCAACTTGGAGGCAGGCTACAAGCCGCTGCAAATCTACTCGCCACGGGAGGTAGCAACGTATGAAGACGACCATTAATGCAGTTGAGCTCGTAAGACGGATTCGCGACCAACACTACGAGGAGCTCAAAGATAAGACGCAGGAAGAGCGCATCGCCTTCTACCGTGCCAAGTCACAGGCGCTGCACGAAAAAGTGCGGGTGGTACGGCCAGCGCAGCCGCACGACGAACAATCGACTCCGCGTTGATAATAGCCTACAAAGCCAGCGAGCCGCACCCCGGCAAAATGGACACCTGCACGCTCAAGGCCGCGATAAGGTTGCCGTTGCGCCAATACTCCTACGTGATGAGCACCGTGAGTAATGCGAGCAGTGCCGGCCCCCCTTGTACCAACAGAATCGACTGCTTAACCGTCAGGCAGCCATAGATTGCGGCAACGAGCACACAGCCCAGAAAAAAGAGTTGAATTTGGGTTCCTATAGCAGCAGTGGGATGCACAAGTCCCCACAGGAGTCCGGCCGCCAAAAACCCGTTATACAGCCCCTGATTCGCTGCGAGCGGCCGCGATGCTTGGGCAAAATCCGGCGTCACACCAAACGCTCGTTGTGCGCGTGGCGTGGTCCATGCGAACATTTCCAGATACAAGATATACACGTGTTCCAGCGCGACGCATGCGACGATGATCAGCCTGAGGATGGCAAGCATCAAGTTCCTTTCGCGAGAACGCGGACCGTTCGTTGATGATCGTTTACCGGTGGGGCACCCGCTGTTATCGGATAATAGCACAGCCGTAGCACCACTGCAGTGGCACGACAACCTCCGCACAGAGTACAATAAACCGAGGCTTGCTTGCTACATAATCTGCCACTAAGACGAAAGGAAGATCATGAACGTACCAACATCCGAAGCCGCCATCCAATGGGCGACCGCTTGGCTCGATGGCGTGGCCGACGGGTCGAACACCATGAGCCAGCGCAAGCTGGCGTCCATCGAAACCCGAGGTGGTGGTCTTGAGGCCGTCAAGCTACTTGCTGAGCAGAAAGGCGTTCACTTGCTGCTGCTGGAAGATGACCGGGGAGACGCGCTGGTGGCGGCAAGTACGAAGCCCTTCGAGGTCATTTGCTGAGCGGTGTTACCAGCGGATCGCAACGCTACTGTACTATAGGGGCAAGGCTTGCCCTTGTCCTATAAAATTCTGTCAGAAAACAGCGCCCTTTACGTTAACCTCTATAAGACTGCCAATCTGTGCAGCTTATAGGAGACAGCAGTGCAGGAACTGGCCATCGAGACCTCCGATCTTACGCGGCACTTTGGCCGCGTGGTTGCCGTCAATCAGCTTAGTTTGCATGTCCCCACCGGCAGCATTTATGGCTTTCTTGGGCCGAACGGTGCCGGCAAAACGACCACAATCCGCATGCTGTTGGGCCTTATTCGGCCTAGTGATGGTATCGTTTGCCTGCTCGGAGCCCCGCTAACGCGCACGAACCGCAGCCAGTTGGCGCATGTCGGAGCATTAGTCGAAACCCCATCCCTCTATCCCCATCTGACCGGCTATGAGAATCTCCAGGTCACGCAACGCCTACTTGACTCTCCCCACGCCCAGATCCAGCGTGCCTTGGAGATTGTACAGCTGGCCGGTGATGCACAGCGTTGTATACGGCAGTATTCGTTAGGCATGCGCCAGCGTCTCGGCCTCGCCTTAGCCTTGCTCCGCGAGCCGTCATTGCTCATTCTTGATGAGCCATCCAACGGTCTCGATCCGGCCGGCATCCGCGACATGCGTGCCCTCATTCAACGCCTGGCGACCACACTCCACATCACGGTCTTTTTGTCTAGCCACCTGCTGAGCGAGGTCGAGCAGATCGCTACGCATGTCGGCATCATCAATCACGGCCAGCTCCTCTTCGAGGGAACGCTACCTGATTTACGCCAACACCAAACGGATTGTGTATGTGTGGTGGTCGATCAGCCACAAGTTGCGCTTGGTATCCTGACCGAGGCTGGGTGGCAAGCAGAAATCACATCTGATATCGCCTACGGGCACAACGTAGTACACGTGACGCTGCATGAACCTGCCGTAGTCGCCGCCATCAACGCGCTGCTCGTCCAACATGGTCTGGCCGTCTACGAACTTCGCCGCGAACAGCCGTCACTCGAAGATATCTTCCTTCAGCTTACGGGTGACCATAGCCCTGAAAGGAATGCAGCGTGAAAGCTCTGCTCCATGCTATCAACTCCGAGGTACTGAAGCTCAAACGCACGCTGACTTTTTGGTTGATCCTGGCTGTGCCCGGTGTCGTAGTCGCTATGCAGTTCTCCAGCGCTCTGGCGCGCACGCGGCCCTTCCATCCTGAACCCGACCCCTGGCAATGGGTAACACAGGGTGTCTTCTTTATCTGGTGCCTGCTGGCCCTACCGCTGCTCGTGACACTCGAAACGGCCTTGTTGAGCGCTACGGAGCATGCCGGCCAGCAATGGAAGCACCTGTTTACCCTGCCGGTTCCACGCTGGACGATCTATAGCGCTAAGCTCGTCGTCGCGCTCGGCTTAATCGGGCTCAGTTCGCTGATGCTGTGGCTGCTGCTCCTCTTGGATGGGCGCATACTCACTTGGTTACGACCAGAAATGGGACTCGTAGGCCTGCCCTGGCTCCCCATTCTGCGGCAGGTCGCGCTCATATTTCTGGCGGCCTGGCTGATCATTGCGATCCATACCTGGATTGGTCTACGTTGGCCAAGCTTTGCAGTTGCCAGCGGCGTTGGCATTGGAGCAACCATCGCCGGGCTGATTCTGGGCATTTCTTCGGGCGCTTCAACCGCTGTGCCCTGGACAAACTTCTATCCTTGGCTTCAGCCTGTGCTCATCCTGGCACGCGACCGCCAGCCACTCCCAACGACGCTCGGCTTTTCCATTGTTGGGGCAATTATCGTCGGCATCGTTGGCTGCTGGGAGGTGACCCGCCGCGACGTGCTGTAAGTACCGGTAATATGTTCCACATCGCCCTCTTATACCTAGTTAGATACACTTTCTTCCAAAATCCGACCTTGCAAATTAACCTGTGATGTGGTATAATACGCACATGTGTGCTGTCCACCAACTACGGTCACAAATCTCCGAACTTGCTCCTCATTACGTCGACTCAGTGCTATTGATCCCATTGATCCGATTGTTAATTCATTGTTATTGCATTGTTTTTTGTATTGCTCCGCCTCGCCATGCCAAGCTTACGAGCAATGAATCGACCATTGCTTTTTATTGCTCCCGAATCGGCTTTTACCGCATTGGGATGCCAAATGTCAAAAATGTCCGTTAGGCGACAGGATCAATAGGAACAATAGATTGCCGCATGTTACTATGAGCGCTCTACAAACTGGAGAACGCTATGCCCTCGTTGCTGGTTACGCATGCCGACACGCTAGTTACGATGGACGACGCTGACCAACGCTGGGAAGATGCCGGGCTGTATGTAGTCGATAACGTGATCCAACAGGTTGGGCCGACTGCCGACCTGCCGGAGCAGGCCGATCAGCAGATCGATGGCCGCAACCTGCTGGTGATGCCTGGTCTGGTAAACACGCACCATCATTTTTACCAAACGCTGACCCGCAACGTTCCGGCCGCTCAAAACTCCAACCTCTTTAACTGGCTACGTACGCTGTATCCCATCTGGGCCGACATGACCCCCGCGGCTATCCGCGTCAGCACCCAAATTGCCCTACTCGAATTGCTGATGAGTGGCTGTACTACCGCCAGCGATCATACCTACATCTGGCCCAACGGTGCGACACTCGATGATCAGATCGAGGCCGCCCTCCCCATCGGCGTTCGCTTTCACGCCGCCCGTGGCTCCATGTCGGTCGGCGAAGCCCAAGGTGGCCTGCCGCCAGACCGGGTCGTCGAGGACGAGGACGCAATCTTGCATGACTCGCGCCGGCTGATCGAGCAGTATCACGATCCCGAGCGCTTTGCCATGCTACGCATCGTCTTGGCACCCTGCTCGCCCTTCTCGGTTTCACCGGACCTAATGCGCCAAAGCCTGGAGATGGCCCGCGCCTATGGCGTGCACTCCCATACCCATCTGGCCGAAACAATGGATGAAGTGATTTATTGCCAGGCCACCTTTGGCCACTCGCCGCTTGAACTGGCCGAAGAGCTCGGCTGGATGGGTGAGGACGTGTGGCATGCGCATATGGTTCATCCGACTGCCGACGAGGTCGTGCGCCTAGGACGCAGCCGGACCGGCGTAGCCCATTGTCCAAGTTCCAATATGCGCCTAGCCTCCGGCATTGCACCCCTCCTCAGTCTGCTGGCAGCGGGCGCGCGTGTGGGCTTAGGGGTCGATGGCTCCTCGTCGAATGACAGCTCGCATTTGCTGGCCGAAGCGCGCCAGGCGCTCTTACTCCAGCGCGTCCTGGGTGGCCCAGCCGCGATCACCGCCCCTGCCGTCCTACGCTTGGCCACGCGCGGCGGTGCCGAGGTGCTAGGCCGCGACGACATTGGCTACCTGGCCCCCGGCATGGCCGCCGACTTCATCGGCTATCGCCTTGACACGCTGGCCTTCGCAGGTGCCGCCGTGCATGACCCGCTCACTGCCCTCGTCTTTTGCCAGCCTCCGCAGGTCTCGCTCAGCGTCATTAATGGCCGTGTTCGCGTCCAGGACGGCCAACTCGTTGACATTGATCTCCGCCCGGTGATCGAGCGCCACAACACCATCGCGCGCGCGCTGGTACGGGGCGAGCTAGTCTAGCTCCCCTACATTGCTTCGAAGACGATCTCTTGCGCGCCTTCCCACAGCACCATCCGTCCCAACGCCGGCAACTGCTCACGACCGTCGATGATCGTCAGGAAGTGGTTGCCGGCCAACTGGCCAACCTTGCTCGCAAAACAGGCGCTCCCATACGGGAACAAAATTTCGGTCTCACTGAGCCCGCCCGGATAAAACAAAATATCGCCGCGCGACGGATGGCTGGTATGGTTTTCGAAGGGAACGCCGACTTGGAAATCACCCAGCGGAATCCAGGCCGCCTCACCACTCCAACGTGCATGAATGATCTTGTTGCGGAACGGCAACAGCTTCTGGAAGGCCGCACAGGTGATGGGTGCGTCCGCCTCTTCCAGCTTCGCTGTAAACGTGAACGGTCCGGCGATGATACGTAGCATGGTCACAAAGATAGCTCCACTATATGTATGTCGGCTCAATCGACAGGGGACGGCTTGGTTCAAGGCGACCAGCACCCGCTCCGGCGTGAGCGGCTGCTCCGAAACCCACACGCCCACGGCATCATGGATTGCAGCCGCAATCGCAGCAGTTAACGGCACCAACGGCATCTCGGCCACGCCGCGCGCACCCCAGGGTCCCAGCGGATCGGCCAACTCAAGGATCACCGGAAAAATCCGCGTCGGCATATCTAGCGTTGTCGGCAGCAGGTAGCTGCTGAAATGCGGCGTGAGCACATAGCCCTTACGCATCTGAAAGTTTTCCATCAACGCATAGCCGAGCGCTTGCGCCAGGCAGCCCTCAATCTGCCCCTCGACTTGTTGCCGGTTGATCGCTTTGCCGACATCGTGGACGCTGATGATCTGCAGGACCTGTACCTGTCCGGTCAACGTATTGACCTCGACTTCGACCGCTTGTGCGACGTAGCCATACGCATAATTTGGGTGGCCCGCCGTCGTAACCGGATCTAATTTTGTGGTAGGCGGAGGACGGTACTCAATCGTGGCGGTGGCCGGCCGCTCTTCATCGTCCCAAATCGCTAGCGCCGCCATCGCCGCATCTTTAACGGCCCGCCCCGCCATTAACGTTAAGCGCGAGGCCGAGGCACTGCCAGCGTTCGGTGCCTCGCTCGAGTCATTACAGATCATCACGACCTGCTCAAGCGCTAGATCAAGCGCCGACGCCGCGATCTGGCGCATGGCCAGTTGCGTGCCTTGTCCCACCTCAGCCACGCCGACCCGCACCACTGCCTGCTCGATCTCCGCTCCACCATGCAGTTCGACCGTCGCCGTCGCTTGCTCCGGATAGCCGAAAGAGTAGCCAATATTTTTGATGCCACAGGCAATCGCAGTGCCGCGCCGCAGATGGCTTTGGACCGGAGCTTTGCCATCAAAGCGCTCTTGCGCTTCCGCCACACAGCGTTCCAGGACCGGCAATGCGCTCACGCCGGGCGGCAGCGGCTGCTGCGTCGGCTCAATACTCCCTTCACGGTAGATATTGCGTCGCCGCAGTTCGACGGGGTCCAGCCCTAACGCATGAGCCAAGCGGGTAACCATGCTCTCGCTGACGAATTGTGACTGGGGAGCTCCAAAGCCGCGAAACGCGCCACTCGGCACGTTGTTGGTATACACAGCATAGCCATCAACAGCAATGTTGGGAATCTCATAGCAGCCGCTGCTGAATACTGCCGCAATCCTGACCACCTCCTGGCTGGTAGAAGCATACGCGCCGCCGTCTGCCAGCACCTCGGCTTCGACGGCGGTGATCCGACCGTCGCGCATGGCTCCCCAGCGACACCTGATCGTCATCGGATGCCGCTTGTGGTGGCCGATCATCGATTCCTCGCGGCTCCACACAAGCGCAGTGGGGCGACGCAACTGCCAGGTCGCCAGTGCCACAAGGTGTTGGATCGACAGATCCTCGCGACCGCCAAAGGCACCGCCAATCGTGGCATAGCGAATCACGACCTGCTCTGCGGGCAACTGCAAGATCGCCGCGATTTGACGCCGGTCTTCGTGCAGCCATTGTCCCGCAGTTTCAACCACGAGTCGGCCGTCGTCATCGATCCAAGCAACCGCTGCCTCCGGCTGCAAGAAAGCATGCTCCTGCCAGGCCGTCGTAAACTCACCCGCCAGGACGACATCCGCCTCGCGTAGTGCCCGTCCCGCGTCACCCTTGCGAATAGGCGTATGGGAAAGCACATTCGTCCCCCGCCCGGCGTGCACCAGCGGCGCCGACGCCTCCATCGCCGCGCGCGGGTCCGTCACGGTCGGTAACTCTTCATAATCGATCGCTACCAACTGCGCGCCTGCCACCGCCGCAGCTCTGGTCTCGGCCACGACCAGCGCGACTTTATCGCCTACAAACCGCACTACGTCACCGCACAACACGGGCTGGTCGGCGGTAATCAGGCCGAAGGCGTTATAGGGCACGTCGGCGGCAGTCAGGACCGTTACCACGCCCGGATACTGCAGGGCCGGCCTCGTATCGATCGCCTTGATGCGGGCATGCGGACGTTGCGCAAAAACGACCTTCAGCTGCAACATATCAGGGCGCACGAGATCGCCGGGATAGCGTGCCTCACCGGTAACCTTGCCCAACGCATCCGGCCGTGGCAGCGATGCACCGATTAATGACGTGGGCTTATCCATGCTCGTGTGCTCCGGCCGCGCCCAGCACTGCATCAACGATCTTGCGGTAACCCGTGCAGCGGCAAATATTGCCACTCAGTCCAACGGCCACCTGTTCCTCCGTTGGCTGTGGTCGCTCGGCCAGCAGCTTGGCACCGGCCATCAACATACCTGGAATACAATACCCGCACTGAACGGCGGCGTGGTCAATGAATGCTTGCTGAAGTGGATGCAGTGCACCCTCGGGGCTCGCCGCCTGCCCCGCCAAACCTTCGATGGTCGTGAGCGTAGCCCCATGCGCCTGGGCAGCAGGTACCAAACAGGCCATCACTGCTGCGCCATCGAGCCAGACAGTACAGGCCCCACATTCGCCTTCAGCACAACCTTCTTTGGTGCCTGTCAGGCCGGCGTCTTCACGCAGCGCATCCAGCAACGTTTTGCCCGCTGCATCCTCCAAGTGATAGCGCTGACCATTAATCGAGGTCGTGATCGTACCCCGGAATGGAGTAGCTTGTGATCGGGCAGCCGTATCAAGCAGCACCGGTGCCGACGGCCATCCATCAGCCTGCTGCCCTTGTGCGATCCGTTCAAGACCATGCGTGATCAGTGACGCCAGTGTCTGCTGGCGGTAGCTTGCCGAGCCACGCAGATCATCGATCGGTGCTACATCCCCACACGCGATGCGCCCGGCCTCTCGACAAACTGCCGCATTAAGCCGCTTGCCACCGAGATAGCTCTCCGCGCTGGGAGCACGGACAATCGTCGGTGCCACGCAGCCTAGCGCGATCCGCGCCTCCTGCACCTGCGGCTCGTCCGACCCCTGCTCACTGTCACCGACCGTCAACAGTAGCGCGATGTTTATCACTGAAATCGCCTGCGCCCGGCGTAAGCCCAGTTTGAGGAACAAACCGCGTTGGTCATCACATAATGCCGCGAAGCGGATCTCACGAATCAGTTCATCTGGCCGCAGCACCGTGCGCCGAAAGCCAACGTAGAAATCACGCAACGGCACGATGCGTTCACCCTCCACGCTTGCGAGCAGCAGTTCGGCATCAAGCACCATGAGCGGCGTAATCGTGTCATTTGCTGGGGAAGCGGTCACCAGATTCCCGGCAAGCGTGCCACGCGTCCGAATCTGGGGCGCGCCAACTTCCCAGCACGCTTGTGCCAACGGCAGCGCCCGCGCGACGCAAGTGGCACTGCCAATCACATCATTATGTGTCGTCAGCCCGCCTAAGCGAATTTGCCCTTCAACCTCACGAATATAGCACAACTCATCGAGCCGTGTAATATCGATCAACGTCGTCGTTGGTCGTATCCCGCGCTGCAACTCCACCACCACATCCGTCCCGCCCGCTACAATGCGAGCTGAGGTCATATGCTGGCCTAGCAACTCGAGGGTGTCTTGCAAGGTCGTTGGTTGTAAATAGTTTTGCCACATCTATAATTCCTCTTGAATTGCTTAATAATCGTCCATGTCAGGCGCGTCCGACAGGCTCAGATCGACCGCCGTGGCCTTAGGAGCCGACCGGCAGGAGCCGATACAATCTGACCATCTAGAGATACGGTGATGCCACGTACTAACGTGCGCACAACACGTCCACGTAACGTCCGGCCAACATAGGGGCTATGCTGATGCCGATATGCCAGGTCGCCAGATTGTAGGACAGATTCACCTGCAAGGTCAACTAGCACGATGTCGGCGTCGGCGCCGACGCGTAACCCACCTTTTTGCGGCAGACCGAAGCGTCTGGCAATATAACCGGAGGTCATGTCAGCCAGAGCGGTCAACGGCAACTCGTGCTCATAGTACCCGGCCGTGAGCATGAGCGACAGCAACGATTGGCAGCCTGAGATACCGCCCCAAACCTGGAAGAAGTCGGCGGATGTCTTAAGCTCGTGCGGCGCAGGCGAGTGGTCGGATGTGATCATGGGCAGGCTGCCATCCGCCAGATGCTGCCATAACTCGGCTTGTTCCGTAGATAGTCGCAAGGGCGGTGCGCACTTGGCGACCGCCCCGAGCGCCTCCATATCTTCTTCCGTCAACACCAGATAATGCGGGCAGGTCTCACAACTCACATCGATGCTTCGCTGCCGCGCCGCCGTGACTAAACGGACGCCGCGACCCGTGCTCACATGTACGATATGTAAAGCACAGCCAGTCTCCGCAGCAAACAGGATCGCCCGGCTGATCGCTTCGAGTTCGGCAACAATCGGCCGCGATGCTAAATAGTCGCGTACACCCATTCGGCCTTCGGCCCTGGCCCGTTGAGCCAACGCACCCGTCAGGCGATCATTTTCAGCATGCACCGCGACGATACAGCCCAATTCGGCGGCTTGCACCATGCCTTCATAGAGTGTCAGATCGTCAACGGCCTCGAAGTCCGCCGTACCGCTCTGCGACATGAACGCCTTGAAGCCGATCACCCCCCGCGCCGCCAGTTCGCGTAAGCGCTCGATATTGCCCGGCACCAGTCCCCCCCATAACGCGAAATCAACGTACGAACTTGCTTGGGCAGCGCTGCATTTGAGATCAAAACTTGCGCCATCGATAGTCGGTGGATGGGCATTGAGTGGCATATCAAAGTAGGTCGTCGTACCACCGAGCGCGAGGGCGCAGGTGCCCGTCGCAAAGCCTTCCCACTCCGTGCGGCCCGGCTCATTAAAATGGACATGGGCATCGATCACTCCCGGCATTAGATGCAGGCCATGGGCGTCGATTTCAGTGCCGCTGGTCCCCCCCAGCGCAGGTCCGATCGCCACGATCTGGCCATCCGTGATGGCAATATCTGCGACCTGCACGGCGCTGGCACTCACTACCGTCCCTTGCCGGATTATGACATCATAGGTACTCATAGGCCTGCCTGTGTGAGCGCTAGTTGTTGTAGAAACGTATGCAAGATTGCCAGAGCGACTCCGACGTCTTCCGTCGTTACCGACTCGGCCGGATGATGGCTGATGCCCGCTTTGCAACGCACAAACAGCATGGCAATGCGCGTTAGGTCGGCCAGTGCTACGGCGTCATGGCCCGCCCCGCTGACCAGTTTGCGCACCGGATAGCCCTGGGCTACTACTGCTTGTGCCAGCTCCTCCGTCAGTTGCTGGTCACATGCCACGGAAGAGCTCATTTGCAACAACTGCCATTCGAACGCGATGCCGCGCTCGGTACATAGTTCCGCTGCGATCTGCTGGAGTTGTCGGCAGGCGTCCTCACGCACATCGTCCTGCTGGTGTCGTACATCAAGGCTCAAATGCACATGTCCGGGAATGACATTGCTGGCACCGGGATCGACGACCATCTGCCCAACCGTCGCTACCAGTCCCTCCGTCTGCCGGCCCAATTGCTCAACCGCCAGCACAAACTCAGCAGCTGCACAGACGGCGTCCTGGCGTAAGGTCATCGGCACTGTGCCGGCATGGCCGGCTGTACCCTTGAAGTGCACCGCAATGCGACTTTGACCGGCAATCGCTACGACAACCCCGACCGGCAAACCTTCGGCTTCCAGCACCGGACCTTGTTCGACATGCAGCTCACAATAACCCAGCAGATCATCTGCTGCACGCCGGTCAGCTGCCAAAGCACTTGGATCACCGCCAAAGGCTACGACAGCATCATGCAACGTCATGCCATCAGCATCGGTTAGGGTGAGGATTTGTGAGTCGAAAGTGCCGGCGACGACCTTGCTGCCAAGATAGGTGCTCCCAAAGCGCAGCCCTTCCTCATCCGCGAAGGCGAGTAGCTCGACGGCAAACGGCAAGCGTTGGCTAGCACACTGCATGTGTTCGATCGCTTGGAGCGCGAGCAACACACCGAGTGGCCCATCGTACTTGCCGGCATCCCGTACCGTGTCTAGATGTGAGCCCAGCAGCAGCGTTCGCGTCGCACCCACACTGCCAGCGTAGCGTCCACGTAGATTGCCAATATGATCTTGCCACACGGACATGCCTGCCCCACGCATCCAGGTTGCAACGAGCGCATTGACCCGGCGCATGGCTAGCGACCCGTAGCGCCGGGTCAGACGGTCGGCCTCTTCGCTGCAACGCGCAAGCTCCTCGATGCGCTGCATCACGCTCAGAGCCGCCTCATGATCGGCCAGCATTAGCTCCCCCGGTACGTGCTATAAGACCAGGGGGACACGAGCAGCGGCACATGATAGTACGCGGTTGGGTCAGCAATGCCAAAGCGCACAGGCACTTCGTCAAGGAAGGGCAACTGCGCCTGCTCATCGTCGTGCACCGCAAAATAAGGACCGACCCGAAAGACAAGCTCATAGCACCCGGCTATCAAATCGTCGTCTTGGAGCAGGGGTTCGTCAGTGCGACCATCACTATTGGTGCGGACGGTCTTGAGTAAGCGCCGTTCGCTCCCCCCGACAATATGCCATACCGCTACCTCTACATAGGCGGCCGGGCAGCCGTGGGCCGTATCAAGGACGTGGGTCGTTAGACGACCGGCCATACGTAACTCTCAGGGTTAGCACTTGCTGCAAGGAGACACAATTTGTGGACGACATTATATCAGCCCTCTTCCGCGACCCGGATCTCAAAGTTCGTACCCTCCCAGCGATCCCCATCGTTCCAGTGGAAGGTGAAGTTGATGGTCGTACCCGCTGCAAGGGTTACCGTTGGTAACTCGGCGATATACACATCTAGTCCGGTGTCTGTTGTCGCCATATCATGCACGGTGTTCCAGCTATCGGCACTCCAATGTACGCTTGCCGGTGCCAGAACTTCGATGCGTAACAGTTTACCAGACGGAAAGGCACGGCCTTTGTGATTGAAGCGCCAGATTGCGTGTGGCGAGCCAGTTTTCTCCACTAAATAACGCTGGACCGTTTGAGTCGGCCGATCAAAGACGCGACCCTCACGTACCGAGCGACAGAGCTTAATATACTCGGCATGGGCCCAAACGAGCGGCATGGCCGAGCCACTCGGACGACCAAAAAAGAGTTCGAGATCGGGAATATCTGGGGCATCCCAGATTTGCTCAGGGATCATGCCGCCCTCGTTCGCAAACGAGCCCATCACATCCCGCAGGCGCGCGGCTTCCCCTTCGCGTCCCGCTGCCAACTCATAATGCGCACGCTCGCCGGTGAATAGTGGCCATAACCGGCCGATACCGGTGCCGTCGAAAGGCGATCCATCTTCGTGTTCGCCATAGCCATCGTCATTATAACGATGCCAAGCCGGGCCCATCGGCGTCTCAACCCGTAAAAGGCTGTCGATCACTTTAACGGTGTTGACGATCCGCAGATCGTCGGCTGCCCGCAAGCCGAAGCGCACCAGTGCAAGCGCATCCGGACTCACAACTTCTGTTGCAGGCTCCGAGTCCGATCCCATCGGGCGGTTTCGGATGGGCACGGTGTCGTCCTTGATCGAGCCGTCGTCCGGTGCGCCCGGCGGCGCGATCCGCACATAATAGCCTTCCACTCCACAGCGGCGGGATATGTCGGTATCTGTCACGTAGGTCCAGCGCTCGATACTCGCATTCCAGACATCCGCCGTTTCACGCAGGTAGCGGGCGCTCTGCAACTCGCCTTGCAACTCGGCAAACTCGGCCGCTGCCAGCAGCGCACTAATCTCAACTGCTAGGGTAAAGGGTGAATAGCCCGGATCTTCTTCCCAGCGATCTTGCTGGGTGACCGGTCCGTTACGCACTAGGAAGCTGGCAGCACTGCGAATCATCGGCCACAACTGCTTGCCGTCATCTGCAGTCAATGTACCTTCGTGCCAGGCTTGGGCCGTCAGCAGGATCGGGAAACCGACCTCGTCCATTTGCACACCCTGCCAGTAGGGCGTGCCATCAAGCCACATATTCTGGAGCCAGCGACCATCAGCTTCTTGCGTAATCTGCAGGTAGCGTAAGACACGGCGTGCCGCCTGAGCAGCGCCCGTCGCCATCAAGCCACCCACCGTTTCGACCAGATCACGCGTCCAAACTAGGTGATAACCGCCCAGGTCATCATCACCTTTCGAACTGCCCCACGGGATCGAGAGACTGGCGATCAGGCCACCTGGAAACTGCTTGGCTTCGTGGGTGTGTAGGACCAGCGTGCTGACGCGATACAGGTTGAGCCCATCCTTGCCGCTGCTATCCAAGTCAAGCAGTTGCGCCTGCCACTCCTCCCAACCGTCAATATATTGTTGCAGTGCGAGATCGAAGCCATCAAACAAGCTGGCCCGCGCATGATGGCCGGCCGATAAGGCGTGTAAGCCGAAGGCGATGACGAGCACAAAACGTCCCTCGTCGGCTAACAGATCGACTTCCCCGGTCAAGGCAATATTGCCATTCTCCGCCCGTTCATAGGCCCGCGTGAGTTGATGGTGATTGGTCAGATCATGCCAATCGTCCTCCGGCCCGACATAGCTGACCGAGCGCGCTTTCCAACCCGATGAGCAGGCGAAGGCAAGCGCGGCCTCACCTTCGCGGTCGGCAAACAGCATCGGCACACCCTTGGTATCGCCCAGCCAACCACTATTTCCATAACCGCGATTACCCAGGTGCGGGGCCAGCATCGCGTAGACATGGTAGTCGGCAAGGCTACCCTGTAGCGGCACAAAACGCGTGCGCTGTAGCACAACGTCGCGCTGTGGGTCGGCAATAAACTCTTTCTCGATGCGGTAGCGTCCGTCGACGTCCGTATTCGTGATCCGGTAGGCTGGCACGCCCGTACGAATATACTCGACCGTTGTGTGCGTGCTACGTTTTTCCTCGGAAAAAAAGTCTTTACCATCGGTAATGATCAAGCCCATGTCGCGCGTACAGGCAAGGTCCACCCGTGGATAATAGATTTCGTTCAGAATGCCATGGCTCAGCGTAAACCAGACTTGGCTGGTAGCAGAAAGTGCCGTACCAACCCCAGATTTGGCGCTTGAAGTCCAGCGCGGCAAAATGCCAGGGCCGCCGGGGGCCATTTTCTCGGTTTGCATCGTAGCTGCTTCTACTTAGTCCACTCGATCACGACTTTGATCTCGTTGGCTTCATGGGTCGTTAAGGCCGTTTGAAAATCTGTGGACGGGTGGCGGTTGGTAATGAGCTTGGCGACGTGATCACCCCAGCGTAGATGGGCCGCCAGCAGATCATCGACTGCCATCTGGAAGTGGGCACGGGCGGCATTCACACTCCCGATCAGCACCTGATTCTCCAACACCAATCGCCGCACCAGCTCGGCGCCTGGAATTTCCAACGGACGATCGCCGCCTGGAATGCCGGTCAGGACATAGGCCCCATTAATGCCCAGGGCGTCGATGAGATTGAACTCTAGTGCAGCAACACCGGTTGCCTCGACGATCACATCCATGGCACCGATCACGTCGTTGATCTTATCAGCCGCCACCTGTCGACCATCGATATATTTCCCATCGAGGTGCGCGAGCCATTGGGGCCGCGCGGAGTTCTCATCCACGACATCCATGCCATACACTTCGGCACCGCGCAACCGTAGGATGATCGCCGCAAGTAGTCCAATCGGACCAAGTCCTGCGATCAAACAGCGCCGCCCAAATAACCAGTTAGGGGTCGCACCGGCGTCGGGCAGCCGCGCACTTTGTACCCGGACGACCTCGTCGATCGCCTTTTCCACGACCGTTAGCGGCTCGGTCAAAACCCCTACAGCCTCAAGTTCGGGCGGAACACGAACGATATACTGTTCGTGATCGACTGCGAACTCGCATTGGTACCCATCTAGCCCTTTGATCCCCCGTTCCAGGTATTCGCCGGTCGTACACATATCTGAGCGATTCATGGAGCACGAGACACATTTGCCGCAGCCCCGTCGCACAGTAAACACAGCATAATCGCCGACCTTAACGCGTGTGACGGCATCGCCAATTTGGACCACCTGGCCGAACATTTCATGCCCGATCACCAAGTCCGTTTGTCCTGCCGGCGCATCGGCCCGTCCACCGGCAGCTTCTTCACGGTCGGTCCCACAAATTCCAACGCGCAGAACGCGCAGCTTAACTTCGTCAGCCGCACCAATTTGTGGCTCGGGCCGATCAACAAGCCGGACCGTTGTCGTTCCAGGAATCAAGGCTATCGCTTGCATACTATCCCCCGCTCACTATGTAATTAACACGGTCCTGCTCAATCAGAACGAGCTAGACCAACTATCCCGATTATGTAGCAAGGGGGACGCCATCAACGCCCGGCAAGAAGGTGCCTTGACCAACTGCGCATTTGGTCCCAGAATGGGGGGGGATAACTGTGGAGAAAAGCAACCTATGAGCAAGCACTCGACCGCACCACTCGTCCTCACACTTGATGTTGGTTCGTCCGGCGTGCGCGTCCGTTTATATGATCAGTCAGGGACCGCAGTCACTGGGGTCAAGGCGAAACAAGACCATACGATCACGACGACCCCGGACGGGGGGGCAGTCTTCGATGCAGAGGAACTGACGAACGCATGCGAGGCGGTCCTAGATGCTGCGGTTAAGCAGCTGGATCATGTGCATGGTGAGGTTATTGCGCTGGCCGGCGACACGTTGGTCCCCAATATCATGGGCCTGGATGCCAACCACACGCCGATCACCCCGATCTATACCTGGGGCGATACGCGGGCGCATGGTGATGCCTTGGAACTGCGCAAGGAACTCAATCCCACCGCCTATCATGAGCGCACCGGCTGCATCCTCCACGCCTCGTACGTTCCGGCGAAGCTGCGCTGGCTGCGACGTACCGATCCAGAACTGTATGGACGCGTTAAGTGCTGGGTTTCGGTGGGTGAATATTTGTTTCTGCGCTGGTTTGGCGAGCCCCGTTGTTCGTTTTCGGTCGCGTCGTGGAGTGGGCTGCTTAACCGGCACACGCTGGAATGGGATCAAGCGACACTCGCTGCGCTTGAGCTTACGCCAGACCAGCTTGGCACACTGGCAGATACGGGTGACGGCTGCAAAGATTGGCTACCGGCCTATCGCAAGCGCTGGTCGGTCTTAAGCGACGCACCCTGCTTACCAACCGTCGGCGATGGGGTGGGCTCTAATATCGGCAGTGGTTGTACCACACCGGACCGGGTTGCACTCGTCGTCGCCACCAGTGGTGCGATGCGGGTTATGTTGGAAGGAACGCCTGCGCAGCTCCCAGCTGGCTTGTGGTCATACCGCGTTGACCGCAAGCGCTGTCTGCTGGGTGGAGCGGTATCGAATGGGACCAATGTCTTCGATTGGCTGGATCGAACACTGCAATTACCACCGGCTAAAGAGCTTGAGCAAGCGCTAGGGGAGCTGCCACCGGCCAGTCATGGCTTAACCGTCTTACCTTTCCTGGCGGGCGAACGCTCACCGGGCTGGGCCGATGATGCGACGGCGGCTTTTGTCGGGCTGCGCCTGGCAACCAAACCGATCCAGATCCTCCAGGCCGCTCTCGAAGCAGTTGCTTTCCGCTTTGCCTTGATTCATCAGGGCCTCAAAGCGCAATTACCCGCGACGCATACCCTGGTAGCTTCTGGCAAAGGCTTCGTTCAATCGCCCACGTGGGTCCAAATTACAGCTGACGTGCTCGGTCAACCGGTTGTAGCATCGGATCAAAAGTCAGCGACGGCACGTGGGATTGCGCTGCTGGCCTTTGATCTGCTGGGGACCACCCCACTACAAAGTGTGCCATTCACCGCAGCTCAGACCTTTCAGCCACGTCCCGACCGCCATGCCGTCTACATTCAAGCATTGGCTCAGCACACAGAACTATACAACCAACTACTCCATCAGGGCACTATAGCCCCTCAGCATTGAGCCTGATCGAGGTACAGCGAGGAGCAAACGAAAGCAAAGCTATGCGGAGAGATACCGAGATCAAGCTGGAGCATCCTCCAGAGGTGGATGTGCTTTCAGTTCATACCACAACCTTCCTGCCCGTCTGGTTGGAGAAAACGCTCCTGGTGATAGCGGGATTGAGTTTGTTTATTTTGGCGCTGCGCATGTTGACAAAGGGCGCGGGTGCTGTAGGTCCCTTGATGATCCATGCACTGCATATTCACGGTGCGACCAATACGTTAGGCTTTGGTTGGCTATTTGCCTCAATCGTTTTGAGTGGTGCGCCCGTCGCCAGTGTGGCCCTGACCTTTCTTGCCAGTCATGTGCTCACGCCCCTTGAAACCTTTACGATGATCACCGGCTCCCGGCTGGGTGCCGATATGATCGTCTTCTTCATCGGCTTCATTTACTTTCTGCGCGGCCACCCAAAATCTACGAGCATCTCATTAGGCGTGATCGCGCAAAGCGTCACCGCGACGACCTATCTGCCCGCACTGCCGTTCGGCTATTGGTTACTGACGAGCCACGTCATGGACCATGCGCATGTTGCTTTGCCCAAATCGATCACCGGCCTAGTCCAGGTCGTTTTCGATCCGATCGTCACCTTCACCGCAGCGCATCTGAATGCCTGGCTCGTCTTTCTGCTCGGTCTGGGCGCGGTGTTAATCGCCTTCCGTATCTTGGATCGCGCTTTGCCGCATCTGGACGCTGACCAGCGGGCGTTCGGCCGGGTCGGTCGCCTCGTGTACCGGCCTTTCGCGATGTTCGCACTGGGGATGATCGTGACCTTGATCGGCATGTCGGTCTCGGTCTCGATCTCATTGCTGGTCCCGTTGTCGGCGCGTGGCATTATTCGCCGCGAGAATACTGTGCCGTATATTCTTGGCTCCAACCTGGCCACATTGATCGACAAGCTCTTGCCCGCCGTGCTGGTTGGCCACCCACTGGCGGTGCCCATCATCTTGATCGAAATGGTGACGATCTCGACGATCTCGTTGGGCATTATGCTGTTTTTTTACCGACCGTACGAGCGTTTCATCCTAGGTGTGCTAGACCGGGTGATCGAGAGTAACCGGGCACTCGCACTCTTCATGGGGTTGATGGTCGGCGTGCCGTTGGTGCTGATATTGATCTAGCGAGGGTTTTTAGTTATGCAACTGCTCATCTATGCCGGGCATGCACCATCGCGAGACGCCGTACTGCAATTCACCGCGCCCATTGTTCAGCAGGTGGCAACGGGGTTGACGTTGGTAGCGGGAGGTGGATCTAGCAACACGGCTCTGCTCGAAGATGCCATCAAGCAATTGAGCGTCCCTGAGAGCTTGCCAGTGACGTTGCGGGCACTATCTGGTAATGCGCAAGAGGCGATCAGGAGTGCGGTACAGGAGCGAGCCTACGATCTTGTGAGCTTTGGCCGGCTCCGGCCACCAATTCGTCGCTGGCTGCCCGGACAACGGAGCAAGACCCTGACACAACGGTTGGAACCCTCCGTCCTACGGGTACAAGGTATGGTCAGGCCCTTGTGCCGGATCTTGCTTGCCAGCGGCGGCGATGCACACACCTTTGCCGATGTCGCACTGACTGCCCGGGTCGCGCAACCGCTGGGCGCGACCGTAACCCTGCTGCATGTACTGCTACCAGACGCACTGTTCGTTGAGGGCCGTGCACGCCGCCAGCGGACTGTCGAGGAATACTTGGCAGATGGCTCGCCGGAAGCAGGCGTCATGCAGCGTGCAGTAGCGCAGCTCAAAGCGGAGGGCGTACCAACGCAATTGATTGGGCGGGCCGGGCCGGTGCTCGACGAGATCATGGCTGAGCTGGAGCATGGCGATTATGATCTCTTGGTGATCGGGGCACACCAAGTAGCGAGTGCGCTTGATCGTATCTTGCTCGAAGACATTACCGGCGATTTGTTGGAGCGCAGTCCTCGCCCGGTACTGGTTGTGAAAGGTGATGAGGGAGCTTAGTCCTCACATGCTTGTGCGGCGCATTGTTTGACTTTCGGGAGTGACACTGCCTGCAGCGCCTCCCTGATCTGTGGAATTGCAGCGGGCAACATGCTTAATGTGCTGATGCCCAAGCCAACGAGTGCAATTGCGTGTTGCGGCTCGGCAGCTAACTCACCGCATAGGCTGACAGGTAGAGCCAAGCGTGCCGCCGTGGCGGTCACCATACGTAGCAGACGAAAGATTGCAGGGTCGTCTGAGCGGTAGCGTTGCACCAGCGTTGCATCAGTTCGATCAGCCGCCAGTACATACTGGGCGAGGTCGTTGCTACCCACCGAGCAAAAGTCGATACCCCTAAAACGATCAAGTGAGATCGCAGCGGCTGGCGTTTCGACCATGATCCCAAGCGGAACTTCAGGGCGGTAGTCGACACCGGACAGGGCCAGCTCGTTCGCCACAGCTTCAATCTCCGCACGCGCCCATAACACATCCGCCGGGGTAGACACCATCGGGAGCATAATGCGGAGGTCCCCGCATAGTCCGGCACGTAACAAGGCGCGCAGCTGTACCCGGAAGATATGGGGGAAACGCATTGCCCACCGAATACCCCGCGTGCCGAGAAAAGGATTCGCTTCGTTGATCGACGGCAGATAAGCGAGCCGTTTATCACCGCCAATGTCTAGCGTCCGGACGATCACCGGTCGTCCTGCCATCGTCTGGAGCACCTCGGCATAGGCCGCATACTGCTCATCTTCGCTGGCAGGCACCATCCGGTCAAGTAACAGAAACTCGGTGCGCAATAAGCCAATGCCGCCCGCACTGTACCGCAGAGCAGTTCGGGCTTCAGATGGATCGCCAATGTTGGCCCAAAGCTCGAAGGGAGAGCCATCGTGAGTACTATCCAGGAGGCCGCCGACCGCTAGGCGGTGGTGATTGGTGGCCTCCATTGCCGCGCGTTCGGCTGCGTACAATGTTACCTCAGCGGCGGTCGGCTCGATCAGGAGCAGGCCGCTACTTGCGGCCAGAATGGCGGGGACCCCAGCAGGTACGTCCATCAAATCCTCGCCCAAGCCAACCACTGCCGGGATGCCAAGCGCGCGGGCCAGGATTGCGACGTGCCCATTCGACGTACCGCCGGCCGTGGCAAGCCCCGCGATACCACGTTTGCGTAACGTTGTAGTTTCTAAAGGTGTCAGATCATGGCTGATCACGATGGCATTGGAGAGCAACGTATCTACGGGAGTGGTTCCCATTAATACTTGCTGCAATTCCTTGCCGACGGCCAGCACGTCAACAGCTCGCTCGCGGAGATATGGGTCGTCCAGACTGCTCAACAGCACCGTCATTGCTTCAGTCGCCGCGTGGATAGCATCTGCCAATGGCATCTGCTGGTCTACAGCTCGCCGCCGAACCTCTTCGGTTAGGGCCACGTCATTCGCCAGCAGCGCCTGAGCATCCAATATCGCCGCCTCGTCCCGCTTCCCTTCATCCCGAAGCTCACGAGCGACCCCTTGAAGCTGTGCGACGACCTCCATCTGCACGCGCTTGAAATGTTCCATCACATCGACCTCCACAGGGAGGGCAGCTCGCGAAGCTAGGTCAGTCAGCTCCAGGCGAACCGTCGTGCCCAAGGCAATGCCAGGAGCACCGCTCTGACCATGCAGCACGCGGGTCAAGGTTGTTCCTCAAAATCACTGGCGACCAACTGCTGGAGCGCGAGCAAAGCAGCAGTTGCATCCACTCCAATGGAGTGTAGTTCGATCTGGTGTCCCTCAGCGACGCCCAACTGCATAAGGCCGAACATGCTTTTCGCATCAACGGAGTGGCTTTCTATACGGCTCAAGTTCCTGACTGTGATAGCACTGTGAAAGTGCGCAGCCGTTCGGACGAACAGTGCAGCGGGACGCAGGTGGAGCCCATTTGGATGACTGATGGTCAACACCAACTCATGGGTTTCGGGCATGAGCAGAAACCTTTCTGTTCAAAGTGCAGCAGCAGTTGGAAAGCAAGTGCTGCGGAAGCTGTTAGCCGAGGAGTTTGCGCAACGTTTTGGTTCGTTCGGCCGCCGCCGCCACTCGCTCAAGGTCGCCACCGATGGCTGCTTCGATCACTGCCATAATCGCACCTTCGACCAACGGCGCATCGCTGATGACAAACGGCTTGGCGAAGCCTTCCAATGCCATCTCGGTGCTTAAGACTGCGCTGCCCAAATCAAGGAGGACGAGCAAACCGTCAATCGGAGTACTCCCAAGTTGCGTGGCAGCAGCATGGATTACCTCGGCACTGGTACCCAGCGTGCCATCGCTCATGCCACCGGCGGCTCGGATCAGCACCTGCTGCTGGCCCATTTGCTCGGCAAGCTCCTGGACACCTTCGGCGATTTTGCGGCTATGCGAGACAATCAGCATTCCGATCATGATGATCCTTTATACAACTCCCGACCTGTTACTCGTTCTCGATCCAGCCAAACGAGCGCTCGACTGCGCGCTTCCATTGACGGTACAGGTGCTTACGCTGTGCCTCGTCCATATGGGGCTCCCACGTTTTGGAAACGCCCCAGTTCCGGCGCAGCTCGCCGAGGCCGCTCCAGAAGCCCGTCGCTAGACCGGCGGCATACGCTGCACCAAGTGCTGTCGTTTCGGCAACCTTAGGCCGGATCACCGGCACGCCCAGAATATCGGCCTGGAACTGCATCAACGTATCATTGACAACCATGCCGCCATCAACCCGTAACGACTTCAACTCGACGCCTGAGTCGGTTTTCATGGCGTCCAACACCTCGCGGGTCTGGAAGGCAGTCGCTTCCAAGGTGGCCCGTGCAAGGTGCCCCTTGTTCACGTAACGCGTCATACCAACAATCACGCCACGAGCATCATCTTTCCAATAGGGGGCAAACAGTCCGGAAAACGCGGGCACGATATAGATGCCGCCGTTATCGTCGACGGTTTTCGCCAGCGTCTCCACCTCCACGGATTGCCCGATCAAACCGAGATTGTCGCGTAGCCACTGGACGAGCGCGCCGGTGATGGCGATCGAGCCTTCCAGGGCATAGACGGCCGGCTCGTTACCAAATTTGTAGCAGAGCGTGCTTAGCAGTCCACTTTTGGATGGCATCACCTCGGTTCCAGTATTGATCAGCATAAAGTTGCCGGTGCCGTAGGTATTCTTAGCTTCACCACGGTTGAAGCAGGTTTGACCAACCGTTGCCGCCTGTTGATCGCCAAGATCGCCGGCCACGGGGATACCAGCGAGGACACCCCGCGCCGTTCCGTACATTTCACTTGACGAGCGGATAGCAGGCAGCATCTGCTTGGGAATCCGCATCGTCTTGCAAATCTCCTCATCCCACTGGAGTGTTTTAAGATCCATCAGCATGGTACGCGACGCGTTGGTGACGTCGGTCACATGGACACCGCCCTTGGTACCGCCAGTCAGGTGCCAAATTAAATAGGTATCTATGTTGCCAAAGACGGCATCACCGCGCTCGGCGGCAGCACGAGCACCATCAACATTATCGAGAATCCAACGAATCTTCGGTCCAGAAAAGTAGGTTGAGAGCGGTAGTCCAACCTTGTCCCGGAAGCGATCCTGACCGCCTTCGGCAGCCAGTGCGTTACAAATTTGATCAGTGCGTGTGTCTTGCCAGACAATGGCGTTATACAAGGGCCGCCCGGTGGTCTTATCCCAGACCAAGGTCGTTTCACGCTGGTTGGTTATGCCGACAGCGGCAATTTCCTGGACGTCGATGTTGCCTTTATCGATGGCACCCTGCACGACTTCCTGCGTACGTTGCCAAATCTCGGTGACATTATGCTCGACCCAGCCGGGCTTCGGATAGATTTGCTCGTGTTCTTTTTGGTCATAGCAGACAATGTTGCCGCCATGATCGAAGAGCATGCAGCGTGTGCTGGTCGTGCCCTGATCTATTGCTGCTACATACTTTGCCATGAGGTTTAACTCCTTGCCGCTTCAGCCTTGATTATGATGACGCCTTAGCGGCGATCTGCTCAACCACCTCACCGAGCACGGTGATCATGAGATAGGCCGAGGTCGCGCCGGGATCTTGATGACCGATGGAGCGTTCGCCCAGATATGAAGCGCGGCCTTTGGTGGCAAGCATGGGGATCGTAGCTTGCATGCCGAGTTCGGCAGCAACGGTTGCTTCCCGCACCGCCGTAACAAGATCGGCACCACCAGCGCGTGCGGATTTGAGTGCATCGATCGCCGGGGCGAGCGTATCGATCATAGTTTTCTCGCCAGGTTGGGCCTTGCCCCGCATCATGATCCCTGCAAGTGCGGCTTCCAGGGCAGCCACCAGGTCCTCATCGGCAAGGTCATAGCGGTCGCTGAGCACTGTGCCCGCGCGCAAAAAAGCCGTCCCATAGAGTGGTCCAGATGATCCACCGACGGTGGAAACCAACGTCATGCCCGTCGTTTTGAGGATCGTACCAATATCTTTGTCGGCAACTGTTGGCAGTTTGGCAACGACGGCACTGAAGCCACGGTCAAGGTTGGTACCATGATCTGCATCACCAATCGGTGAGTCAAGCTCAGTAAGATACGCCCGCTGCTCCTTGATACGTGCGGCAACTGTATCGAGAAATTGGATGACATAGTCGGTAGTGATCCGCATGTGCCTTCCTTACATCCCCCACGTGAGTGCGGCGGTGTGGACCGGTTCATCCCACAGGCGCCGTAGCTCATCATCTAGCTTCATTAAGGTGAGCGAGGTGCCGGCCATTTCTAGGGAGGTGATGTAGCTGCCAACCAAGTTGCGGCTGAGCGTGATGCCACGTGCTGCGCACACCTTAACGAGCTCGTTATACACAATATAGAGTTCGATCAGGGGCGTACCACCCATGCCATTTACAAAGGCCAACACCTCGTCGCCGCGCTCAAAGGGCAGATCATCGAGAACCGCACCAGCCAGCATCCCGAGGATGTCATGGGCCGATGCCAGGGGCAACCGCTTACGACCGGGCTCACCATGAATACCAATCCCGATCTCCATTTCAGCTGGGCCGAGTTCGAAGGTGGGCTTACCGGCTGCCGGAACAGTACAGGATGTTAGCGCCATGCCCATCGAGCGCGCGGCGGCATTAACTTTCTCACCAATGCGCTTCACCTCGGCCAGGGACATGCCCGCTTCCGCAGCAGCACCACAAATTTTCTCAACCAGGACCGTCGCTCCAACACCACGGCGGCCTGCCGTGTACAAGCTGTCTTGCACCGCAACATCATCATTAATCACCACGCTGGCGATCTCAATGCCTTCGGCCTGAGCCAACTCCGCTGCCATTTCAAAGTTCATAATGTCGCCGGTGTAGTTCTTGACGATGTGCAAGACACCCGCACCGCCATCGACCGCTTTGGTCGCCGCCAGCATCTGGTCAGGGACCGGTGACGTGAAGATGGCTCCGGGACATGCGGCATGGAGCATGCCACGCCCCACAAAACCCCCGTGCAGCGGCTCATGACCGCTGCCGCCACCGGAGACAAGGCTCACTTTGCCATGGACCGGCGCATCAGACCGCACCACGAAATCAGGGTCGAAGTGCACACGGATCAGGTCGGAGTGCGCGGCAGCCATGCCTTCCAGCGCATCGCGCACCAGGCTTTCAGGTGAGTTAATCAGCTTTTTCATCGTCAACACAACCATCGAAGTTTTGAAATGTCTTCTATCCTACGCAATTTGTTGGGGGTATGTCAATGTACTCATCGGCGAAGCGTGATCCCATGCAAAGCGAATGTGTTACACTTGCTCCCTCGAAGATTGACGTCCGACCCTCGACAGCACAGATGTTCATCCATGGCAGGCCAGCAACCACGGTGATTCACGCTTGCTCGATAGTCGATCAAGTGACAAAGGAGGAATCGAATGCAGAAGTATCTAGCGGAGTTCATCGGGACGTTCTTTCTGGTAATGACCGTTGGCCTGGTCGTGATCGCACCGGGTGCAGGCCCACTTGCACCGCTAGCGATCGGCTCAGTACTGATGGTCATGATTTACGCGGGCGGGCACATCTCGGGTGCACACTACAACCCTGCAGTAACACTGGCAGTTTGGATGCGCGGTCAATCCAGCGCCCGTGACGCTGTCCTGTATATGGTAGCGCAGGTTGTGGCCGCCGTAGTGGCAGCACTTGTCGTCGGCTTCCTAAAAAGTGGGGCAGTCGTGACAGCAGCGACGCCGAACATCGGGCAAGCACTCCTGGCGGAACTCTTGTTTACGTTTGCGCTGGCTTATGTCGTCCTGAACGTGGCAACATCGAAGGATACGAGTGGCAACTCATACTTTGGCTTGGCAATTGGCTTCACGGTCCTCGTTGGAGCCTTCGCTGTTGGCGGCATTTCGGGCGGAGCATTCAATCCAGCCGTCGCCATTGGCATAACGATCATGGGGCTGTCAAAGTGGGTTAACCTGTGGCTCTTTTTAGTTGCTAATTTTGCGGGCGGCGCGTTGGCGGCAGTGGTGTTCCGGATGCTGAACGTCAACGAGCAGATCGAGGCCAAGTTACCACCGGCGGTTAATGAGTCGAGTGATCGCAATGTCGCGCTATGATATAGTGCGTTGCTAAGGCAGGAGGACGCAGGGCTCGGACTGGTAGGCGGTTCATGGCAGGACTACAGGCATTTCCCGTAGTCCCTTACCATGACCTGTAGCCCATTGACCTCTACGCGTATAGTTTAAGGACAAACTGTGTTTTGTCATTAAATCATATGTAGAGGAGGTGAGGCTGAAGGTGCTCCGTACATTCTTTACCCGAGAGCAAGGTCAAGGACTCATCGAATATGGCCTGATTCTTATTTTGATTGCTATTGTTGTCGTTGGAGTCGTGACAATCTTTGGGCGAAAGGTATCGACAACGTACTCGCAAATTACTTCCGGCGTGCCTTAGGCACACTAGAGACTACCAAACGTAGCGGTGTCCCCCACCGCTACATGTCAAGCCACACCCATATTCCTCAAAGGCAATATCCACTCGCGTCATGCGCTCTGGTTAGGCACCATAAGACGCTCTGTGCTCTAGCGTCTGGTAGAGCACAGAGCGTACTATATACTGCACCAGTCATAAGGAGACGTTCCCATGCTACAAACGACGGGCGTTCGCTACGAGCTTGATGGCGCGGTGGCAGTAATTACGTTGAACCGCCCGGAGCGACGTAATGCCCTGGACCAAAGCACGATCGAGGGGCTGACCGAGGCTTTCTCCATGGCGCGTGATGCTGGCGAGGTACGGGCAGTTGTGCTTACCGGCGCGGGCAGAGGGTTTTGCTCGGGGGCCGACCTAGCAGTGTTTGCCGACCGGCCCAGTCCCGAGCAGGTTTACCAGTATCTGGTCCAGTTTTACCAGCCGTTGATGCAGCTGATATGTACCATCGAGAAACCGGTCATTGGGGCCATTAATGGAACTGCCGCAGGCGCGGGAGCCGGGCTGGCGCTGGCCTGTGATTTACGCGTGATGGCGGATAACGGTGGCCTCTTGCAAGCCTTCAGCAACATTGGACTCGTCCCAGATGCGGGTGCCTCCTGGTTCTTCGCCCGTTTGATCGGGTATAGCCGGGCCTATGAGTTGACGATCCAGGGCGAGCAGATTCCGGCAGCGCGCTGCTTAGAACTCGGCTTGACGAACCGGATCGCTCCTGCCGACAGGCTGCTACCTGAGGCCTTGGCCTGGGCCACGCAGCTCGCGCAGCGACCGACGCTCGCGCTGGGGTTGACCAAACGGGCGCTTGATTATGCACTACAGCATGATTTGGCCTCCAGCATTGAGTACGAGGCGCAGCTGCAGAAGCAGACGATTGTGAGCGATGATCACCGTGAAGGCGTAGCGGCCTTTTTGGAAAAACGGGTACCGCAGTTCAAGGGACGGTAGCATTTTCCAGCCGTCTCATTGTTCAGCAGTGCGGACGGTCTCGGCGACTGCCGCAAAATCCTCATCCGCCAGACCACGCTCAATGCCTTGCTGGTACAGATTGCGGGCTGCTGCCACCGTGGTCAATGAGAGGTGGTGCCGCTCGCCTTCTGCCAGAGCGTAGGAGAGGTCTTTGTGCATCCAGCGCAGGGCAAAGTTCGTGGGGTAGTCGTGGGCAACGATCCCCGGTGCTTTGGTCTTAACGATTGGGCTACCGGGAGCACCATTCGACAATAGGTCGGCTACCTGTTGGACATTGAGGCCAGCTTGTTCAGCCAGCGCTAGTGCCTCACCGAGCGCGGCAACCTGGACACCACCCATCAGATTGTTGACCAGCTTCATCGTTGCACCGCTGCCGATCGGCCCTAGATAATTGGTGCGTTGTCCGAGCACATCAAGAATGGCAGCGACGTGGTCGAGATCCGCACGTTCGCCGCCGACAAAAAAGGTGAGTTGCCCACCTTCAGCCTGCGGTTTGCTGCCCCCGACGGGTGCATCAATTAAGCGGCACTGCTTGGCCTCGGCCAAACCGGCCAGCTCGCGAATCCAGGCCGGCGATAAGGTGCTTGATTCGATCAAGAGCGTGTTCGGGCGGACACCCGCCAGCACGCCATCCGCTCCCAGCCACACGGCGCGCGACGCCTCATCATTGGCGACGATGCTGATCACCACATCAGCGTTCTGAGCAGCCACTCTGGGAGTTGCGGCGCTTGTCGCCCCCGCGCTTACCAACCCCTCGGTCTTCGCTTGCGTACGGTTATAGACTGTCAGTGGGTAACCTGCCTTAAGGAGGTTGTGTCCCATGCCATTGCCCATGATGCCTAGTCCGACTAACGTGATATGCTGCATACGTTCCTCCTCCTATCCTGCGGAGCATGTGGAGTGCCAACATCAACAGGGATGCTTTATACTGCGCTAGATGAGAGAGACCATGTATTTTCGATGGTTTGTGGTCACACTGCTGGCTTGTACGCTCCTGGGTTGTACAGCGTCTGGGACCACGGAGCAGCAGACAGCCGCGAGTCCGACTAGTGTCGCGCTCAAACAATCCATACCCACCCAAGCGCTTACGGTTGTTCCGCAGACCATGCTACCGGCTCCATCCGCAGTGGTCGTGGAAGTGCCAACACGGGGTGCAACCCCAACGGAACCAGCAACACAGACAAAAACTGTGGGCGATGCCAGCAGTACGGTGGTGCGGGTGACGTCCGTCGTAGCCAACACAGGCACCCCGCTCCCAACCATTCCGCAACCACGATCGACCAGTACGCCAACGATGATGTCCACAGCCAACACAACTCAGACGCCCACCATGGTGGTGCCTACAGCCAACACAACTCAGACGCCCAGCTCTGCACAGGCGACAGCGCGCGAGCAGGTAACGCCAACCTCTGCCGTTAAGTCAAGGGTCTACCTGTTTCCGGTACAACCGGCTCGTGATGTCTCGTATGGAACTTGTCATCATGACTACCCTGCTACGGATATTTTTACACCGGTTGGCTCGGTCTTCGTCGCGGTTACCGGTGGTGTCGTAGATTTCGTGAGCTACACGGATACATGGGAGCCACAGACCGATGATCCGGTGGTTCGCGGGGGCTTGTCGGTCGCGATGATTGGCGACGATGGTATCCGCTATTATGGCTCGCATCTTTCGCAGATTGCAGCGGGTATCCAGCCTGGAGTACGTGTTGCGGCGGGACAACGGCTCGGGTTAACCGGCAAGACGGGGGATGCACGCTTTACCCCGGCCCATCTGCATTTTGGTATTTCCCGCCCAACTGCGCCGGATGATTGGCGCGTCCGACGGGGCGAGACGAGTCCGTACCGTTATCTTATTGCGTGGCGACGAGGCATCAATCTCACGCCGGTGCTCACTCAAACGGGAGAAGGAGCTTGTTGAGACTGGAGCAAGCGGCCGATGATGATGGCTGGGCAGGTATGCAGCGAGGTCGAGCCATCTCATTCGGTGACTACCGATGATGCTGGGTGATGGCCAGGACGCGTAAGGGGCTGCCACTGCCATCAACGATTTTGAGTGGAGCAGCGATGACGACTGCTCCAGTTGGTGGAAGCTGGTCGAGGTTGCATAAGCTGGCCAGACCAAACTTGCCAGCACCGTGCATGGTCGTGTGATTGGGGAAGGGCGGGTCGAAGGTGCCGGCCTGACCGGCATCAGTGCCCACGGTCTCGACGCCGACGCCGAGCACATCACGCTCGTGCGCTAAGAATGCTGAGGCGGATTGGTGGAAGCCTGGACTATGAGCGCCATCTGGTCCAACATTCAAGAATGTCTCTGGATCGCTGCGCTTGCTCCAGTCCGTGCGCAACAACACCCATGCTCCGACCGGAATACGGCCATATTGGGCTTCCCACGCTTGAATATATTCCGGCGTTAGCAGAAAGTCGGGATTCGTGGCTACTTCTTGCGTTACGTCAATCACACAGGCAGGCCCAACAAAGCGCCGGGCTGGGATCGTATCGCAGCGATTGTCGGGTATATCTTTGCCGGTGATCCAGTGCACAGGCGCGTCGAAGTGCGTGCCCGTATGCTCGCCCAATTCGATTTTATTCCAGTACCAACCCGGGCCGCGCTCGTCGTAGCGCGAGATGACTTCCATCGACAGGCCCGGCGACGAGGCAAAGATCGGCGGTAGGCCGATCACCGGCGTGGCGGGACCGAGGGGCTGGGTTAGATCCACCACTTGGAGACGACCGTCAACAAGCTCCGCGATTAATTGCGTGAGTACGTTCGACATTGGGACTCCTCCAGTCACATTTCGCGCAGGTGGCGTTGGAATTGAAAACGGTTTTCGAGCATCGCTAGATCGGTCAGGAAGATGGGCGGTCCTTTGGCCTCAACCTTGGCGACTAAAGTCGTGAGTTGATTGGAAGCGAGGGCTGCATCAAAGGCGGTGCGAAAATCATCAAGGCTGGCCACGGTTGCAGTACGCGGGATACCAGCGCCTTGCGCCATCACGGCAATGTCACTACCTGTCGCAGTCGCCGTGGGAAAGCCGCCGACCGAGAGCAGGCTCTCGTTGTCGAATACGACATGGACGAGATTATGCGGGCGGTAGCGAGCCATGGTGGTCAGACTGCCAAGGTTCATTAAGATCGAGCCATCACCATCAAGGACGACGACTTTGAGTTCGGGACGACTCAGGGCGATACCCAAGCCCATGGAAGAGGCGAGCCCCATGGCATGGAGCAGGTAAAAGAAGTTGGGCCGGTGGCCAAGCGATTGAAGCTCAGCCGAGACCGCGCCCATGATCGTCACGACAACGCAGCGCTCTAGCTGCGGATACACGGACTGCAAGGCATCAATACGCAGCATTATTCCTCCCACATGAGGTCACGGCACAACAGCAAGGCAACCGGTTTGAGCGATGCCTCGGCCAGGGTTTGGGCTTGGCGAATGCGGTGGGCAACGTGGCTTGGATCATCAAGCCGGTTGAAGGGAATGTGCAGCGCTTGCAGCAGGGCCTCGGTGTTACCGCCGCCCTCGGTTTGCCAGGGATCGCGCTCGCCGAACTCGCCACGGTAGCTCACGAGCATGAGCAATGGGATGCGGTACAGGTGGGCCAGCGAGACGATGCCGTTAATACTGGCCAGAAAGCCATGGTTTTGCATGAGCATGGCTGACTTCACGCCGGCCAGATGTGCGCCCGCCGAGATGCCTATGGCTTCCTCTTCCTTGGCCAGCCGCACCATATGAACGTCGGGGTCCTCGTCGGCCATACGGATCAGATGCACCAGCCAGGTCTCGGGCAGGGCTGAAAACATGCGGATGCCGCAGGCTTTGAGCGAGTCATAGATCAGCTGCGAATTACGGACGGAGACAGGCATCGGGTTGCTCCCTTAGGCATTGCTAGCAATGGAAATCCAGGAGTACGGACTTTTCGCATTGGGATGCGCTATTTCGCGATGTGGGAGCAATAAGGAACAACGTCCAACGCTTGTTAATGCATTGCTAAGACGGCAAAAAAGCAATGAAAGAACAATGCGATAACAATGATTTAACAACGGGAGCAATGGGAACAATGACGAACTCGTGGTACAAACATGGCCTCCGCTTGGTACAGGAGCCGACACCACTTGGTACATTTACGTTCAACTTTGGTACAGTACCAAGATTTTTGGTACATTCACGTTCAACGTTGGTACACGGTACTGATACACCGTTTTCGATTTTCCCTGGTACACATTATTTTGGAGTGGACGCGGACGATTCGCATGCCGAAGGGCAGCAATCAATCGGGTGTATTATAGCACGTATATTCGGAAAAGCAAGGGCGATAAGGTGATGGGCTAGTGATGAGCCACATCTCGATCCTCCTTTTGGGATGGCAGTCATCATACATGTTGAGTCCACCGGCAACCCGGCGACTTACATGCACAGACTTCAAGACGAGGGTCCCCATACTCAATATAATTGGCAGTGATTTCCTCATTTGCACGAATATCACGCAACGCAATGTAGTGTGTCCAAGTTGGGTGATGCGACTGATCGATCGCGTTTGGCTCACACGAGTGGTTGATATAGTAGTGAAAGCTTTTCGGTGTAGCAATCAGCAAATTTTCCCCTAGTCGTTCCTCGTTATACATGTCGGGCTCAAGCTGTACCTGCCCTGAATGCCAATCCTCTGGTGTATACACTATGCCCCCTGTAACCCAGATCAGCGCCTCGCCAGCACGTATGTCTTCAGTTGCAAATGTGCCTGTTCCATGAATTGGCGACTTTCGCATCACAAGTCGTCGGTCAAACCACATCGTAACTGGTTCAGTTCGATAGTTCATACACCTGCTCATTTGAAGGGATCTTTAGCACCATAACAGTGATGACCCTTTGTTGTAGGCGGCATAGTCTACCAGATCGAGGGGAACGACTACCAGGGAGAACTGGTTTATCGTCGAATCTGGTAGAACGATGTGGTGCGCGCTCACTACCGGGCAGGGCAGCGCATGATTCTTGCTCCGGTGTAGATGTTGATGGGGATTTGCGGTAAGAGTTATGGACGGTGTATGCGCTACTGCTGATGTGGGACACGATGTCCCACGAGGACCGAAGATTGGTGATGCTTTCGGGATGCTTCTGATGGAGTGCTGCGAGAGCGGTGCGGAGCCTGGGCGGGTATTGGAGTTCGTCGAGCGGGATGATGGATACCTTGCTGCGGGTGATGCACGTCGGTACTTCGTTGAACCCGAGGCTTGGAGTGTGCTGGATCGCTGGGCCTGTAATCAGGTACAGGGGCGCATCCTTGATATTGGAAGTGGTGCAGGACGACACGCACTTTACCTGCAGCATGCCGGTCACGAGGTCGTAGCACTCGACGTTTCACCGCTCGCGGCGGAGGTTTGTCGGCGTCGCGGAGTACACCGGATCGTGGTTGGGACAGTTTCAGATCTGCTTACGCCCCTCATAAAACCCTTCGACTCGTTTCTCATGCTGGGCAATAATCTCGGCCTGCTCCGGGATGCGCAGAACGCGCGGTCCTTATTCCAAACATTGGCGGAATTGGCAACACCCGATGCGGTGATCATTGGACAAGGGATGGATCCGTGTCAGACCGAGAGTCAGCTCCATCTTGCGTACCATCAGCACAACCGGGATGTGGGACGCATGCCGGGACAGATCCGGATGCGAGTGCGCCATGCGAACATTGCGACTGATTGGTTCGACTATCTGTTTTGCAGTATTGAGGAGTTGGAGGGGCTGGTCGCCAATACAGAGTGGCGGTTAGAGCAGTGTGAGACGGAAGGTGCTAGCTACATAGCAGTACTTCGTCGCTCTACCTAGGCCGTAAGGTAGGGCTGTTGCACAGTCCTGACATGATAGGTTATGGAATTACTCATCTCAACGGACTAAGCATCTGAAGAGGGAAAGGCCGTGTCCAAACCAAGAAGTGCTAGTTCCTTGTGTACATAGCCGAGTACAGCAGCCTCCAATTCATCGGGGTATGGGTAGCTGTGCTTTGCCGCGATGATACGACCATGCTCCTCCATGATACGGGCCAACTTCATCTGGGCCTCAGCTAGGCTTACCTGCGACAGGTCCTGCATCGATAAAGCATCTTCGATGGATTGCCGGATATCATCGGGCAAAAACACATTCAAACGCTTCACCCCACTTTCACGGGCAATGCCGTAGCCGGAGATCAGAACATCCGTTAGAATATTTGTCTCGACGGTTAGGCCTGCGAACGCAACTATCAACTCCTTCCGTCCAACCACTGGCGGTAGGAGAGAAATACAACGCCAGAATTCCTTCGTCTGCCTCAGCAAGACTTTCGCAACAGTTGACGGATCCCGTGGCTCAGCAACATGCTCGTATTGAACTACATTGCCGGTTTGAAAGAGGATCTGTGTTTTGGCCGGGTCGACGGAGACCAATTTTTCCCCGTGCAGCCAGACATCTAGCCGCAGCCCATCCTCCGTAAGGGCGTTCACCATCGTGTCGTTGAAGAGCAGGTTGAAGAGCACCAAAGGTCGGATACGAGACAGCCAGGCTTCGACGCTGGCTTTGAAATCGTGGAGATCGGATTCATCAAGCAACAGATGGATGTCTAGATCAGAATAGCGATCGGCGTTGCCCCTGCCGAAGCTCCCCGCAAGCCATGCCGCTTTAATACGACCATCGGGCTCAGTTTGTGCTATGAGTGCCTGTATGTATTCTTGTTGCATCGACGCCCTCTCTACATCGACACGAGCTTAGCACATGTCGCGGGGGCACGGTACTCTTCCGCAGTAAGGCGATGTCTCCGTGGACAGAAGTGCTCACGAATGGCGAGTACCCTGCAGGCGTGAAGGCATCGGGTGCCCCTAGGGCGAAGCGTTGGGCATGACCGCGCGACTTAAAGCGGCGTAATACCCCTTAATGTACCACTGTCTCAATGTGCTTGACGCCTTGCGCTCCACGGACGCGGTCAAGGACTGCCCCTGCCGTCGACTGATCGACGGACGCGCCGCGCCAGGCCACGTGCTGGTCAGGTCGCACGAGGAGCAGCGAGGCACCGTAGAGTTGATCGAGTGTTTGACCGCGCAGGTCGAGCAGGGTCAGCGGCACTCCACGGGCTGCAGCGGCCTCTATGAAGGAGGTCACATCGGCGTCGTCGCGGAGTCTAAGCTAGGCTTTATCCATATTACGCCGCAAAGGCAAGTGTGTCTGTTAGACGCGTCAATAAGGCGCGTGGAATTTCCACAACATCGGGTTTGGCCGGTGACAGGTAAGAAAGAGTGACAGGCCAAAGCTGCCGGCGCACGAAGGCTAACGTATCCGCAAAGGTCGGTGCTGCTTTCGTGTACCACGCCGCTTGACGCACGGGCAAGGCTGCCCCCTGCAGCAACTGGTGGGCGAACAAGACGACTAATGAAAAGAGGCCCAGCAAGGCTGGTGTCGTACGCAGAATCGCAAGCTCCGCCCATTGGCGTTGGGTTTCGACACCGAGATGGCTCCGCACTTCGTGAAAGGTGACTTCCAGTTGCCAGCGCATCACAAACCACTCCACGATCTGGCGGGTCGTGCAGCTCAGGTCGGTGCACAGCACCGCTTGGGGCGTGAACTTCTCATCTGGGTCACGAATGAGCACCCAACGGATGGCGACGGGCAGCATCCCGGCGTGGTACCAAAGTGCCGTGTTGGTCGCAACCTCAATCGGTCGCGCTCGTGCGCCATACCACTGGACCGTGACCATCTCCCAGCTGGTTGTCGGTGCCGCCAACCGTGCACGGAGGGGTGGTTGGCGCTTGCCTTTGCAGCGTGGTCGACCAATCGTCTGCTGGCTGCGCGACGGTGCAGCATCATACAAGGCCGCGTCCAAGCGCAGGCGCGTGACCATCGTGACGGGCTGGGGCAATCGCGTGCAGCGGGCGAGCAAGTCGAGGACCGCATAACTTCCGTCCGCAACGACGACGATGCGGCGGTTCGGCAGCCAGCGCCGCAGCTGCAGGATCATCTGACGACCCCAAGCGGGTATCGTCTTGTGGCGTCGCCCCCGCTGGGCGGCGTAGCGTTCCGATGGAGCCAGGACGGTCAGAAAGGGCAAGGCCCACACCCGACCAATCCAGGGAATCGGCGTCAACAGCTGCATCGAGACCCAGCGCAGCCCACCCGTCTTGACAAAGTGCGTCGCGCTCGAGCGCACGGGATCACGATAAATACCGCGGGCTGCGATCTTCACACCACGACGGCGCTCAATCGTTTCATCGAGACCAACCACAATTGGCAGGTCAGCGGCCACAAAAGCGCGCACCAGACTGTGGAGCAGGACGGCACTGAGGGTGCGGCTCGACCAGACTGCGCGATTGAGGACGCGGTG
>JACDGP010000256.1 GCA_013821605.1 Herpetosiphonaceae bacterium
GTTATAGTCGATGTGGCGCGTCCCCAGGCCGACCCGCGCGAATTTACCCATCAGGTAACATTTTTCGTTGGTCATTGAGGAGCCGCTATAGACCGCGACTGCATCCTTGCCATAACGTTCCTGCGTTGCCTGCCAACGTTGGGCCACATACTCCAGCGCCTCATCCCAACTCGCCCGTTCCAGTTTGCCGCCTTTCCCGCCACGCCGGATCATGGGATAGGTGAGGCGGTCGGGATGGTTGACCTGCTGGTAGGCGACGATGCCTTTGGGACACAATGAGCCACGGTTGTGCACAAAATTGCGTGGCTCCACGCCGGTTACCTGACCATTCGTTACACGTAGAAACATACCGCACTGGCAGCCACAAAAGGCGCAATGGGTCGGCACCAGCGTTTCTGGCAGCCGACCAGCCTGATCCCAGCCAACCGACGGTGTACCACGGGATTGCAGGTCATAATTAAAGTCACGGTGGAGCTCAAAAAAGTCTTTGTTGACACTCATAGAAAGCGCTTCCCCATCATTTGGTAGTAGGCCTGACCTCGTAGCACGCGCTTGCAGGTCGGACAATACTCTTGCAGCCAGCCGTGTTGCGGGCCAAGATCATAGTGCTGGTGGAGATCGTCGAGCGTGGCCTTCAGGTCGTTGACGAACTGCTGTGAGGGTAGCTCCTGCGCGCAACGCTTGCAGCGGCCGGTCTGGGGTTGCGCACCGTAGTGTTCGACATCCTGGTTGACGGTCTGATACAGGGTGACACCGATACTCGCCGGGCGCTGGACAATATGAAAGAACTTGCCAAACGGGATCGAGAGCAACCAGGCCACGACGATGACCTGGTGGATCAGCGATAAAAACCAATAGAATCTTCCCTCCCACCAGAGCGAGGAGGCGGTCAGTGCGAGGCCTGTCACAGCGATCGCAAACAGTAGAACCAACGGCACGAGATCAAAGCCGAAGCGTTGCGTCGTCAGTAGCCCAACGTCGTTGATCCGCCGCCAGATTGCAAGCCCCAAGCCGAGTAGCAGCAGCGCCGAGCTGAAATCGAGGGCGTGGAAGACGGCGAAGCCTACGCCGGCCTCGATCGGGAAGCTGAAGAGCGGCAGGCCAAAAAACCAGCCCTGGTAGCGGTCGGGCGGGATCAGACTGAAGCGAATCCAGCCGAAGGTGAGTGGCAGTGTGACCGCCAGCGATAGGATGACGCCCCAGAAGATCGACATATGTGCTGCCCAGCGGGTGGAACTGCGTTTCAGGATAAAGGTTTGACCGAAGATGTCGCGCCACCAGGCGACGGGGATGAGCATGGTATAACGGCGAAAGTTCCGCCAGGAGAGGAAATGGGTCCAACCGGCCTTGAAGTAACGCCAAGTGGGCGGGCGTGTAATCCAGAGCGTGTAGCGGTAGACAATGGCGGTCAGAGCGAAGACCGTGGCGACCGCGTAGCCAATCAGCGCCGAGTCGAAGTCTTTCAAGCCTCGCGAACCGGCATAGATCAGCACCATGAGCAGCAGCGCGGAGAGGCTGGCGATTAGGGCTGCCGGTACGGTTCGTTTCTGCATCTCATCCTCACCATCTGCGGCCGAAAGGGCATAGCGGGGCCCTCCTTAATGGTTATGGCCTACTGTAGCAGCCACGCTAGCAGCATGCTGTGATAAAAGTCATACACTATACACAAATGGCCGGTGAATGGAGGATATGTAACGATGGACGAGCAGTGCACGACACACTGGACAAAAGCACGGATGCGTGACGAGCTTCAGGGCGCCAGTTTTTGCCGCTTCCTATCTGAGAGGGCACGCGATGCGCTCACTGCAGTTGCGCAGGTCGGGCACTATCCTCGGGGTGCCGTGATCACGTTGGAGGGTGAGCCAGCAGAGTCGATGTATATCGTGCTGTGCGGTCGGGTGAAGGTGACGCGGACATCGAGCGATGGACGCGAACAGATCCTGCATATCGTCAAGCCAGGCGATCATTTCAATACCGTGCCGGTCTTCGACGGTGGCTCTTGTCCGGGAACCAACACAGCAATGGACGCGTGCGACCTCATGATCTTGCCACGTGCGGCCATTGAGCAGCTGGTGCATGACTACCCCGAGCTAGCGCAGGCTCTGCTGCGGGAGCTTGCCGGTCGCCTGCGCCGTATGACAGCGATGGTCGCGGACCTAGGGTTGTATTCCGTCCACGTGCGCCTAGCTCGATTGCTGCTGCGTGAAGCTGCAGGCAATGCTGCGGGAGGGGCACTTACACAGGTGGAAATGGCCGCACAACTCGGGACCGTCCGAGAGGTGGTCAGCCGGACACTCAAGAGCTTCGAAGCCGAGGGGCTGATCGTCATCGTCG
>JACDGP010000033.1 GCA_013821605.1 Herpetosiphonaceae bacterium
ACCGCCCACTACATCTACGCCCGCTGTGCTGCCCGACGCCGACCTCCCACTTCCGAGTGGTCCGCAACCGCCACACGTGCCGCCTCCGCAACCACCGGTCCCGGGTCTTCTCAATACCCACGGTGATCGGAGCCGGCCCCTGATTGCGTTGACCTTCGATGCCTGCGAAACACCGAACGTCCTGGCAGGCTACGATGAGCACCTCGTCCAGATCCTACTGGCTGCACATGCACCGGCGACGATGTTTCTCTGCGGCCATTGGGTCTCCACGCACAGCGACGTCACGCGAATGCTGGCTGCCAATCCGCTCTTCGAGCTCGGCAATCATTCGTGGGGCCACCCAGATTTCTCGCGGATCAGGCCTGCCACGATGGATCTCGAAATCAGCCGCACGCAGGCAGCCATATACCACTTGACCGGTCGCCAGCCAACACTCTTTCGTATGCCGTATGGTAACTGGAGCCGTGCTGCTTTGGCCGAGGTGAGTCATGCAGGGTTACGCACGATTCAATGGGACGTGGTGACCGGTGATCCTGATCCCAACGTAAGCGCGAAAATGATCATCCGGACTGTGCAACAGAAGGCGCGCAATGGCTCAATTATCGTGATGCACATGAACGGGCGGGGCGTGCACACGCACGAAGCACTGCCAACTCTGATTCAGAACCTGCGTGCGCAGGGCTACATTCTGGCAACCGTGTCGCAGGTGTTGGGTCTCGTGCCATTAACGATCTAGCGATAGACTCTTTTGCACATCATCCTGCTTTGCTGTATAACTTCCACGAGGATTATGCTATGCTCAACACACTATGGGCGGTTGTCCGTGAAGGACGCATTGAAGTGCTGGAACACGTTGACCTGCCTGAAGGTGCCACCTTACTCGTGACCCTGCTACCGGATGAAGATACACACTTTTGGCTAGGCGCAAGTCAAGCTTCTCTCGACTCCTTATGGGCGAACGACGAGGACGATGTGTATGCCGAACTTCTCCAAGACTGACGTTATCCTCGTTCGCTACCCATTCTCAGACTTATCTGGAGCAAAAGTGAGACCAGCAGTCGTTGTCAATGCTCCACATGCATCGCGTGACCTTTTCGTTATACCACTGACAAGTAAAATTATCTCGCTGCTTGCAGGGGAATTCGTACTCACAAACTGGGCGACTGCCGGTCTTAATGTCGCGACAGCTGTGAAGCGTGGCCTTTATACTGTCCATGGAACACTCGTCGTTAAACACGTTGGTCAGCTAGCGCAGACCGATGCTCTGCGACTGGATCAAGCTCTTCGTGAATGGCTTGGCCTACCCTAAGGTCGATGGTTCGCCAAGCATAATGCTCTGCTCAACGAACCATCACTCTTATAACTTCGCCGACGCCTGCTCATTCGCGCTATCCTCGTGCTCGATGCGGATGCTATGCGGCAGGGCATGTGTCTTGTCCACCGCGTCTACACGCTCAACCTCGATAATCTGCGGTTGGTGTTGCGGGACAGGCGGATCGGTGCGTACGATCTGAATCGTACACTCGGTCAGGACCGCCCCGATACCGGCGATCACGATCAACTCGGGCGCGATTAGAGTGCCCAGGATGCCCCACTCCAGCGGAATATTCAGCAACGTGTGTCCGTTCTGCTGAATAATGAGCCGCCGAATGTTCCCTTCCTTAAGGAGCGCACGCACGCGCTCGACCAGTTCACCACCGGCGACCGTGATCTCTTCTAAAATAGACGGGCCTGTATTGCCCGATGGTCCACTTGCTTGTGTCATAGCTCTTGACCTCCCACCTGTTTATACGATTACCTATGGGGATTGTTGCATGCTGCGATGCTAGAGCCTGAGTATGGAGCAGTAATGAAGAACTGTGGGAGGTATATCCCGCTTGCTGACCTACCGCGCTAATGGCTGCTGAATAAAACGTTGTTGCCATAAAAGATATTGAGGCCGATCGTCGCGATGATCACGCCGGTCAGGGCAAACAGGAGCAGGGTCGCCAGTACTAGGGAGATTTTGGTGCTGGCTTTGGCACCTTTGCGACGCGCTTCCTGGATCCGGCGGTGACGCATCGTTTGGGCCTGCCATTCCAAAATATCTGCCACGGGCGTACCCAGTTCGTCAGCCTGCATCATAGCGCTGAAAAAGCTGCGGAGCTGCTGCGAATCGTTGCGCCAGATCATTTTGCGGTAGGCCAAGCGCCGTGGGTTGCCCAGCCGTAGTTCGCGCATCATGCGCTCTAATTCGTCTGCAAGCGCGCCCTTCATGCGCTCCACTACGTTATTGAGTGCCAGGTCGAACCCTACACCGGCGGTGATCGAAATGGCCAGCAGATCCATGAAGTCAGGCAAGCTGGTAGTAATTTCTTCCTGTCGCTTTTCAGCCATCTCACCCAGCACAATATCGGGCAAGAAGAAGAGCGGAATCATCGCTGCCAGGGTCATGATGATGATGCTGTTCCAGCCTAAGTGATACGTGCGGCCAAAGTACAGAGCACCCGGAATACTCAGCAACAGGCTAGCCACCTTCAGTTGCACGACATCCCGCATCGTCAGCCCATACGGGTCGCCCGCCGACGCGAGCCGTTGGCGGATTTTGCGACGGTCGGTGAACGGCATAGCAAAGTCATACGTCGGCACAAAGCGGCGGACCAACGGCAGGATAATGCGCTCGAAAAAGGGTTTTTTGGGTGGTGGCGCAACCCGCGCTTGTTCGGCCAGAATCGCCCCGACACCGGGCGTAGCATACAAGCGGATCGCCCATAGCAGCAGTCCCATCGCTAGCGCCGTGAGGACCGGAAAAACCAAGCTGTTCATACCGCAATCCCTAGACGTTGATGCGCGAGAAGCGCTGGATCAGCATAAAGGCCAACACTTGCATACCAACAAAGAAGGCGAGCACAATCCAACCCGGCACGGTGTGGAATAACACATCCAGAAAATGTGGCACGGCACGATTAAGCGTCGCCAGCGCCAGAATCGACAACACCGGCATCAGGTAGCTCGTGAACTTTGGCTCGGCCATCATGGTCTTGATCTCTTCGGTGGTACGTTGACGCTCGATCAAGGTTTGTGAAAGCGCGCCCATACTCTTGATCAAGTTGCCACCTGCCACCCGTTGCACCAAGAGCGCCGTAACCATCACTTCCAGGTCGGTGCTCGGCATCCGCTGTTCAAGCGCCTCAAGCGTATCGGTCAGACTACCACCGAGCCGCACCTCGCGCACGACCAAGCCAAACTCTTCGCGTGCCGGATCGCCGATCTCACGGGCGACTAGCTCAATCGCCCCTTGTAATGATAATCCGGCCCGTAAAGCGTTCGACATGAGCTCAGCCGCGATGGGCAGTTGGCTCGTAAAGTTCTGCAAGCGCCGGTCACGACGCGAGCGGAGCAGCAGCCACGGTACCACCACCGCACTTACGAGTGCAATGATGGCGCTGATAACCGGTCCCTGGGTAAACAGCAGTTCGGCCAGAATATAGCTGACGAGGCCGGTAATAACGATCAAGGCTAACGCTTCGGAGGGTTTGAGAAACAGGTCGGCATTCTTGAGGCGGGCACGCAAGACCAGCCCCGAGGGCGAGGCATCATAGATGTCACCAATGACCAGTACCATCGAACGGCGCTCGGGAACCTCAATGGTTGGGTCGAGCAGCAGTTCTTCGTCCTCGATATCAAAGGCGTCATCCCAGCGCCCTTTGACACCCATCCGCTTTTTAATATGCCGCGACTGCTGGCGTGCTTCATTAGCGTGGCGCATCCATGAGGTTGCCGCTAACGCCGTTGCAGCCACCGATGCATACAGCCAGGTATCGGCCATCAGCGTCTCCCGTAGCGCAGTAATTCGACGTTGCGGCTAACGAAGTCACCCATGGCTTCGCGTACGCGCCGCAAGGTCAAAATCAAGGCGAGTATCACCAGCAAGAACACCCAGCGGTTGCGTGTCAGCCAGCCGTTGATGCTGAAGCTAATCGGCAAATCGGTCGCGTTCAGGTGTACTTGCGCGTCACCGTTGATCGTTAGGTGCGCTTTCCACGCTCCACTATGCAGCGCTGCCGGCGAGATAACCGTCACGGTGCGGTTGCCAGTCTCATGTGGCCCAACCTCGAGCGTGGATGGAAAGACCGTCGCCCCCGGTATCCCGGCGACGGACACGTGCAGCTGGACCGGCTGGTCACTATACGAGCGGAAGGCGACCGTACGCTGAATGCCGTTATTCAACGTGTTAACGCGGTCATCGGTATCATTCACCGAGACTTCAACCAACGGCTGCTTGTGCGCATCATAGTTAACTTCGAGATAATCGGTATAGTGCCGCGGCCCACGATCAGTCGCTTGCCAATCAGCGTGCGCCGTGAGAGCAAACTGGTATTGCGCCGACTCCGGGGGCGTATACTCACCGGTCCACGTGCCCTCACTATCGGGATGCAGCGGAATCGTCGTGATCACCCTGTCGTCGCGCTTGACTGCCATCAAGATGTCAGCCTGTGGCATCGTTACCGGCTTACCGTCGAGCGCCCATTGCACATGCACCTTGATCGGCTCGTTCACCTGGAGTTGGCCTGCCGGCTCGGTCTGTACCTGCATTGTGGGCAGTGCTTCGACCACAATATCATAAGCTTTATGGAGCTGGACATGGCTATCACTGGGCGAAATATTGAGTTGGAGCTGGTAGTTGCCCGGCTGCATTGGACGGTCGTACTCGGTTGCGTCTTCACCATCATCTGGGCTTAAGTCCGCTCCGCTCCCACCATCAGCCGGACTTAAGCTATCCCAGAGCTGCGGCTGTTGCATGGTGATCCGTAACGGCACACGTTTAGCAAAGCGATTGCTCGGATCGAGGACGCCGGCGCGCAGCAGCAGCGGTCGTCCAGCTGGGTAATAGCGTACAGTCTGATCGTCGCTCGGCAAACTTGCGACCGGCTCAACAAGGCGTGCGCGCAAATCAGACTTGAGGACCGCAATCATCGGGTTTTGTTGTGAATTGCTCTCCAGCGTCATACGCCATTCGCCGTTGAGCTTGGGTACATACTCGGGTCTGACTACCCACATCGACCAATTCGGATCCTCCGGATGCAGCAGTTTGTCCATCGCTGAGGTCGGCGAGTCGGGGAGCAACAGATTTTTGAGCGTGGGCACCGTGCCATTGTATCCTGGAAAAACAAAGTTAACTTGCTGAATTTTTTGTTCGGGCGTGACATTAGCCAGAAAAGCGTCAGTATTGTCGATCACCGGGTAGCTATCGACATAACGCCCATCTTGCAGGCGAGCCAGGATCTGAATATACACGTTTAGCAACTGGTCGGCATTCTCGGCCGGATACAGCAGACCATGGGTTGGCCGCGCAAAAGTTTGATCAAGAAAGTTACGGTCGGCACCCGCTCCAAGCGCAATGGGAAAGATCTTAACACCCGCTTGCTTAAGGCGATCCAGTCCGCTCCGCATCTTGTCTTCCTGAACGGCCCGATCTTCATCACGATATGTCGGCAGCCCATCGGTCAAGAAGATCACCGCGCGCTGCTGATTATGATGGGCCGCACTATCCATCACCGTCGCTGAAAGATCAATCGCACCGCCCATATAGGTCCACTCGGACAGATCCTTAGGGCGTGCAATCACCCCCATCTGGTCCCACATTTGTTGGGCGAAACCGGTAACCTGTGTGAGGGTCATGATGGTTTTGGTCGAGTCACGGTCGCCCAACGAAACAAGGCCAACTTGGTCGTTCGTGGCCAGCAAGTCCGTGAAAAGCTTGGCCGCTGAAAAGCGATTATCGTGCGAGTCGCTTTGCTTCATTGACCCCGAGTTGTCGATCACCAGCACCACATCAATGCGCGTATCCGCAGTTGTTTGGGCGGTCACCGCTGGCACCCGTACGCTGATCGTCCCGAGCAGGAGGATCAAAATCAAGCCCATGAAGGGGCGTCGCATAGCTACCTCACCAATGACTACGGCGCTCCCAGCCGCCGGTTGGTTCACGGAAAATCTTTGCCAGATCGTGACCACGCTCTTTGAGGCGCGTCTCGATCTGCGGTCGGATCCCGGTCCAGGCCAGTTCAGCATTACGTTGCACCCAGAGCTCTTGTCCACTGATCACGCCGCCCTGAACGCCCGTCACTTCAAAGATCGTATCAATGACGCGCTGATCGCCGTCACGCTCGCGCTTACAAAAGATTACCAACTGGATCGCGCGAGCAATCATGTCATGCAAGGCCGCACTAGGCACGCCTTCGCCGGTCATGAGTGCAAAGGTATGGAGCTTAAAGAGGGCTTCACGCGCACTATCGGCATGGAGCGTACACATCGAACCCTCATGCCCGCTGGTCATCGCCATCAGCATATCCAGCGCTTCGGGCCCGCGCACTTCGCCAACGATGATGCGATGCGGCCGCATACGCAAGGCGTTTTTGACCAGATCACGCACCGTAATCTGGTTGGCGATCATTGGTCGGCTCTCCAGTGAGCAGACATCTTCGAGCGTATGATCAAGATACAGTTCACGCGTTTCTTCGATCGTAACAACACGCTCGGTCGGCGCGATACAGCTACACAGCGAGCCGAGCAAGGTGGTCTTGCCGGTGCTGGTGCCACCACAGATCAAAATGTTGATGCCGGAACGCACAGCCGCTTCCAGGAACGTCCCCGGTCCGGCAGCCAGCACGCCACGCGCTACCATATCTTGAAGGGTCAATTCACGTAATACAAAGCGCCGGATCGTAACCGTTGTGGCCGGAGCCAGTGGCGCGATCACGGCATTCAACCGCGAGCCGTCGGGCAAACGCGCGTCAACGAGCGGCGATGCTTCATCAAGCACCCGACCGGCCGTGCTCACCATCCGAGCAATCACCGCCCGCAACTCTTCATCACTAGCGAAGCCAAGCTGGTGCGCCACTTTGCGCCCATTGGCGATCACAAACGCCTTGTGAGGTCCGTTGATCATGACTTCTTCGACCTGTGGATCGGCCAGCAACTGGTTGAGCGCCTGCTCGCCCACTGAGTTCATAGCTTCAATCATGCCCAAACCCCATTGCGTTGTTTATTGCTTGAGATCGACGCTAACACCGTAGCTTTCCAAACGCGTCATGCATTGCGGCACATAGCCGGTCGGCACGAAGCGTCCACGTACCATCTCATCCTGCACACCAGTCTGTTCCCAGCGCCAGATCGGTCGCACCTGCACCGCACCATTTTCGATCCCCAGGACTTCCGAAATGTCGAGACAGCGGCGCTGCCCGTCAACTAGCCTGCCAATTTGGACCACAACGTTGAGCGTGCTCGTCATTTGCTCGCGCACGGCAGAGTTCGTGAGCCCCGACTCGGCAAAGAGAGCCATCGTTTCAAGCCGTGAAAAAGCATCGCGAGGTGAGTTGGCATGCACCGTAGTCATCGAGCCTTCATGGCCGGTGTTCATAGCTTGCAGCATATCCAATGCTTCGGCACCGCGTACCTCACCGACGATGATGCGATCAGGCCGCATACGCAGCGCATTCCGTACCAACTGCCGGATCGTTACCTCGCCATCACCATATTGATCGGGCTGACGCGCTTCAAGCCGCACCACGTGTGATTTGGTCAGGCGCAGCTCGGCCGCGTCTTCGATCGTCACCAGCCGCTCGTGATCGGGAATAAAGGCCGACAGGGCATTCAGAAAGGTCGTTTTGCCCGACCCGGTACCACCGGAGATCAAAAGATTCAGCTTGCTGACCACACAACCCCGCAAGAAGTCGAGCATGGTCTGGGTCAAGGCACCGCGCTCAATCAGCTCATAGCCCGTAAAAGCGGCCGGTCGGAAGCGCCGAATGGTCACAACCGGCCCTTGCAAGGAAAGCGGATCGATCACGACATTAACGCGCGAACCGTCCGGCAGGCGTGCATCAACCATCGGCGAGGCTTCATCAATACGTCGGCCAAGCGGTGCGACGATCGTGTTGATGACGTTGAGCAGATGTTGTTCGTCGCGGAACTTGATATGCTCCAACAACTGCATGCGCCCTCCGGACTCGATATACACCGTATCCGGGCCGTTAATCATGATTTCGGTAATATCCGGGTTTTTGAACAGCTCTACGCCCAGCTCACTTTCGATATAGTGCGGCGTAAACTGCGCGCGCTCGATACCAACATTATAGCGGCGTAGGCGCGGCAAATCTTTGGGGACCACGCCGGTAGGCGTAAAGTCGCCAAAAACCCGCCCCGTATCACTGACCCCTTTGTGCTCGTAGACGTAAATATCCTTGAGGATAATATCGCCATGCTTGATGCCTTGAACCTCCGAAATCGAGGTGATCCTACGCTCGCCTCCCGGCAGACGGCTTTCCTGAATCACAATGTCAATGGCGCTAACCAGCTGTTCACGGATCGCTTGTAAGGGCAACTGGGACGCACCCTCGGCCCACAACACCATCGTTTCGAGCCGCGAAAAAGCATCAATGGGCGAGTTGGCATGCACGGTAGTCATCGAGCCTTCATGGCCGGTGTTCATGGCCTGCAGCATATCCAGTGCTTCCGCACCGCGCACCTCACCAACCACGATGCGGTTCGGGCGCATACGCAGCGCATTCCGCACCAACTGCCGGATCGTGATCTCGCCTTTGCCTTCGAGATTGGCCGGACGGGCTTCCATGCGCAGCACGTGCGGGTGCACCCGATAGAATTGTAGTTCGGCGGCGTCTTCGACCGTAATAATGCGCTCATCGCTGGGAATAAAGCCGGAAAGCACGTTGAGCAAGGTTGTTTTCCCCGACCCCGTACCCCCCGAGACCAGAACACTTAACCTAGCCGTAACACAAGCCCGCAGAAAGGCAGCCATATCTTCGGTCAAGGTCCCATTGCGGATCATATCGTCGACGGTAAAGGGCGTTTTACGAAACCGCCGGATCGTCATCGTCGGGCCGTTAAGCGACAACGGCGGCACAATCGCGTTCACGCGCGAGCCATCGGGCAAGCGTGCATCGACCATCGGCGACGACTCATCAATACGTCGTCCCAGCGGCGCGACCACGCGGTCGATAATGTGGCGCACATGATCTTCGCTCATGAAGGCTACGTTTGGCTCGCTTTGCAGGACGCCGTTGCGCTCGACAAAAATTGCCTGCGGGCCGTTGACCATGATCTCGGTAATGAAAGGGTCGCCGAGCAACTGCTCGAGCGGGCCGAAACCAATCGTTTCGTCCAGGATCGCTTTGGTGATCGCGGTGCGCTCGTTCTGGGTGATCAACCGGCCTTCGTCGTTGATCATCTGACCGACCAAAGCTTCTACCCGCGTGCGTAATTGATCGGGCGGCAAGGTCAGGAGGCTTGCCAGGTTCGCTTCGCGCAGCAACCGATCATGATAGTGTCGAACTAGCTGGTTTTGAACGTGAGTTCGTTCATACGACGCCATGTTCTGCTTCCTCTTCTTACGGGGAGCGTGCCCCGCAGGTCAGTTTCTGATGATCCGAACCGCCTGTTAAATGTAGCACAGGTAACGCCATAGCGGAAGAAGGTTGATGCTCATCTTTAACTATTCTTTAGAAAATGCTGCTGCAAAGTCTAGAGTTGCCATTATAATGGAGAACTGTTGGTATAGCTCCTGCTTAAAATATGGATACCGGTTAGTCCTAATATGTGAAGCAGAAAGTTAACAGTCGTTGCAGATGGGAATCTATAAATGGCTGGATACGTCGGAACAGTTGTAACAGACCGGCGCGTGCTCTTGGGAAGCGATATTCAAGAACAGGTCAACCTTGCCGTACTCCCCCGTAACGTGCGGATCGATGGCCAGTTGGTCGCCAACGACGAGCGCCTTAACGTCGTGCGAGCAATGGCACATAATGCGATTGGCCGGGGACGACCACCGGAGGTACTACCTCCCGATCGTGAGCAATTCCTTGGAACGTATCAAGCGCTAGCAGAGCAGCACCCCCACCTCGTTTCTATTCATTATCTTGCCACCTTAGACGGAGCGGCCCGCGAAGCACGGGTCTGCCACCAGTTAATGCAGCCGGACCAGCAAATCGAAGTCTACGAGGCTAAAACACTCGAAGGTGGCCTTGATTTTTTACTGAAAAGTACACTTGCGATGCTGGTCGAAGGCGCGACGACCACCCAAGTGCTGGCCCTGCTACGCTACCTCGAAACACACATGCTCACCTTTCTGCTGACGCCCGGTGCGGTCCAAGCCCAGCCCTGGGCGACGGTCAGCGGTACACATCGTGCACGGAGTATGGTGCCGGCTACCGAAACGCTCTGGCATTTCGATTCACAGCTACGGCGGCTCGTCCCGGTGCGTCAAAGTGGACAGTTGCATGCCAAGCTTGGCCCACTGCTCCAATCACGTTGGAGCATGACGCGCTATGCCATGGTGGTACGCTACCGCGGTTACACACAGAACCAAATTGCCGAGTTAACCGGCAGCTTGCAACGCGCCGGACTGGAAGCAGCCCCCCACCTCGAGCCGATTGCGGCAACGTTTTTACCCTGTATGCCCCCCCGCTTCATCGAATTGCTCTTGCTGCCAACCGAAGCAGATATGTCACGGCTGCAAGGGCTGATACAAAATCCAATCTGGTGGAAGGGAGCAGCCTAGATGCGCAAGCAGAAACGACGCGGACTGATTTATGGGCTCATGGCCCTGGTCCTGGCGATCCTTACCGGGTTTCTTTTTACCTCGCGGATCGATGCCCTCCAGCGGCAGATCGGCGATATGCAGCAAGTGGTAGTGGTGAAAACTGCGATCGCCCCCCGCACGCTGATCACCGCCGATATGTTAGAGACACGCTCTATTCCGCGTGCCTATGCCCATCCTTCGTATATTCAAAGCATGAGCGATGTCGTCAATCAGCGGGTCGCTGTCGTCTCGCTTACGCCCGACATGATCCTGCGCCAAAACGATGTGGCACCGACCAGCGGGCTGAACGATGGCACACGCGCGATCTCGATCGGCGTCAACCCGGTCTCTGTATCGGTTGATAAAGTGGTCGGTGGCAGTCGCGTCGATGTCATCGTCTCCTACGAAACCAGCGAACAAACTCTGGATCATCAAGAAACCAAGACGAAGCGCACACGCACACTGCTCAGCGATGTTGAGGTGCTTGAAGTCGCCGGTGCACCCATCACTCGGCCTAAGGCGAAGATCGATACGGGCTCCTCGGGTAACACGACCAATCAGTCGTCCAGCACTGGCCTTGGCATCTTTGGCTCGAATAGTGATACCAGTGGCACCGGCAATAGTGACACAAGCCTCAATACACCATACGGCCTCCGCGACAAAGTTGTGATTGTGACGCTCAAAGTCAAGCCCGAAGATGCTCAATTGCTGGCGTACCAGGACACCTTTGCCACCGATATTCGGCTCTCCTTACGGCGTTCGGATGACCGTGAGATCAAGCCCCTCTCACCGACCAACGAGGAGGACTTTCGATAATGAGCGAGCAGGAAATCCTCGATATCAAGGTGCTGATCGGCTCGAATCAGCCCGACTTGGTCCGCGAGCTTGAGCTTCTGCTAGCGGAAAGTTTTCCTATTCAGGTGATTGGCACCGTCGCGGATGGTCGCGCCTGCCTTGATCGTACAGTGGCGTACCGGCCTGATATTTTGCTGATCGATGAGGTGATCGGGGTCGTCCCGGCGCTGGACGTGGCACGCCAAGTAGCGCTGTCGGCACCCGGCACAGCAGTGATCATCGTCGCAGGGCGCTCGGATGCCGCCTTGCTGCAGCGGGCGATTGTTGCAGGCGCCCGCGATGTCCTGATGCGACCGATCATGCTGGATGCCTTACGCAGCAGTATTCTACGCGCTTATGAGCTCGAAGAAGCGCGTACGCGGCAGCTCGTTAACTTCCAGGCCGAGTCGCTACTTACAGCCCGCTCAAGTGTCGTCGCCGTGTATAGCCCACGCGGTGGGGCGGGCACGACAACGATTGCGACAAATCTAGCTGTAACCTTAGCGCGTGAGCTCCCGCAAAACCGGACCGTCCTGGTCGATTTCAATACGCAATTTGGAGCGACGGCAGCCCTGCTTGGCATGAAGCCCGAGCGCACGCTGCTGGACCTGGTACCGTTTATGGATGATCTCAATACCTCCTCGGCGATCATCAGCAACGTGCTCACCCCCCATAGCTCGGGGCTGCGTTTGCTGGCTGCCCCACCTATGCATCTTGGGCCAAGTATGTCGGGCGACGCTGCTGCTGGCATCTTGCTGGCCCTGCGCCGCGCCTTTAGCTTTGTGATCGTTGATCTACCATCCGAGATCAATGATGCGACACTGGCGACACTGGAACGGGCCGATCAAATATTGCATGTCATCACACCCGATGTGCTAGCGGTCCAGGCTGCCCGCGCCGCCTTTAATATCTTTGAACAACGTGGCATTCCGCAAGATGTGATTGGACTGGTGGTTAATCGAGCGAATAAACGGCTTGAGATCCAGCCGCGCGAAATACGAATGCTCTTCCCGTATCCTATCAAGGGCGAGATTCCGGCGGATTTTTATGGCATCGAGGGTCCCCTGAGTCTGGGGCAACCGCTGGCCGAAGCAGAAGATAGTTGTCAGGCCTACAAAGCAATTCGTACCTTGGCGTTGTTGATCGCTAACGCGCGTCCGCGACCGGAGCCAAGTGGTGGTGACCAACCGGTCGCGATGAAGACCGCGCTCTCGTCCCGCTAAGGGGGAATGCAAACAATTGAGGAGTTCATCCCATGCATGTCCTTGTATCTAACAATGATGCCGAAATCAGTGCCTTCCGCCGGGCAATTGGGACACTAGCCGATGAGTTGCGAGTCGTCGAAAATAATTTGGGAGCGTTGTCACTGGTCGGCAGTGGTAGTGCGGAGATTGAAGCACTCGTCATCACCGGTCACCAGGACGAAGGTGTCAACATTCCCACACCAACCTTTGTACGTAACATGGCGGATACGGTGCCGATTGTCGTGGTTGGTGCCTTTATGAGCGATCAGCAGAGCGACAGCGTCGAAGTCGTCGATACGATCGAGGAGGCAGCCGACCTGCTACGTGTGCACGCGCAGCCACCAGTACCTGTGGCAGGCCATGGAGCGGATGAAGCTGAGGCCTCCGCTAATGGTCATGGGTTGACCGACTTATCTGATACAGCAGTGGTCAATGACCATCGACTGTCCCTGCCGGCGCGTGAAGCGCATATCTATGGGAGTGACAACCAGTCTGAGACACCTCCAGCGTCGGCCCAAAGTGCTAGAGGCGACCGGACAGGTGCGAGCATGGCATCGGGACCCGGTACCGAAACGCCCGAGGCAGTACCCGAATCGGCTCATTCGCTGGCCGATGATATTCGCGATTGGACTGAGCGCAACGAGCAACAGCGTGGCCAGACGCATGGCCCGGCGACCGGACGTTCCATTTGGCAGCGCATTAACGATCTGATGCCGGCAAACCGCAGCGCGCGCGAGGAGGAAGCTGAACTGGATAAAGCCATCCGCGCGCCGCGCATCACGCATTGCCATAACATCGCGGTCATTAGCCCTAAAGGTGGTGTCGGTAAAAGCTTCCTGACCTATATTGCCGGTAATTTCCTGGCCGAGGTGCGAGGCGATAAGGTAGTCGCGATCGATACCAATCCCGACTTTGGTACCCTGGCCGATCAGGTGCGGGGCCGCGAGCAACAAACTGTCGGCACGCTGCTGGAGCATCTGCAAACTATTCGGCATTACAGCGACCTGCGCCGCTTTACCAGCAAAGTCGAAAGTCGGCTCGAAGTGCTGGCCGCGCCAGCCGATCCTGATGCCATGGCTACGATCACCGCTGCCGATTATGGTATGGTGCACAAGCAGCTCAATCACTACTATGACACGGTCTTGTTTGATTGTGGCACCGGCTTCCGTGACGATATCACACGCTTCGCTTTACAGCAAAGCGACCAAATCCTGTTAGTCTCAGCACCCTTGTTTATCACCACCGGCATTGTGATTCGGGCGCTGGGCTATCTCAACCAGATCGGCTGTGATCTGAGCCGTGTGACGCTCGCCATCAACCAAGTCCGCAAGGAAAAACCATTAGATATCGACTATATGCGCGCGCGCTTTGGCTCACGGTTGAACGCGATCGTAGAGATTCCCTTCGACATCCAGCTCTACCACAGCCTTGACCGTGGTGAGTTTAATATCGACCAGCTTGATACGTCCACCCGTGTAGCAGTCAAGCGGCTGGTCGCTGAACTCGTTCAGCACTTTGAGTAACAGCAAGTCGAGCGCGAGAGCAAGGACACCATCAGGGTAAGGAGATCAGGTCATGACCGGATCAACTGGGACACGACAGACTATTTTGGTTGTCGAAGACACCGACCTTATTGCGGAGTTCGTCGTAAGCCATCTCGAAGCGGCGGGCTACCAAACCGCCGTCGCAATCTCGGGCGAAGAAGCGATCGACATGCTTAAGACACTGCGACCGGCGCTGATTGTGTTGGATGTGGTGCTCGACGGTATCGACGGCTTCGAGGTATGTCGCCGTATTCGTCAAAACGCATTTAATGGCCTAGCAACGGTCGCTAACGTGCCCGTACTGATGCTCTCGGCGCGTGCTGCCGAGGCTGATCGGCTAGACGGCTTCAACGCTGGCGTAGATGACTATCTGAGCAAGCCCTTTAGCCCAGATGAGTTGCTGGCACGCATCCAAGCGATTTTGCGCCGGGCAAATGGCATCGGTCAACTTACGCTGCAAGTCGGCGATCTAACGATCGACCCTTTCCAGCGTGTCGTGCGCGCCGGTGATACCGTGCTTGATCTCACACCTAAAGAGTTTGATCTGCTCCATTTGCTCGCCAGCCATCCCGGTCAAGTGATGCCTCGTGCCTTGCTCCTAGAACGTGTGTGGGGCTACACGCAGGACTGCAACACGCGCACGGTTGATGTCCATATTCAGCGCTTACGCGAGAAGCTCGATGCACAACCGACCTCGGCCGGAGCGATCCAAACCGAATGGGGTGTTGGTTACAAAATGGTGGTGTAATGCGACCGTTTCCATGGTGGTCACAGCTCCGCTACCGCTTGCTGGCGATCTTTGTGCTGGTCGTCCTGGTAAATGGCTTGTACTCAGAGTACGCGGTTGGTCGTACTCTGAATACGGAGCTCCCGCAGGTTGCGCTCCAAACCTTGGCATTGCACGGAGCACGGCTAGCAGCACAACTTGAGCAGGCCTATACGGTGCATGGCCAGCTTTCGACCAAAGTGCTGGACCAGCCACCACAGGTAGCGATGCGGCTCTATGATGCACAAGGGCAGCGTCTGGAAGCCAGTAGCCCGCTATCGCCCCAAGCAACGACCGTGACGCAAGCCCTACACGGTACATCTAGAGCACCAACGATAGTGCTGAACGGCAGCCAGCGCTATGGTTATGAGGCTTTGCCATTAATAGCCCGAGGTAAGCTCATCGGCGTGCTTGAAGTTGCCGAAGAACTTCCGGCTCTGGATCGTTTCCAGACGGCGATGCAGGCCCAGATTGCTACCACCGCGATCGTTTCATTATGCTCGCTGCTGGCGGTCGCCGTCTACCTCGGCAACCGCCTGAGCCAGTCGCTGCATCACATTCGTCAACAAACGCGCGCCATCGTCAACGGTGACTTCGACCACCGATTATCGATCAAGTCACATGACGAAATCGCCCAGATCGGTCTTGACCTGAACCAGATGGCCGAGGAGCTCCAGCAACTGGCTAAAACGCGCAACGAGTTTTTGAGCAAGGTGTCACACGAGCTACGAACGCCCCTCACGATTGCGAAGGGCTTTTCTTCATTGCTCCAGCGTCAGATCACGGAACCGGCTCAGATGCGCCAGGTTACGATTATTGATGGGCAAATCGATGACTTAACACGGCTCGTCAATGACTTGCTGGATCTGTCGCGGCGTCAGGATGGCGCCCTTAATCTTCACGCTGAGGAGCTTGATTGCCGCACGCTGCTGGCTGACGTGGCCGAGCGCCAGCGGCAGGTTCTACGTGGCCAAAAGGTGACGCTTGAGACTCGGTTTCGGGTGCAACATGCCTTGATTAAAGGCGATGCACAGCGGCTCCATCAAGTGTTAGGTAATCTAATTGGCAATGCCAGCCGCTATAGTCGTGGTCATATCTGGCTTGAACTGGATACGGACGCCGAGCATGCGATCATCCGCGTATCTGATGATGGGCTGGGGATCGCGCCGGAAGATCAAGCGCGCATTTTTGAGCCTTTTTTCCAGGCGAGCCGTGGCCCACGTGGCAAAGCTGGCCTTGGCCTTGCCGTCGCCCGCGAACTTGTGCTGGCTCATGAAGGGACAATCTCAGTCGAAAGCGTAGTCGGCAGCGGTACAACCTTTAAGCTCGCGCTGCCGCTCATCCCAGAGCAGAATCAAACCAAGCGCCGCTCACGCCGCTTTTTATCGTCGGCTCGTATCGTCCGCAAACGCTCCAACACGGCGATCTATGAGGCGACTCCCACGCCTTCCGAGCAGTCTTGAACGCCTAAAGTTTTAACACAGAGTACCTTATGCCGAAAGCCATCATTATTACCCTCTATATTGTATATACCGCCGTGCTGCTCTATGTCTCTTGGACCGACATCCAGACCCGTCGCATCCCTAATCATGCCGTCATTCCGGCCATTCTGCTCGCAATGTTCGCGATGCGTTGGACAATTGGACTACCCTCTGCACTGCTCGGTGGCGTGATTGCTCCGCTCCCTTTGATCGCTGCTCGGTTTCTAACCGGTGCCAATAAAATGGGCATGGGCGATATCAAGCTGGCAATTTTTGTCGGTTTAATTCTAGGCTATCAACTCGCGCTCTGGGGCGTAGCGCTTGGCCTAGTGCTATCGCTCCTGTTTGGCTTCCTGGGCGTCGCACGCGGCAAGTATACGTTGCAATCAAAGCTACCGTTCGGCCCCTTTCTGGCGGCCGGCACGCTGCCCCTCTTGCTGTTCTTACACCTCCCGCTCTAAGCAGCCTCGCGTTGAGGACCATGCTCACCATGGCAGTCCATTGATGCGGATCGGCAAGAGCTTGGCCACATATCAGAAAGGTAGGCACAATGCAGATACGTTCCAGCCTCTATCCACTACGGATCGTGGTTTTGATGACGATCACAGCTATCAGTATTGCGGCTTGCGGCAATCCTCTCGCCACAGCTCCGGTCCCAACCATCCCACCAACTGCCCTTGCACAAGTGACTGGCGCCTCACCGACGAGTATGCCAACCGGTACACCCCAGCCGACCCTAACGCCATCTTCAACCCCTACGTCGGCACCCACGGCAACGCTGCCACCGACTACCACGCCGACGCTGCTACCTTCGCCGCTAGCAACGACGACGGTTGGTGCGCAAGCGACGGCTGTGCTATCCAGTACAGCCTTCCTCACGACTACTAGTGATGTATCGCATCTGTTAGCTCCACAGTGGTACGTCGACAGCAATGGTAATGGTATTCCCGATTTTATTGAAACCAAGTATGGCTACGACCCGACGAAAGAAAACTGTCCGATGCAGTCCTGCGGCGATGGTGGGCAGGGCACGACCTACAATGCCAAGGGCCACAACGTGCTCTTGATCCTCGACTCCTCCGGCTCAATGGTAGCCAAGCTTGACGGTGTCCAAACCAAGCTCGCAGTAGCCAAAGCAGCGTTGCTGCGTTTCGTGGGGGTGATCAATACCGCATATAAGCTCGGCTTCATGGTATACGGCCACAAAGGCAACAACACCGAGGCGGGCAAAGCCGAAAGCTGTGCTGGCATTGACGTACTTGCGCCCCTAGGCCAAGTCCAACGGTCTACGTTCCCCCAACTGCTTGAACAGTTCCAGCCCACGGGCTGGACGCCCATAGCTGCCTCGCTGAGGAAAGCACAGCAGGTCTTTGCCGGGCAGGAAGGTGCCGACAATCGGATTATCCTCGTCTCGGACGGTATCGAGACGTGTGGTGGTGATCCGGTTGCAGTTGCTACCCAGCTTCATGCGCAGGGCCTTAAGGTACAGGTCGATATTGTCGGCTTCGGTGTCGAGAACAGCAGTGAAGCGGCAGCGTTACTCCAAGTTGCCCAAACCACCGGCGGCAGCTACTTCGACGCCAAGACCTATAACGACTTCCAAAACTATTGGAAACAGCAGGTGGCGGCAGAGATCAAAACCGAACAAGCTGCACAATGCGAACTCCATAATACCTTCTTCGCAGAGCTGTGCCAGCAGACGCTGGTTAATCATGCCAAGGATGATATCTATGCCGAGGTATCGAAGGTTGATTCAGCAATCACCAGCGCTAAGCTCAAGGACGATCAAGCCACCGTGCAGCAACTTGAGCCCCAAGAACAAGCTTACAAAGTGATCCTCACGCGTATCCAGGGAGTGTTCGACGCACGAGAAAAGCGTGCCCAGGAAGCAAGCGACCGGTACAACCAGCTACAACAACAGCTCTACACGATGCAGCAGCAGTTCCAACAGGCCTATGGGAGCAATCCATAAGGGGTGAGGTAAGGCAAAGACCATAACGAGGACATCCTATCAGAATGGTAGGATGTCCTCGCCTCAGTTGCTAGCGCAGCTTGCTGATCAGCTGGTTAAAGGCCGACAAGATCGCCCCGGAGAAAGAGCTACTGAGACCCAATATTGCTCCTACGACCACCGCACTCAATATCGCCACGCCGGCAGCCTGCGCGACTTCAGAACCTTCTTCATTCTGGAGGCGGATGATCAAGGTCTGTATGCGCTTCATCCCAGCGCTTGCCAGGTTGTTCAAGGCGTTCACGGGTCTACCTTTTGCCCATTCTGAGATGCAATTGTCATAAGAATGGATGCAGAGTACAGTGCTTCCACCTCGAATACAACACCTGTTTGTAACAGTTGTGTAAACATTCTGCAACAACATTATTCATTTTTATCAGGTATATCAACTGAGCCGTACCCTAGGGCACGGCTCGCTCTCCGATTGTTAGTGCTAAACCGGTGCTCAGGTTTTAGTTCAAGCTGCCGATGAGCTTATTGAAGGCACCAGTCACGGCACTCGAAAAGTTGCCACGTAAGCCCAACATTGCGCCAATGATCGCGGCACTCAACAGGGCTACACCGGCGGCCTGGGCGACTTCCGAGCCCTCTTCGTTCTGGGCGACGGTGATGAAGGCTTGCGTGCGGGCCGCCACGTAAATCGTCAGGTCGTTCAACTTGTTCATGGTTGTCATCCTCTTGCGTTACGGTTTACACCGTGCGATTACGATGGATGTAGCATACAGTCAAGAGATGCCTAGTTCAAGAGGTCTTTGTAACAGTTGTGTAAACCTTTTGGTAAACATTCCGTTACAAATGGCCTAATGTTATGGAAGTGAGTAGTGCCCAGATGACGTAAGCAGAAATATTGGGATGGGTTTTACAGCTTCTAGGCTAATGCTGGTGTGCAGTAAATAATGATGCCTGCTTGAGCATCGCCAATCAGAGTGTGGCATACTTCTTGGCATAGACTACGCTGCACTGCCGTATCCGGCAACAGTTCGAGCGAACGAGATAGGCGAAGCTGCATGTTCCGAGCGACAATCGGCGAGTGTTTGGTGGGCATGCGTCCACACATTAAATGCCCACCCGCTACCCGAAACTTTTGGCTTGTCCGGCCGTTAATACTAGTATCTAGTGCTCACGCCAGGTGAAGGTCGTGGCCGACGAAGGACTCGATCTCACGCACACCATTACGCAAGCGCAGACCGGTGACCGCCAGGCTTTCGCTGCCCTGTATCAGCATTTCGCCGATCGCCTTTTTCGCTATTTGTATGCACGTTGCGCCGACGCCGCGCTAGCGGAGGATCTGGCTGCCGAGACGTGGGTACATGTTGCGAAGAGTTTGCCCAGATTTCGCTTTGCGAAGGCACCGGCAGAGACAGCCTTCAATGCTTGGCTCTACACGATCGCGCGCAATCTATTAATCGACACGTATCGTCACCGGAGCTGGAGCAACCTGTCGCTGAGCCCAACAGTGGTGTCACGTGAGCCGCCACTGGACGAGCAGGTACTCGTACAAGAAGAGCAGCAAGAACTCCATCGGGCACTGGAGCAGTTGCCGGAAGACCAGCGCGAGGTGCTGCTCCTGCGCTTTTTCGGGGAGCATACGACGACCGAAATTATGGGGATCATGGGACGTGGGGAGAGTGCAGTGAAATCACTGCAGTTTCGGGCACTTGGCGCGCTCGCCCGCCTGCTCGGTGAGCAGCGGAGACGGCACTAATGCCCGATCAAAACATAGAAACGATCATGCAGGAGTGCCTGCGGCGGTTGGAAGCGGGCGAAACCGTCGACACGATCCTACACGATTTTCCACAGCAAGCCGCCGAGATCGGCCCATTGCTGGCTGTCGCCGTTGGTCTACGGCGCTGGCAAGCACCATCGCTCGGGGAAACCGCGCGCAACGTGGCGTTGTCGCGTGCACTTGCGGCGCTGCCCGTAGCAGTCCCGACCAATCCAACGCGACGCGGCCTGCTGGGTCGCATGCGTCTGCAACCAGTGCTGCTCCTAGCGCTCCTGCTCATGTTCGTGCTAGGTGGCTTTGGCGGTAGTGTTGCCATAGCTCAAGCAAGTCTGCCTGGCGATGTCTTGTACGGCCTTAAACGCACCAGCGAGCAAGCACGTCTTCAGATCGCTACAAGCCATGAGCAGCGCGCCACCCTCTACCTTACCTTCGCCAGCCGACGCGTTAATGAACTGGTGCAACTGGAGGCGGCGCAACGCGTGCCACCCTCGAATATTGTTGACGATCTCCAACAGGACTACGATCAGTGCCGGGCTGAGATCAGCCAAGCCGGCCCATCTGTCCAGCACCCCCTCATCGTACAGTATCAGGCTGACGTGCAGACACAAAGCCAAGCCCTGACTGCCGCCCTGCCGGTTGCCAGCAGCGCTGCTCGCGCGATCATGACACAAGCGCAAACCGTGAACAATGGAGCAGCAACGCGTCTGCAGCTTACGCCATCACCCACTCTTCCCGCTACCGCTACTTCCGCTGTTGCTACACCGGCCGCTTCCCTTGACACGTCACTACCGGCAGAAATGACCGCTTCACCCACGACAACTCATGCTGACGCTACATCAATTCCAACGCTCACACCAACGTTGCGGTCAACGAGCACCCCGACCGGCCCATCGGCGACAACTCGTGCTGATGCCACCTCAACCTTGACGCTCACACCAACGTTGCGGTCAACGAGCACCCCGACCGGCCCACAGGCCCGGCACTCGACGGCTACCCCATCAACCTCGACGCTTACACCAACAGCACAGTTAACGAGCACTCTGACCCCGACCGGCCCACCGACCCAGCACTCGACGGCTACCCCATCAACCTCGACGCTTACACCAACCCTGCGGCCAACGCTCAGGCCGACCCCGACCGGTTTGCCCCCCCGGCGCTTGACGGCTACCCCATCAACCTTGACGCTTACACCAACCCTGCAACCAACGCTCAGGCCAACCCCGACCGACCGTCCGGCTCGGCGCTCGACGGCTACCCCAACCTCGGCCCGACGCTCGACGGCTACCCCAACCTCAACCTCACCACCGCCGGCCCGCTCCAAGCTTCCCACCACCGGCACGACTGCCACTCCTGGGAAACTGCTGCCCACATTGGAACCCAAAAGGGTCCATCGTTTGTTGCTCATCCTGCGCGCAGATAGGCTCTCACAACTCATCTCCAGCGACGTCTGGTGAGATTTGCAGCGCCGTCCTAACCTGTCTATACTGCCAGTTGCCATCAATACTACACGATGATAATGTGCAATCCTTCAAAGGAAAGAAGTAGCTTACCTATGCCAGAAACGATAGGGGTACTTGGGGCCGGGCAGATGGGCAACGGGATCGCGCAAGTCTGTGCTCAGGCCGGTTATCCGGTGGTCATGCTAGACATTGACACAGCAGCGGTGGAACTCGGCCTCGCAACGATTGGATCGTCGCTTGATCGCCTGATCAAAAAGGGCAGGCTGCCTGCCGATGAGCGACAAGCCGTGTTGGGACGCATTGCAACGACGACCGATCTCCACGCGCTGCAACCTGTCGCTATCGTGATCGAAGCAGCGACGGAGCGGCGCGAACTGAAGTTCGACCTGTTTCGGCAACTTGATGGCTTGTGCGATCCTACGACGATTCTGGCATCGAACACCTCGTCGATTTCGATCACCGAGATCGCAGCCCAAACCAAACGGCCTGTGCAGGTTGTTGGGATGCACTTTTTTAACCCGGTGCCCGTCATGGGATTGGTCGAGATCATTCGGGGTCTGGCAACAGATGATGCGACCTATCAAGCAGTCGAGGCGCTGGCACGAGCGGTAGGCAAAACGCCGGTTGAGGTCAACGACTTTCCCGGCTTTGTTTCGAATCGCATTCTGATGCCGATGATCAACGAGGCGATTTTCGCGGTCATGGAAGGCGTTGCCACGCCCGAAGCAATCGACACCGTAATGAAGCTGGGTATGGCGCATCCCATGGGACCGCTCCAATTGGCCGATTTTATCGGCCTCGACACCTGCCTAGCGATCATGGAAGTGTTACACAGCGGCTTAGGCGATGGGAAGTACCGTCCTTGCCCGCTTCTGCGCAAAATGGTCGCGGCCGGTCGGCTCGGCAAAAAAAGCGGGCAAGGCTTTTATAGCTATCGTTAGGGGGGAATAGCATTGGGCGGTAGCCAGCCTGCCATCCTCAAGGATAAGTACGACAATATGATCTAGCATTTGCTCCACTGTTCGACCTATACTACTCTATAAGATACCGCAGGTGACTATGAAGGCACAGGCCGGTCAGTATCGGGCGCTGCTCATCGCCTATCTCCGTCCCCAGTGGCGGAGCGTGGTATGCCTAGCAGTCGTGCTGCTGAGCAGCATTGCCCTGCAACTGGTCAATCCTCAACTCCTGCGACACTTCATCGACACTGTGCGCGCCGGTGGCTCCCTCGACACCCTCAACCGGACGGCGCTCCTGTTCATCGCCGTCGTTGTCCTCAGCCAACTCGTCGCTATCACCACAACCTATTTGAGTGAACGTGTCGCCTGGAATGCAACCAACCGGCTCCGCGAAGATCTAACACTGCATTGCCTGCGCCTCCCACTCTCATTCCATAACGTGCATACGCCGGGCGAGCTTATTCAGCGGGTCGATGGCGATGTCGATGCGCTCACCAACCTCTTCTCCCAGTTCGTCGTACGTATCCTTGGCAATGGGCTCTTGCTCGTGGGCGTACTCCTGATTGTGTTGCGGGAAGAGTGGCATATTGGCCTGCTGCTGAGCGCCTTCGCAACGCTTGCTGTTGTGGTACTGCTCCGCATGAAGCGTGTCGCCGTGCCCTTCTTCAAAGCACATCGCCAGGCTTTTGCCGAGCTAACTGGCTTCTGGGAGGAGCGCATCACCGGGACCGAGGATCTACGTGCCAATGGCGCGATCCCATATACCATGCGCCGTCATTACGCGCTGCTCGACGCCCATGTACATAAGGCACGCATCGGCAACGTCATGGGTCGTGTGATGCAAAGCACCGCTGAGATGCTCCTCGCCCTCGGGACCGCCGGAGCCGTCGCAGTCGGCGCATATGTCCTCAAAGGTGGTGCGATCACCCTCGGCACACTCTATCTGGTTCTGGCCTATACCAACCTGATCGCCTGGAACCTGCTGGAAATCACCATGCAACTCGATGACCTCCAAAAAGCTGTGGGTGCGACCGAGCGCATCATCGAACTCTACCATACGCCTAACCTGCTCCAGTCAGCGGCAAGCATTGACGTCCCAGTTGGTCCACCATCGGTCGTCTTCGATCATGTTTCCTTCGGCTACACCGCAGACGTGCCCGTGCTGAACGATATCTCCTTCTGCCTTAAACCAGGCACCGTGTTAGGGTTACTGGGGCGCACCGGCAGCGGCAAGACGACCCTCACACGGCTCCTCTTTCGCTTCTATGATGTCGCGCAAGGCACGCTCCGCTTCAACGACATCGACATCCGCGACCTACCACCGGAGGAGCTACGACGACGCATGGGCGTCGTTACCCAGGACGTGCAGCTTTTCCACGCGACGGTGCGCGACAACCTGACCCTCTTCGACGACTCTATCACCGATGAGCGCATCTATGCGGCGATCCACCAACTCGATCTCGACAGCTGGCTGGCTTCGCTCCCCCAACGTCTTGATACAGAACTGGCCGGTGATGGTGGACTATCGGCGGGCGAGGCCCAATTACTCGCTTGCACGCGCGTCTTTCTCCAGAATCCCGATCTAGTGATCCTGGACGAGGCGTCGTCACGCCTTGACCCGGCAACCGAGCGTCGTATCAGCCGTGCCGTTGAGCGCCTGCTTGGCTCCGGCAGTACCCGTCGCACTGCCATTATCATCGCCCATCGTCTCCAGACGGTGCAGCATGTCGATGAGATCTTGATCCTTGATCATGGTCGTATCCAAGAGTATGGCGCACCCAGCGAATTGCTCAACAACCCAGCCTCGCGTTTCTCACAGTTGCTTCGCACGGGCCTGGAGCTAGAGCTGGCATGAAGGTCCTCGACGTTAACCGGCGGCTCCTCCGCTTCAGCCCCCGGATCTATGCGATCAGCCTACTCCTACAAATCTTCCGGCTCGGCCTCATGTTGGCGCCCGGTTTGGTGCTGCGCGTCATCTTTGACCGTCTCGCCGGCACCTTTCAACTCGGCTGGGTCTTCTGGGGCTTGATCGCCTTGATCGTAGTGATCGCAGTTGCCCGACTAGTTGCGCTCATGGGCGGCGTGGCACTCGAACGCACCGGCTATTTTATTGCGAGCGGCTTGCTACGCACCAACCTGTTCGAGCACCTGCTGCTGCGCCCCGATGCTCGTGCGCTACTCTACCCCGCAGGCGATCTTATTAACCGGTTGGATAAGGATGCAAGTACCATCGCCGATTTGCTCACCATGGAGATACTGATCATTGGTGGCTCCGTTGGCAGCTTGATCGCGGTCGGTCTCATGGTGAGTATTGATCCTCTGATCACCGTCATCGTGCTGGTGCCCATCGTGTTGGCCGGGTTGGCTTCAAGTATGCTTGGCACACACATGATGGACTATCGCCGCTGCGCTCGGCAGGCCGACGGCAAAGTCAGTGCCTTCCTTGGTGAAATCTTCAGCGCGGTCCAAGCGATCCAGGTGGCTACAGCCGAAGAACATGCGACCAAACGGCTGCGTGCATTGAATACAACCCGGCGCAACACCGCCATCGCTGAGCGCCTGTTCGCATACATCATCTTCGACCGCTTCGTTTTGGGCATTGCCCAACTCGGCGTCGGCCTCGTCATACTCCTCGCCGGACGCTCAATGCGTACCGGCACATTTACGATTGGCGACTTCGCGCTCTTTACCTATGCATTACAGCAGGTTGCGGACTTCGCCTGGTATCTTGGGGGTGTGCTGCTCTACCTCAAACAGACGCGTGTTTCGCTTGACCGCCTTGCCCCACTGCTCCAAGGCGCTGAAGCGACAACCATGGTGCAGTCGCGCCCGGTGCCATTCCACAGCCCACTACCCGACGAGCCATCTGTACCAAGTTCCATCCACCAACCGCTTGACCGCCTCACCGTCCGGGGCTTGAGCTATCGCTACCCCGGCACTACCCAGGGAATCGAGGCGATCAACCTCGACCTACCAGCCGGTTCGTTTACGGTGATCACCGGTCGCATCGGCTCTGGCAAGACGACACTCCTCCGCACGCTGCTTGGACTACTGCCAATGGACACGGGTGAGATTCGCTGGAACGACCAACTCGTCGCGCATCCCGCCACCTTTTTCGTTCCCCCGCACAGCGCCTACACGGCCCAAGTCCCACGTCTGTTCAGCGACACGCTCCGTGAGAACGTGCTCCTAGGTCGCCACGCCAATGCGGCTGAGATGGACAGCGCCGTCCACCTCGCCGTGATGGAGCAGGATGTCGCTGCACTCAGCGACGGTCTTGATACACTGGTTGGCCGTCGTGGTGTCAAGCTATCGGGCGGTCAGGTGCAACGGGCAGCAGCGGCACGTATGTTCGTGCGCAACACGGATCTACTGGTCTTTGATGATCTATCAAGCGCCTTGGACGTCGAGACCGAGCACACTTTGTGGGATAACCTATTCAGGGCACGCCACGCAACCTACCTCGTAGTATCGCATCGCCGTGCAGCCTTGCAGCGTGCCGATCACATCATCGTCCTCAAGGACGGCCGGATCGTCGCCGAAGGGCAGCTCGCCTGGCTGCTCGAAAACTCGGATGAGATGCAGGAGCTTTGGCGACAGAGTTAAGGAAGGGAGATTGTAGCATGACCACCGTAGCCACGTATGACGAGATTGTCGAGCGTGTGCCACATCGACGGCGTATTCCTGGCGTGCTAGTTGTGCTGTGTCGTCTACGGCTCGTGCCCAATGGGTGAGCGAGTTGACTGCGATGTCAGCGGGACGATCACCAACTGCAATGGTGGCAATGACAGCGCGACCTCCTTTGGATAGTCATAGACCGCACGCTCTAAAGAGCGGCGGCTTGTTTCTGAGGGGATGACACTGGCTGCGTCCTCGAAACCATAGGCGGTATGACCGCCGCCCAATCGCGAATATTGCACGCGGCGTTGTAGTCCGCATTGGCAGCATAGGAGCACGCTACACAGTGGAAGCTCGCCTGATTTGGACGGTTCCGTGACCGATCTGCCTTCGAGCGTGAGATCGATACGGCGACGAAAAGTGCACGCATCAGCCTCCCGACGCCGCTTCGCAAACTGATCCTAGCCGCGTTGAGCGAGCGCGAAGTGTTGCCCCATGTGCCTGAGGCGTGGATCAACAGGGCAGTCCGTGACCACAAAGACGGCGGCGTGGGCAGGATCGGCTATGAGATCAACTTCAACCGTTACTTCTACCAGTACCAACCGCCGCGCCCGCTTGAGGAGATCGACCGCGAGATCAAGGGGTTGGAAGCGGAGATTCTTGAGCTACTACATCACTGCGGGCGGCGCGCTCCTTGAAATAATCGATGGTTCGTAAAACAGCAAGCTTTTCGGCTACTGCCACATTGATAAACTGGTTGATGGACGTTCCTTCCTCCTCAGTTACTTTCTTCAATTCCTCCATGATTGAGGACTGCAGCCGAAGGGCATAATTCGCTTGTGTTTTCATGGACTTATCCTCCTTTCCTCCTTATGCTTCACCTGCTAACGCCAAAATACGGTGCCGAATATCGTTTGATAGCCACATCCCAGCCGTGCTTAGTCGTTCGATGAATGGCTCGATCGTTTCAGTCAATCCGTGGGCTTTCGCTTCGAGTAAGACCTTCAGCGTTCCCATACGGTAAGGCCAGCTGCTTGTGCGGTACGCCGAGCTAATTGGTCACCAAGCAGGATGATTCGTGTCGGATTTTCAAGTGTTAGGGCGATTGCCGCTCGCTCACCGGCACCTAGATCTAAAGACAACCATTCTGATGGTGTTACCTGTGGGTCAATCACACTTAACCACGAGTATGTTCTTAGTTGAGGAACCTCATAGCCGCGTCGCTGCCCCTCATCCAGCTCGTGTACAACGGCCGTCGGGACCCAAATCTCATCAAATAAGCGGGGTAACCAGTCGATAGCTTGGATGCGGTACAAGTACAGTAATGGCGACGTATTGCTAATGGCGTACGGCATGCTACTGTTCCAAATCCCGTAGCTCTGCCTCAAGCGGAAACACCTGGTAGCGACCAAGTGTGAGCAAAAACTCGACACGCGGCATGCCAGCAAGGTCCGCAGCGCGTCCCGATGACAGGCGACCCAATTCGTAGAGTTTCACTGCCGCTAAGACGCGTACTTCGCGTGCAAACGCGACCTCATCAGTCTTTTCGGCCAGGAGTACCTTTTCAGGAATATCGAGTACAACTTGTCGTGTTGCCATCATGCTCACCTCTTAGCATGATTCTACACCACTCGACCCCGGAATTGTCACATACCAGGTCGTCATCCGTATGAGTTGTAACCTATGCAATACTCGTGCTATGAAGAAGACTGCTGACGAAGCCTACAGGCGCCATCGCTTTGGAAACGGAGATTCTTGAGCTGCTGCGGGAGGTGGCGGGGTAAGATGGGTAAGCGACTATGGCAGTCGAGCTAGCAAGGCAGTAGGGGTGAGGATAGGAATAGGGGCGTGTGCAAAATCATCTGGATTACGAGTTACGATCCCATCAAATCCCCCTTGCATCGCAACTGCGATCTGTACATTATCCTCAAAATCATCGCCTGGAAGGAGTAAGGCTTGCTCAAGCACAGCACGATCAACAGGGGCAAATAGCAAAGGTAGGAAGACATAGCTCTACGGCTTGTAGGGCAGCGGCGCGGCCTATACTTCGGCGGGCAATGTAAAAAATATCGGTGAGGGTTGAGGCCACAAGGGAACCTACAACACGCACCAGCACGCTCGACAGTTTTTCTTTATCCTCAGCGGCACGGCAAGTTTCCAACTCGGTGAGCAGATCGTTACGCTCATGGCGCAGCAAGGCATTGAAGTGCCGCCTGAAATTGTGCATCAGATACGAAACAGCTCTAGTGATCCAATTGAGTTTCTCGTGATTTCCCAGCCACCCACGCAAGGTGATCGAGTGACGGCTGACGACAAGGGAGAGGATGTATTTCAGCCATGATCGAGCAACAAGACAATGTTCTTGCAACTGCTGCTCACGCGTGGCAACCGTACCTGCGTAGTTAGTTTTCGACTGCATTGCTACCTCCAAATCGTGTGCATCATGCTATACTCGCACCTGCATGATTCAATCCCCACCCTGAACACCGTGTCGCACAGTATCAGTGGCGTAAAATGTTGACGAATAAGAACTTTACGGGAGACGTATGAGCACGATCGGTGGATACCAGATTATCCGACCTTTGGGACAGGGCGGCATGGGCAAAACCTTTTTAGTCCAAGATCCCCAGATCTCCCGACAAGTCGTGGTCAAGATCATTTCACTTCCTCCATCTACAGATAAAGATGCACTACAAGGGATTTGGAACCGCTTCTTCCGTGAGGGTCAGGCCGGCGGGCAGTTGATGCATCCCAATATCGTCGTGGTGCATCGCCTTGATACTGATGATGTATTTGGCCCATATATCGTCATGGAATATGTAGCAGGGACAACCCTCGGAGTATATGAGCCACCAAACTTGCTTAGTCTGCTTGATATTGCCAGCCAGATTACACAAGCATTGTATTTTATGCATGCCCGCCCTACGCCTATAGTTCACCGTGACTTGAAACCGGATAATGTTTTCCTCACTGAACAGGAAAGGCTTTCAACAAGCACTGGCAGTCCCACGACGCACATGGTTGCGAAAGTGGGCGACTTTGGATTAGCTCAATTCAGAACACTGCAGACAGCTGGAGAAACCGAAAGTGGACACTTCATGGGGACGTGGCCCTATGCTTCGCCTGAGCAGATGGCGAGTGCCGCTGATGTTGATCAGCGTACAGATTTATATGCACTGGGGATGATGCTATATGAGAAGATCGCTTTATCCTATCCCTCAGCCTATCAACCATTTTTAGGACATCGCCTGACTGCATCCGACCGTGAGGCAGTACGTGTTGTCAAAAGTGTGCTTCCGCCACCGCCGAGTCTCATCCGTCAGCAGGTTGTATCTGATCCAAATGTTCAATGGAATATCCCGCCGCAGCTCGATGATCTTGTGCTGAAGCTGCTTCAGCCAAATCCTGATGATCGTTACCAGAGCGCACCTGACGTGTTTAAGGACCTGTCACGCATTCAGACAGGCCTCCAACAATCACCCGCACGTTCCCCATCAACGCTACCACCCGTTGCCTCTAAGCCAGTCGACAGTGCTCCACCCAGCACGTTCATCGGCACCCCTACGACTCCACCGCGTGGCTATCTTGAGCCAACTGACCTCATGCGGGCACGTGGTATCGATCAAGTACGCCGCATATTCTATGAACTTGGATATAACGTCGTTGATACACCGCTTAATATTGCGACTAGTGACTGGCATACCGCATCACGTTCCAATGTTCGTCGGGCCTTCTGGATCGCAGAACACTTTACCGACATCACACCGTTTGGGATCGTTTTGTTTGAGGTTGATGACCTTTCGGCGTCTGCGCTCCAATCACTTGCGCGTGACCTACTCCGGGGTGGTGGTACATTTCTGTTTATCGCCGTTGCACCAACCAGTAGTCCGACAGGTGAGGAGATTTATGATCACCTCGTGCTAATCTGTCCCCAGCGTGACACCACTCCTGATAAAGTCAGGTTGCTACGCTTGGACATTGACACTGCTCGGCCAACACGGCATGCTCTTGATGTATTGGGTGACATCGCATTACCGAGCCCAACGCCTGCACCAGACGAAATCTATAACCGTATCGTGTCGGCGTTCAACATCGAGGTCATCACTAAACGTTTCTATCGTGACTACGCGAAAATGTTTAACGACCTCGTGGAACAGGTGCGAATAACTAATCTAGCGGTTGCAGCATTCGATGATCCGCAAGAGGTCAAGGGCTTCGTGCAGCGTTTGCTTGGACGCCTCATGTTCCTCTACTTCTTACAAGAAAAAGGATGGCTAGGGGGCGATCAAGAGTTCCTGACAACGCAGTTTCGCTTAGTGGATGGGAAAGCTGCTAACTATTACCGCGATCTCCTCGTACCGCTGTTCTTCCAAGCACTCGCACGTCCTGAACAGGAGCGCAATCATGATCCCGATGCAGGGCCAGTCTGGAGCCAAGAGGATATTCCATTCTTAAATGGTGGTCTGTTTGAGCTTGGGGTTGGTCAGGAATATGAGCCAACACTTTTCATCAACAACGTATTGTTTGCACCCGATGATCGTGGCCCGTTTGCCTTTAGCACAGGCGAACAAGGCGGCGTCCTCGCCTTTTTCAACCGCTTTGCCTTCACTGTCGAGGAAGACACACCAGAGGAAATTGCTGTCTCACTCGACCCAGAGATGCTCGGTAAAGTATTCGAAGAACTGATCACTGGACGGCATGAAACAGGCAGCTACTATACTCCCCGTCCCGTTGTTGCCTTTATGGGCCGCGAAGCACTCAAAGGTCATCTGCGTACCCGTTTACCGAATACAGTATCAGACGAAGCGATTACGCAGTTTGTTGAGGAACGCGATCCGTCGGGACTAAAACGTTCAGCAGAAGATGCGTTGGAAGCTATACGTAACATCGCTGTGTGCGATCCAGCATGTGGTAGTGGAGCTTACCTGCTTGGAATGATGCAGGAATTGTTTGCCCTGCGTATGGCTCTGCTACGTGCTGACGAGCAAGATGCTGAAACAGCCTATCAACGCAAACTAGACATCATCCAGCGTAACCTATATGGCGTCGACAACGATCCGTTTGCAGTAAATATCGCCCGGCTGCGTCTCTGGCTTTCGCTTATCGTGGATTACCAGGGGAAGAACCCGCCCCCTTTGCCGAACTTGGACTACAAAATCATGGTCGGTGACTCGCTCGTAGAGACGATCAACGGAGAATCGCTGATTGCTGGGGTAGCAGCGACGAAAGAGATTGTTCAGCGCGAAGCCGTCGCTGGGGAGCGTGCGGAGTTACAAGCCGAGTTCGAGCGTGAGCGTGAGAAGTTATTTGACTTTGATGGAACGACCGAGGAGCGCCGCAAACTCAAAGAACGTCTGCTCGATCTTGAACAAGCGTTGATGCGGGTAGTGCTCGCCGGGCAGCGTGACAAGCTAGAGCAGCGCGAACAAGAAATTTTGAGCAAGACAGACTGGAGCATTCCAAGTCGTGCGACAAAATATCGGCGCGAACTCAAGGCCATTGAAGCGAAGCGCAATGTGATTGAAGAGATCGATCGCCAAGTCAAACGGGAGCATCGCCGTCCGATCTTCCCCTGGCATCTCTACTTTACTGAGGTCTTCGGCGGGAGAGAACGCAACCCTGGCTTCGATATTGTACTGGCTAATCCACCGTATGTACGGGCGGATGCCCAGTATCGTCATTTGAGCGACAATGAGACCAACCGATTGGAGGCAGTTGGGCGCTGGCAGACCTACCGAGCGATGTTAGTCGAGAGTGGCCTCTATGAGACACTCTATGAAAAGTGGGATCTGTATATCCCATTCCTGGAACGTGCCCACCAACTCCTACGCCAGGGCGGGCAAATGATCTTTATTATCCCCGACGCGTATAATGCCGCGAAATACACCCGCAAATCGCACGACTTCTTCCTGAGCGAAAGTCGCATTGCGCGCCTTGATTTCTGCTCGGAGATTCCCCTATTCGAAGGCGTAAGCGTTTGGAACACGATCCTGCACTTCGCCAAAACAACGCCGTCTTCACCTGATGTACCGCTACGTATCCGGCGCTGGGGGAAATCTTCCCGTGAATTTACCGCTAACAGTGAGACACTTCCTACTGGGCCGCAAAAGGATCTTGGCCAAGCTACCTTCCGCTATGATCGTGAGCAAGCGCAAAAAATGGCGGTTGACACAATACCTTTAAGGAAAATTTGCTACATGAGTAAAGGCATGGTTATTCATGCTGATGAACGGCGATATTTAGGAGCTTTCAAAACAGAAGATGTTATTTCTGCTGTGAAAGACAGTTTACATCCGAAACCATTTATACAAGGAAGAGACATTGCGAAGTGGGTAGCTGAGCGCATCCAGTATTTAGAATGGGGTACAGAACGTGCGCCAGGGATGTTTCGACGTCAAACTTTTCCTGAACTCTATTCGGTTCCTGAAAAGTTTATAACAATGGACATCGGAAGTGAAGAACTAAAGGTGGTGTATGACGACGAACAACTACTACACAATCACTCAGCCTCGTCTGTGGTACTTTGGCATTACCTTAGCGGCGTGAGAAATAAATCAATACGTAAATCTGCTAAATACCATGATGAATTCAAACCCTCTCAGAAGCCTGACTTCTTTCGCGAGGATCTTGAGGCTATATCAAAGGCTTTCATTCCCAAATACATAATAGCAATCATGAACTCCTCATTTGCACGAGTTTTTGTAAATCAGAGGAGGAAGAGTACACTCAACATCTACCCCGACGATTGGAAACCCTTACCTATCGCTGTAATTCCAAAGGATGAACAACAAGGGTTTGTAGCACTTGTTGACGCCATCCTGGAAGAGTATGCAGTGTCTGGTTATCCATTGCCTACGGATGTAGCGGTACGCGTCGTAGCACTTGAACAAGAACTTAATCGCAAGGTCTACGACGTTTATGGGGTGACGCCGGATCAAGTCTCAACGCTCGGTGTGGACCAAGCTGCAACGACTGACATCGACGATGAGACAGAGGACGAGGAATAGATGCCGTTCATCCCGCCGGATTATATCGACAACAGCCAGATCTCATTGGGAACGGTGCTGAACCGACTGATCGTTGAGATGGAGCAACACGAGGCGGCCTTCGCTAGCGGCTATTTTGAGCCACGCGTATGGCGGATGATTGGTGCCGCACTACAACGACTTATGCGCTTCCGCTTGCTGTTAGGTCGCCAACCAGAGATCGATTTGCCGCACAATGATCTGATTAGTCTGCGCAGCTACTATCGTCATAAATTACAGGGTGATCTCGAAACACTGCAATTCAATGCCATGCATGTCCAGCTTGTCGAAGAGCTTGTTGCCTTTCTCCAGCGGAGTGATGTCGAGGTGCGGCTGTTCAGTGGTCCCTTTCTGCACGCCAAAGCCTATATCTTTCCCCATTATGCCATTGTGGGCTCATCGAACTTTACGCCCTCGGGCCTCAATAACAATGCTGAACTAAATCTGGTAACGAGCACACAAGCTATCGCGCGCGACCTATTAGAGAATTGGTACGAACGTCAATGGCTGCAAGGTGCCAACTATAAGCCTGAACTGATTGGAGTCTTGGAGGCATCGAAGTTTGGTAGCCGCGCCTGGACGCCCTATGAAGTGTTTATCAAGGCGCTGTATGAGTATTATCGCGGACGCTTAACCCCAGAGAGCGATGGAAGTGGAGTGCTTGATCTCGCCGTCTTTCAACACGAGGGGTTACAAGAAGCCATCCGCCTACTTGATCGTCACAACGGTGTACTCGTCGCCGATGCAGTTGGGCTTGGCAAGACTTTTATCGGGCTAGGACTGCTAGAGCACTATCTCATCAATCAACGTCAGCGTGGTCACATTCCTCAAGGGCTTGTGATCTGCCCAGCACAGCTGCGCAACACAGTGTGGGAACCAAGGCTACGCGAATACCAAATTGCGGTACCCATCGTGTCCATGGAAGAGTTAGGACGCACGGAATTTCCTTGGAAAGAATATTACAACGTCGACTTTGTGCTCGTAGACGAAAGTCACAATTTCCGCAACCCAGCTACAACGCGCTACCGGAATCTTTTCCGGCTCGTTGCGGCAGGTAAGCGCGACAAGCGGGTGGCCTTATTAACAGCTACACCGATCAACAATACGATTTGGGACTTGTATCATCAAATGATGCTGTTAGCTAAGGGTGAGGAAACCGCCTACCGTGAGATTGGCGTCGCTAATCTCCGTGGCTTTTTCGCACGGGTGGATAAAGGTGAAGCCGAACTCTTCGATTTGCTTGAATCGACCACCGTACGTCGCAGTCGGCGTGACATTCAGCACCGCCAGGAAGCCGGCGAACAGGTGGTGATCAATGGCACGGAGATACGTTTTCCAGAGCGTCGGCTAAGCACAATCACGTATGACCTCGATGGTTCCTACGCCGGATTCTATCGAGAAATCGCAAGGGACATTGATCGATTAACGCTGGTCTCGTACAACATTGAGCAATTTCATACGGGAAAGCATGAGCAAACAACCATTGATCGCAACAATGCCATCATCGGTATCTTCAAAACCCTGCTGCTCAAACGCCTTGAAAGCAGTATTCTAGCCTTCGAGAACAGTGTTCGACGACAACAACACTTCCAACGCCGCTTTTATGATGTACTGACGCAACACAATCGGCTCCTCAGCAGTGGAGTTCACCGCCGTGAGTTGGCACTCCTGGCAGCCCTAGATGAGACAGCCGATAAAGAGACTGATGCTACACTCGAAAAAGCGCTGACTGGCCTCCCTAGTGCACACACGCAAGAGTATGATCTCCCAACGCTTAAGCAAAAGCTTGAGATTGACCTCGCAATCTTCGATGGCTTGCTTGCACGGCTTGACCACATTCGACAGAGCACACAAAAAGGGCATGTCCATGACGACAAATTGGAACAGGTCAAGCTTGCATTAGCGGCACCACCCCTGCACGGCAAAAAAACGCTGATCTTCAGCTACTACGAGCAGACGGCCCGTTATCTCTACGAATCACTGCGTGACGATGCCCAATGGCAAGCAACGGTAGGTAGTCTACGACTGGCTTTGTTAACAGGGCGGAATAACGCAGCAGAACGCAAGTCAATCATTGAACGCTTTGCTCCCCGTGCGAACGGACAAGGTAACGTCAGCGATGAGATTGATATGCTGATATCTACTGATGTGCTTTCGGAGGGGCAAAATCTGCAAGATGCAGCGGTGCTGATCAACTACGATCTCCATTGGAATCCAGTGCGGATGATCCAGCGGGCCGGGCGAATTGATCGCGTCGGTTCGCCTCATGCCGAGCTCCTGATTGTCAACTGTTTTCCAGAGGAGGAACTGGAACGACTACTGGGCTTGATTGCCCGTCTTCAAGTACGAATTACTGCGATTGGGCGTAATCTCGGTAATGATGCCTCTATTTTAGGTGAAGTTGTTACCGAGAAGAGTTTGGATGAACTGAAGCGGTTGCGCGCTGCCGATCAAAGCGTGCTTGATGACCTCGCGGCAGAAGAAGAGGTTTGGCTGAGCAGCGATGATATGCGTTTACCGCTTGTCGCTTATATGCAAGCTCTAGGTGAGGATGTGGTGCGTGACATCCCTATGGGTATTCATAGTGGACGGAGCCATCAATCATTCAACGGCGTTTTCTTCGCATTTCGTACACGTGAACGTCAATTCTGGCGCTTATATGAGACTCACGGTGGCTTGCTCCAAGAGTCACCCATTACGGATAAACGTCGTATATTTCAGATGATTGCATGTGGCCCCCAAACGCCACGTGTTATACCTAAACATCTGATTTGGTCCTATCTTGAGCGTGCCACAAAAGATATTCTTACTGAGCTACAGCAACAACAGGGCACACAGCGACTTCCACCACCTATGAGTCGGGTGAATTATCGACTGTATAACGTCCTAGAAGCGACTCGCTCCAAAGCCATCAGGCATCATACTGTGTCTCTCAACGGTGCAAAGACAGATGTTATGAATCGTCTCCTGGTGACCTTGCAGCGCGTATCACTTAAGCCATTTGAGCGCGATCCAGAGTTACGCAGCATCTTAGATGCTGAGCGCCGAGGGGTTGATGTGGACGAATGGATGGTTGATCTTGATGCTTTCATTGTTGATCGCGGGCTAGCTGCCGAATTTGAGATGCGCCCCGCCACTTTTGCGGCAATTAAAGCCGAAGACCTTGAGTTAGTATGTTACGAACTTTTTTCGATGACAACTGAGGAGGAGCATGATGCCAGTCAAGGCATACGTTAGCCGTGATTCTGCAGGACGCCCCTGGCCCCCAGACCATAGTCACGAAACGACTGCTGCGATTGAGTTAGTGCGACAACTTTGGCTAGTTTTTAACCATCAGCCCGCTACCTATGCAATTCTCGCTAATCTTCATCAACCCAATGCGGACCTCGTTATCATTACTGAGCGAGGTATTGGTGTGGTTGAACTCAAGCATTACCCTGGACATATTGCTGGTGGGGCGAAGGACACTTGGTACGCCGATACAATACCAATTAAAGCAGGCTCTGCCTATACCAACCCGCACGACCAAGTTCAGTCATATGCCAACCAGCTACGTCAGCAAATGATGTCAAGCCTCTCAGCGTGGTGGCTGCTCAGTGACCGGCCACTATGGGGTAAGTTCAAAATCCATACCGCTGTTTGTTTTACACATCCCAATGCTGTGATCGATGATGCAACCCGTTCCCTTGAACGGACACGCCAACGGTTTACCTATCAAAAGTCATGGGAACGTTTTCGCATTCTATCGCCCGACAAGTTTACTGATTGGGTTGTGGCGTTGCGATTTGAGGTGGATCAAGGACGAACAAGAAACTTCGAAGCGTACCATCTTACCGGAGGCCAGATCGTTGATGTAGCGACGCGCGTACTTAGGGGAACAGAATGGAGCGAGATCAACAGTCTTATGCCTACTGGTCAACCCTATGCATACCTATCAGTACGTGAGAATGGCATCCCAATCTTATCGCTAAGCCTTGACCGTGAGGAGAACATCCTCGGTCGCGATGCTCAGCAGTGTAATCTCGTCATCCCTGACAAATACAGCCGGGTAAGCCGTGCCAATGCTCGTATATCCCGTACGATTGAAGGCATCTTTATCGAAGACCTTGGGAGCCGACATGGAACATTTGTTAATGGTCGACGTATTACCGCTCGCCAAAGGCTAGTCGATGGACAACAGATTATGCTTGGTGGTATGGATCAAAGCGACAAAGTGTGTTTACTGGAATTCTCGCTTAAGCCGAAGACGACGGCAAAGACCTACACGAGTTCCGAGGAACGATAAAGCCAGTTGGTAGACCTGCCGCGCTTGTATCAGCGGGTGATGCACGATGTGGCACAGGAGCCGCTGCCGGAGCGACAGCTATGGAGCAATCCGTGCGTGGTGAAGCGCAAGATGTCGAACGTCAAGCTCAAGCGCGCCGAGTACACTACCCGCCGCACCTACCATCTAGTCGTTTCGGGACGCCGTGAAAGTCTAATGAGTTGCAGAGGACGAGCCGACCTGCTCCTTGACGTATAATCCCCCAGGATCAACTGGCGGCGCTGTCGCACAAATATGATTATCATCAGCTATCCGGTTAGCTGAAGGCAGTTCCTCAAAGTCATATAGCCAAGAGCTTGGGTTGGTTGAGCATACGGATGTTGTGAGACGGTTAGTGCTTACCACGCCGCGTCGTGCTGCTCCATGACGCCGTAGGCTTCGCGAAGTGCGATATCACCGGGCAGGGTACCCGTGAAGGTGCCGAAGGGCTGGTGATATTGGGAGCGCACCAGCAGCAGATTATCGCGCCGCGTCCTCACCGCTTCCGCCTTGAAATGTACGGTTGCGTCTTCGCTGGAAGCGACGAATGACAAGTCTTCGGCAAAGGCAACTGGCCCGACCTCGTGCGGTACGCCGTCGATCCACACGCTGCGCTCGCTGTTGTGTGGGGCGTCGTTCAGGCCCACGATCACGCTCCAGGCCACGGCTCGGTTCATCGTATCGTAGCCGGCACCCCCGCTCCAATACCAATGCGTATGGCGCCGGTGATAGCCGGCGTTGTCATGCGGAACAAGGGCATACGTTGGGGCGGGAGCGGGATGGTGCGGGGCCGGTCACTGCCGTCACCACGGTAGGGCTGGGTCAACGTTGGCATCAACTCCTCCTTTCTGCTGACAACAGCATGATCTGGCCCTTAGTCCGTCCCTACGTGCGACAGTAGCTGTCACGCTTCCATGCTATAACTGGGCCAAGGCAAGGAGCGCGCAATGTTGCATATAACGAATGGGGATGCGGCGGTCAGCCGGCTCCAAGCGACCGGATTAGGCGGCGAGTATTTGGCTTGGCGGGATGTGCTGCATGAAGGGCCGGTGCCTGCGGGTTTATCTCTTGAGCAACTACGACCGATTCGTGCCCGTTTCATCGCCGAGCAGGGCTGGGCAGATGATGAGCAGGTTGTGCTTGCCGATTTCGTCCAGCGCGACACAACCCTAGCAGGTTGCCAAAAATATGACGAAGTCGTGCTGTGGTTCGAGCACGACCTCTATGATCAGCTCCAGTTGATCCAGCTCCTTGACTGGTTTGCCCACCATGAGTGCGGTGTAACACGACTCAACATAGTCATCACTGATCGCTACCTAGGAACGCTGGGGCCAGCAGAGATGAACCAGCTGTTCCATGATCGCCAGCTTGTTACAGCCTCACAGTTGATGCTGGGGCAAACCGCCTGGGCGGCGTTTCGCTCACCGGACCCGCGCCAGATTGAAGACGTACTTCAATCTGATACGGCTGCATTGCCGTTTCTCGCTGCCGCTTTGCGCCGCCACCTGGAGCAGTTCCCATCAGTCGAGGATGGACTATCACGCTCGGAAGCGCAAGCACTTCAGGTTATTGCTCAGGGCACGCAGAGCGTGCGCGATGCGTATAGCGCGGCTCATACTGCGGTGGAAGACCCGATCTTTCTGGGTGATACGACCTTCGCTTCCTATCTCGAAAGCCTGAGCCAGAGTGCGCAGCCCCTCGTGCTATTCGCTGATGGTCAGCCGATCCGAGTGCCACGCCAAGGTCTCGCTGCGCACGCCTTCTGGGACGCGATGGTCAAGATCACGCGAGCGGGAACTGCTGTCCTGGCGGGTCAAGCCGATCGCATTGTGCTCTCCGGCATCGACCGCTGGCTCGGTGGAGTGCATCTCCAGGCGACCGGACCCATATGGCGCTGGAATCGAGCGGTGCGCCGGCTGCAGTTGGAGCAGAAGTGAGGGGCAAGCGGCCTGTAGCCACTTGCCCACGTAGGTAGCGGCGGATTACTCCTTGCCCGACCCTGGTTCACTGAGCTGGCGATGCTGGGCCGCATTGACCGTCGCGGGCAAAGCCTTGCTCATGGTCCCCTGGAGCTTGGTCTTGAGCGAGCCCGCGATGATCTGATCCTTTTTGGCTTCGTAAGGCCTGCATCTTGCCAGCCGCGTTGCGAAACTTCGTACCCTCCGGTATACTTGCCCATAACCGAGCCAGTCTCATACCTTTGCCGTTAACGATCAACTCGGTGACCTACCACACCTACCACTTCACGATTAAGACCACGCGCTCCGTTGCGTGGAACTCGTTTGATAAAAGGGGAATCTTGAATATGGCGTCGATCAGTCGGCCTATCCACCATCTGCCGGTCATGGGAGCAACGTGGTCATCGCAAACGCGCCTGCAGCGTAGACCGCTGCTTTTGGTGCTCCTGACGCTGCTGCTCGCTTGGCCGCTGGCCATGGCCACTCACCCCCTCCTCGCCACCCATCCAGTCATGCCGCCTGCCGTACCCAGCTTACATGCAGCGCCAGCGACTGGTGCACGCTTGGTCGCCGGTCCGTCCTCCGTGTGGACGGCAACTGGATCCCTGGCGACTGCCCGCAACCAGCAGACGGCGACGCTGCTGCTGAACGGCAAGGTGCTTGTCGCCGGTGGTTATAACGCAGGACCCCTTGCGAGTGCGGAATTGTATGATCCTATCAGTGGCAGCTGGACGGCCACTGGCCCAATGACCACGGCACGGTATGGGCATACGGCGACGCTGCTGCAGAACGGCAAAGTGCTCGTCGCCGGTGGCTATGACGACAACGACTATCTCGCGAGCGCGGAACTGTACGACCCCGCGAGCGGCAGTTGGACGGCCACCGGGACGATGTCCACCGGACGCGAATTTCCAACGGCGACGCTGCTATCGAACGGCAAGGTGCTCGTCGCCGGCGGCCTTAACGTCGGGCCGCTCACGAGTGCCGAACTATACGACCCCACGAGCGGCACTTGGACGACGACCGGGTCGCTGAGTGTCGCCCGCTACTACCACACCGCGACGCTGCTTACCAACGGCAAGGTGCTCGTCGCGGGCGGCTATAACGGTGTGTATCTGGCGAACGTGGAACTGTACGACCCCACGAGTGGCACTTGGACGACGACCGATGCCCTGGCCCTCGGCCGCTACTATCACACCGCGACGCTGCTGCCGACCGGCCAGGTGCTCGTCGCCGGTGGCTTCAATGTCTTGGACCTTAGCGATGGCACCTCGACGGCTGAGGTGTATGACCCTGCAAGCGGCAAATGGAGCGGGACCGGGAACATGACGACGCCCCGTACCTATCAGACGGCGACGCTGCTGTCGACCGGTCAGGTGCTTGTCAGCGGTGGCTTTAACAAAACGGATGGCGTGCTGGCGAGTGCCGAGTTGTACGACCCGCCGAGCGGCAAATGGACGGCGACCGCGACGATGACCGCCGCCCGCTACCTGCACACGGCGACGCTGCTGGCGAACGGCCTCGTGCTCGTCGCAGGTGGCTTCAACAACGCCATCTTTCTCGCGAGTGCCGAGCTGTATGGTTCGCCGACCGGCACTATCACCACCCTGCAAGCGACGCCCAATCCGGCCAGCAGAGGCCAGGCAGTTACGCTCACCGTGGGGGTTACTGCGTCGTTCCCTGACTTGGGCATACCAACCGGCACCGTCACGGTGTATGATGGCAGCGCTATTTTGGTAACCATTCCCTTAGCCAATGGTCAAGGGAGTGCCCAAACGACAGCCCTGACAACCGGCACACATACGCTCACGGCGCACTACGGCGGTGATGCCACCTTCGACGCGAGTATCTCACCTCCTGTGCAAGAAGTCATCGTCGGCCCGCAAACCACCATCACGCTGCAGGTCACACCCAACCCGGCGAGCGCTGGCCAAGTGGTGACCTTAGCCGCACAGGTGAGCCCCGTGCCCCCGGCTCAGGGACTGCCGACCGGCACCGTCACGGTCTATGATGGCGGCGTGTCGATAGCTACCTTTGTCTTAACGAATGGTCAAGGGAGTGCCCAAACGACGGCGCTAACACCCGGTACCCATACGCTCACGGCACAGTACAACGGCGATACCACCTTCGGGGGCAGTACCTCGGCTCCCGTGCAAGAAGTTATCACCTTCCTGCAAACCACCACCACGCTGCAGGTCACACCCAACCCGGCGAACACGGGCCAAGCGGTTACTTTAGCTGCGACGGTTAGCCCCGTGCCCCCGGCTCAAGGAACGCCGACCGGTACCGTGACGGTGTATGATGGCAGCACGCCGCTGGCAACCATTAACTTAGCACGCGGCCATGGTACCGTCCCGACAACAGCACTGCTGGCCGGCACGCACACCCTCACCGCACAGTACAACGGTGATGTCAGCTTCGCGGGCAGTACCTCGACCGCTGTGCAAGAAGTCATTGTCGGTCCGACGCTGCGCAGCATCACGATCACACCGACTACGCCAAGCATTGCAACGGGCACAACCGTGCAGTTTGTGGCAACCGGCACCTTTACCGATGGGAGCACCCAGGATCTGACCAACAGTGCGACCTGGACAACCGCTGATGCCACGATCGCATCGATCTCGAATGCTGACGGCAGCAAGGGTCTGGCGACGGGTCACGCGGTGGGTACGACCACGATCACCGCCAGCATAGGCACGATCACTGGTGGTACCAACCTCACCGTAACGGCAGTGCCTTCGCAGTACAAGCTGTATCTGCCCTTCGTCATCGTCAGCGCCACGCCGTAACCTTCGGCTACTTGCGCCACATCGCACTCGCACCGGGATAAACTCGCGCAGCACGCAAGAGGTGCCGAAGGTTCTTCGGCTCCTCTTGCACATGCACCTGCTCCTCCTGCTAGAGCTTGGTGGAGAGGACGACATCAATCGTCATCTCATGGCCGGCGAAGACTTTGCCGACGAGCTTAAGATAGATGCGAAAGTTACGGTAGTGCTCCTCACCCACCAGGAACTCCAGGCGATCTTTATGCGCATGCATGTTGGCCTGCCAACGCTGGACCTGCTGCTGGTACTGCCAGCCCGGCAACGTCCGGATCTCGTTAAGTTCGAAGCGATTGGCGTCCAGGAGTTTTAGCTCGTCCCACAGCAGCCGGTAGTTGCCGGTCAGTCCGTAGATTTCGTTAAGGAAAACGGTACTACGGGTTAACTGCTCCGTATGCTGGCTACTACTGAAATGCAACTCCTTGTTCAAGAACTTACCGCCGGGTTTGAGCAACGCGTGCGCTTTGGCAAAGAAGCCACCGAGATCGCCGAAGTGGACGATCACTTCATCGGTAAAGATCGCGTCGAAGGGCCGGTCATCCTCGTAATCGCGCCAGTGGCACTCGATCACCTTGACATTCGCCGCTTCGTTGGCGATACGCTGCTCAGCGAAGTGCTTCTGGGTCGGCGACAGGGTGAGACCAACGCCCTCTACGCCATACGTCTTGCTTAGATACACCAGGGGTCCTGCCCAGCCACAGCCGACATCGAGAATGCGCTGGCCGGCTTGCAACCCCAGCAGCTGCGCGAACATATCCAGCTTAGCTTCCTGAGCGGCGGTATCGCTCGTTGCCGTATCCCACAGGTTACAGGAGTATACGTTCCATCGTCCACCGGTGATCGTCGTAAAGAACTCCGGCGGCTGCTCATAGTGCACATTGGTGTGCTGCTTGTCTTGCTCGCTTGTGTACCGTTGGTAAAACTGCTGTTCAGGCGCCGGCCCGGTCCACTGGGCGGACGGGGGCAACTGGCTCGTGCGGGGGCCGCTCATGGCTCGTGCTCCTTGAGTTGTCTACGGGTGTTGATAGTCGATTGCCCTGCGGATGTGTGACCCGAGGTAGAAACTACGACCAATGTTAAGTTTAGCTTAAGTCGCCCTAATACTCAAGCGGCAAAAAACCTAAAACCCGAGTGCTGAGGATGATGGTGGGACTGGCCCTGACGAGATGGGTAGCCGCAGCGTGAAGGTACTACCCTGCCCTTCCATACTTTGGACCTCGACGGTTCCGCCATGCCGGTCCACAATTTCTTTGACGATATAGAGACCCAGCCCCAGCCCGCTGATCCGCCTACTATCCATGTTGCTGGCACGGAAGAAACGCGTGAAGAGCTGCGCAGCTGCCTCAGCGGGGATGCCGATCCCTTGATCGCTGACCGCAATGGCTACCGCCGCTCCCGTGTGCTCAACTCGCAGTGTGATTTGCCCGCCATGGGGACTGTACTTGACCGCATTCTGCAGGACGTTTTGCAGTACCTGTTCGAGTCGCAGCTCATCACCCATGATCATGATCGCAGTGTCTGGTAGCTCTGTGACGAGCGTGTGCCGCTCCAGCACCGGATCGATCTCTGCCACGACGCGCCGTACGAGGGCACCTACGTCCATGGTGCGGCAGTCGAGCATGAAGTGCCCGACCTGGAGTCGTGATGCATCAAGGAGCAAGGTAATAAGTTGCCAGAGACGCGTGGTTTGCTCACCAATCACCTGGAGTGCCCGTTGCGTCCGTTCATTCGTCATCTCGCCACGTTGTATACGACTCGCGAGGAGTTGCGTATACCCCAGCATGGAGGTTACCGGCGTCTTGAGTTCATGGGCAGCGATGGAGATGAACTCATCCCGCAACACGAGTGCTGCCTCCGCCTCTGCCCGCGCGGCTTGCTCGCTGAGCAAAAGCTGGGCCCGTTCCTGCTCAGCAGCCCGGAGCGCCTCTTCCACCTGCAAGCGTTCGGCCAGTTCTTGTTGTAACCGCAGATTGGTGCTCCGCAACTCCGCCGTCGCTTCCGCCACCCGAACTTCGAGTTCATCCTTGGCTTGGCGCAGCGCAACCGCAGTCTCCATCAGCTCCGTAATATCGCGCGAAATCCCGACGATTCCCAGCACCTGCCCACGCGCATCCCAGGCCGGCACCTTGGTCGTCGAGACCCAGACCGGTTTACCATCGTTGTCAACATAGTGTTCAAGGCGATCAAGCAGGGGCTGGCCACTCGCCACGATCTGTTGCTCGTCACGCCGCGAAGCCTCGGCATGCTCAGCATCGAAGAAGTCAAAATCGCTCTTGCCCAGCGCCTCGGCCTCCTGTGTGATACCCAGGTTACGCGCTTGGCCTTGGTTGATCTTAAGGAAATGGCCGGCGGTATCCTTGAAATAGATGCCATCAGGAATGCTGTCCATGAGCGTATTCAACAGACCGCGCTCACGTTCCGCTGCTGCCTTCGGGCTCAAATCTTCAAGCTGCATGGCTTACCTCCAGACCTCTACGCGGCAACGCTGCCTATAACTAATGATAGTCCGTGTTCCCCCAATGTGCTAGCCCAAGATGGTCATTATGTGGCCCCGTACCATCCGCTTCCTTGACTTGCTGTACACGGGGCATCAATCTAGAATCGGGGAATGAGCGTATGTCGAAATAATGGTGGTGCATGCCACGAAGGATACCGAGCATTGAGCAAACTACGTTCATCCGAGATCACCCCCGAGGAGTTGTACCGGTCACGCCGCGCATTTATGCGCCAGACCGGTGCGCTGGCCGCCGGTGCCTTGATCTTGAGCGCCTGTGGCGGAACAACCGCTGACACGACCACCGCTTCAGCGACCACGACCGCCGTCGTCGATCCACCCAAGCCCGGCACGCCCGCCGAGCCATCAACGCCCTATGAGGCGATTACGAACTACAACAACTACTACGAATTTTCGACCGACAAAGAGCCGGTCGCCGCTCTGGCGCGGAACTTTACGACGAAGCCCTGGACGGTGGCGGTCGGCGGTTTCGTCGCCAAGCCCAAAACATATGCAACCGAGGAGCTGTTGCAGCGTTTTCCCGTCGAGGAGCGTATCTACCGCCATCGTTGTGTCGAGGGCTGGTCGATGGTCATTCCCTGGCAGGGCTTTCCACTCCGTAAGCTACTGGCCGAGGTCGAGCCCACCGCGCAGGCCAAATATGTGCGGTTTACCACCATCAGCCGGCCGCAGGAGATGCCAGGCCAGCATGATAGCTATTACTCGTGGCCGTATGTCGATGGCCTGCGCCTGGATGAAGCCATGAATGATCTGGCCCTCATGGTCACCGGTCTCTATGGCAAGCCGCTCCCGCCGCAGAATGGAGCACCACTCCGCTTGGCGGTGCCATGGAAGTACGGCTTCAAGAGCGTCAAGGCCATCGTCAAGATCGATCTCGTCGCCGAGCAGCCGACCTCGCTGTGGATGACGGCCTCGCCCGATGAGTATGGTTTCTATGCCAACGTTAATCCCAACGTACCGCATCCCCGCTGGTCACAGTCGAGCGAGCGCCGCATCGGTGAGACGAGCCGCCGCAAAACGTTGTTGTTCAACGGCTATGCGGAAGAAGTTGCTCAGTTATACACCGGTATGAATCTGCGGACGAGCTTTTGATGCCGGTGCTTAGGAAAAACTGGCTCCGCCTTGCAGTCCATCTCGGTGCTCTGGTGCCGTTGGTCGTGCTGGTCCGTGATTATTTCTTGCACCATCTGACCTTCAACCCGATCCAGGAGGCCACGCAGCGCACGGGTAAAACGGCCCTAATCCTGCTGATCCTGTCGCTCGTCTGCTCACCGGCGAACCGGATCTTCGGCTTCAAGCAGTCCGTGTCGGCGCGCCGTCCGCTTGGCCTGTATGCCTTTTTCTATGCCAGCATCCACGTCTTCATCTTCTTCGTTCTGGATTACGGTCTGGTTTACGACGATATCATACAGGCGGTCACCGAGAAGCCCTATGTCATCGCCGGCTTGAGTGCCTTCCTGTTGCTCGCGCCGCTGGCCCTAACCTCAACGCGCGGCTGGATGCGACGGTTAGGCAAACGCTGGAAGAAGCTCCACCAGCTGGTCTATCTCGCGGCACCGGTGGTCATCCTCCATTTCGTCTGGTCGGTGAAGGCCGACATCCGCCAGCCGCTGCTCTACGGCGTCGCTGTCGCCCTGCTGCTCGTGCTGCGCCTGCCGCGTGTGCGCGCCGCTCTGCCCAAGCTCCGGTCTCGACGGGCTCTTGAGCGCTCCGAGACAGTCTCCCGTTCCGCTCCGCCTGTCGCTGACTCGTAGCGACCCATGCTGGTGACATCAGCCCCGTGGAAATGGTACAACCCAGATCCAGATCACGATCACAAAGGCCGCGCCGCCGGCAATCGTAAACAAATGGAAGATTTCGTGAAAGCCGAAGATGTACGGTAGTGGATTGGGCCGTCGCAGTGCGTAGATCACAGCTCCAATGCTATATAGCGCGCCGCCTGCTCCCAGCAGCAGCAAGGCCGGCCACGGCAGCAGATGAAGCAGCCACGGAAGTGTCCCCAACGCAATCCAGCCCATGATGATATACAGCCCGGTCGAGACCCAGCGCGGCAGGCGCAGTGTTAGCACGGCACAGAGTACACCAGCCAGCGCGAGCGTCCAGATCAAAAGGAGCACAGTGATCCGCAGCCGGCCTGCAAACAGGTTGACGCAAATGGGTGTATACGTCCCGGCGATCAACACGAAAATATTGGCATGATCGACGGCGCGTAGCACCCGCTGGCGACCAGGCTGCCAGTTACCAATGTGGTAGACGGCACTCAGGCCATACAGCTCGATCATGCTGAGGCCGAAGACCAGCAGCGAGAAACAGCGCACCGGGTCGCTACGCGTGCGTGCAACCAGCGTGATCGTAACGAGGAGCGATCCTAGTGCCGCTGCTCCATGAAACCACCCTCGCAATCGTGGTTTAGGAGTCTCTACCACAGGCCGTCGAGCCTCAGTCGTCATGAGTACGACCTACATCGGTGGGCGCGCGGCCCTGCGGCGCAGGCCAAAGACGCACAGCACAACACCAACGATCAGCACAATCACGCCGACCGTTGCCCAGAAGGACTGTCCAGTCATTGGCGAACCGGTCATAAGACCCACACCCTGGAAC
>JACDGP010000169.1 GCA_013821605.1 Herpetosiphonaceae bacterium
CAGGTGATCATTGGTGGTGAGCATGGACTAGATAAAATGCGTGATTATAGTGTTATTCTGTCGCGCTATGGTCGTGGTCAAAATATGGCCGGGATTGTAGGCATCATTGGCCCGACGCGGATGGCCTACCCGCGCTCGATATCGACGGTGCGCTATATTTCTACGGTGATGAGTGAACTATTGGCTGAGATGTATGGTGATAAGAGCCGTGATGAGTAAGGCGGGCGATGGTGGCAACTATCGGTCAGCTTTTGACGTCAACTAGGAGGAGAGGGAGCTAAAGAATGGAAGAACAAACTATAGGTGTCGGTACAACCAACGGCGAAGAGACGACGAATGCGGCGACGACGACAACACTTAGCGCCGATGAGCTTCAGACACGTTTGGCACAGCTGGAGCAGGATGGTGCCTCATATAAAGACCAATATCTGCGAGCAGCGGCGGATTTAAAGAACTATAAGCGACGGGCTGATCAGGAGCGTATCGATCTCATTCGTAATGCTGGTGCCTCGCTGCTGATGAAACTCTTGCCATTGCTGGATGATCTTGATCTGGCTATGCAACATGTCCCCAGTGACGTAGCTGCCACGCCTTGGTTTAGCGGTCTGCAAGGTGTGCAACGCAAGCTGCTCCTTATGCTCGAAGGCGAAGGGGTTAAGCCAATCGAAGCATTAGGCAAGCCTTTCGATCCAAACCAGCACGAGGCGGTGATGAACGAAGATGCCGGAGTTGAGCAGGCCGGTAAGGTAACGGCGGAACTGCGGCGGGGCTATACGCTGCATGACCGCGTGTTGCGCCCGGCGATGGTTAAGGTCGGTCAGGAGTAAGAGGGACATGGGAAAAGTCATAGGTATTGACCTGGGTACTACCAACAGTGTCGTTGCAGTGCTGGAAGGTGGCGATCCGGTCGTGATTCCGAGCGCCGAAGGAGCGAGGACCGTGCCGTCGATCGTAGCCGTTTCCAAGAGCGGCGAGCGGATGGTCGGTCAGGTAGCGAAACGCCAGTCGATCACGAATGCTGAGAATACTATTTTTTCGATCAAGCGCTTCATGGGACGTAAGCTCGAGGACCCGGCTGTCGCACGTGACCGTGAGTTGATGCCGTATAAACTGGCTGCAGCGCCGAACGGCGATGTACGCGTGCTGCTAGGCGGCAAGGAGTATGCACCACAAGAAATCTCGGCGATGATTTTACAAAAGCTCAAGACTGATGCCGAAGCCTACTTAGGTGGCCCGGTGACTCAGGCGGTTATCACGGTGCCGGCCTATTTCGATGATAGTCAGCGCCAGGCGACCAAAGATGCCGGCAAAATCGCCGGCCTGGATGTGTTGCGCATTATTAACGAGCCGACGGCTTCTGCCTTGGCGTATGGCTTTAATGAGGGCGCTGAGACCAACGAAACGATTGCGGTCTATGACCTGGGTGGTGGCACCTTCGATATTTCGATCCTGGATCTGGCGCAGGGGGTTTTTGAGGTCAAATCTACCAACGGTGACACTCACTTGGGTGGTGACGATTTTGACCAGCGGGTCATGGACTATCTCCTGGAAATGTTCCAACGCGTCGAGCATATTGATCTGCGCAACGATCGTGTGGCTTTGCAGCGGCTCAAAGAAGCTGCTGAAAAAGCGAAGCAAGAGCTTTCGACCGTGCTGCAGGCCGAGATTAACTTACCCTTTATTTCAGCCGATGCTCAGGGCCCCAAGCATTTACAAACCACGCTGTCACGCGCCAAGCTGGAGCAACTCACGCAGGATTTAATTGAAGGCACGCTTAAGCCGGTTGAGCAAGCGATCAAGGATGCGGGCATCAAGGCCGGCGACGTCGATACCGTCATTCTGGTCGGTGGTCAAACGCGTATGCCGGCGGTGCAGGAAGCGGTCAAGACATTCTTTGGGAAAGAGCCGCGCAAGGGTGTCAATCCCGATGAGGTCGTGGCACTGGGTGCTGCGATTCAGGGCGGCGTCTTGGCCGGCGAAGTCAAAGACGTGCTGCTGCTCGACGTTACGCCGTTGACACTGGGCATCGCGACCAGAGGTGGCATCATGGCTCCACTGATCGAGCGCAATACGACGATTCCGACCAAGCGCTCGCAAATCTTCTCGACGGCCAGTGATAACCAGGCGGCAGTTGAGATCAAGGTGTATCAGGGTGAACGACCTCAGACTGCCAACAATAAATTGCTCGGCACTTTTGAACTGACCAACATCCCGGCAGCCCCACGGGCTGTGCCGCAGATCGAAGTCACCTTCGATATTGATGCGGATGGGCTGTTGCATGTGGAAGCGCAAGATAAGGCTACGGGCCACTCCCAGAGCATCACTGTCCGTCCATCATCGGGGCTGAGCGACGACGAGATCGCGCAAATGATCGGCGAGGCCGAGACGAACCGTGTGGCTGATGAGGCGCAACGTGAGCGGGTTGCGGTCGTCAATCAGGCTGATGGTGCGATTTATAGTGCTGAGGGCAAGTTGCGCACGTATGGGGCAAGCGTTGACCCGGCGTTGCGTGATGAGATCGAGGCGCTGATCGCCGATCTGCGCCGCTCCAAGGATGGCGATGATCTTGAGGCGATCCGTAACAACGTGACCCAGTTAGCCGATGCAGCACTGCGACTCGTGCCGGAGCCGGAACCACAAGCCGCCGAGACAGCGCCAAGCGATGGCGAGGATGATGAGCGGCCGGTGCCCGAGGCCGAGACCGAGGATGAGGTCGTTGATTGACGAGTAAAGGATCGTTCGTGTTACAGATGGAGCAACGGTGATGTCAAACGCAGCGAAACGTGACTATTATGAAGTGCTGGGCTTGCAAAAAGGTGCCAGCGCTGACGAAATAAAAAAAGCATTTCGTCTGAAAGCTCGTCAATACCACCCAGACCAGAACAAAGCTGCGGATGCCGAGGCGAACTTTAAGGAAATCAACGAAGCCTACCAGGTGCTGTCGGACGACGACAAGCGTGCGCTGTATGATCGCTATGGTCATGCTGCGGTCGGTGGTGCCGGCGGGGGTGGCGGCGATCCTTTTGGTGGCTTCGGGGGCGGCGATATCTTCTCAACGATCTTTGATGCCTTCGTTGGGCAGCAGGGCCGACAGGCCGGTGGCGGTGCGCAGCGCGGCATTCGGGGCAACGACCTGCGCTATCATTTACAGATCGAGTTCGAAGAAGCTGTCTTCGGCGTCGAAAAAGAGATCAGCTTTAAGCGCTTGGAAGAGTGTATGACCTGCGGCGGTACGGGAGCCGAGCCCGGTCACGATCCGGTGAAGTGTCCCAAATGCAACGGCACGGGCGAAGTGCGGGTCCGGGCACCGTTGTTTAATATGCTGACGGTGATGGCCTGCGATGAGTGCAATGGGACCGGTAAGAAGATCTCGGTGCCCTGCCATGATTGCCGTGGTCAGGGACGTAAGGCGGCGCAACGAACCTTGTCGGTTAAAATTCCGGCGGGTGTCGATGAGGGTTCCCAGATCAAGCTGCGAAGCGAGGGCGAGGGTGGCGCGCGGGGTGGGCAGCCCGGCGACCTGTACGTGACGCTGGATATTAAGCCTCACAAGTTGTTCCAGCGCGAAGGCAATGATATCGTGCTGGAACTATCGCTCAATATTGCACAGGCGACGCTTGGGACCGAGCTTGAAGTGCCGACAGTTGACGGTGATGAGCCGCTGACCGTGCCGGCCGGGACCCAACACGGGGCGATGTTCCGCATTAAAGGCAAAGGTGTGCCCTTCCTGCGGGGTAACGGTCGTGGTGACGAAATTGTGGTCACGCGCATTGCCGTCCCAACCAAACTCAACGACCGGCAGCGCCAGCTCATGGAAGAGCTGTCGACTGAGTTTGGTGGTAGTGTTGAGGGCCATGAAGGTGGCTTCTTCGGCAAGCTACGCAATGCCTTTGGACTATAGGAGGTCGAAACGTTGAGGAACAATGCGCGCGGCCCGCAACGCCGTGATCAGCCTCAGGGCAATTCGTTCGCAGCGCAGCGGGCTACCGAACTCATCTATGGTCGCAACGCCGTGCGTGAAAGCTTGCGGGCCAAACGTCGTAAGATTAAGCGCCTGCTGGTCGCGGATGGCGTCAAGGTCGATGAGCGCATCGTCGAGCTCGAAGCGTTGGCCGACGACGCCGGAATCGAGGTTGCCTACGGTGACCGGCAGGTGCTGGACGACATGACCGAGGGTGTGAACCACCAGGGCGTCGCGCTGGAGGTAGGTGCGTATCCCTATGTTGAGATCAATGAGATGGTTGGCCTAGCTGCTGAGCGCAACGAGCCAGCGCTGGTGCTGCTGCTCGATCATCTACAGGATCCGCAGAATTTGGGAACGTTGCTGCGCACCGCCGATGCGGTCGGTGTACACGGCGTCATTTTTCCCGATCGCCGCGCCGCCGCCGTCACACCATCGGTGGTCAACGCCTCGGCCGGGGCCGTCGAGCACTTGCTGGTCGCGCAGGTCACGAATCTGAACCAGGCCATTGAGGAGCTCAAAACGCATGATATTTGGATCGTTGGTCTGGAAGATGACGAGCGCGCGCAGGAGTTCGACCAGGTCGATCTCAACCGTGCGCTGGGGCTGGTGGTAGGAGCTGAAGGATCGGGGCTGGCGCGCCTGGTGCGTGAACACTGCGACTTCTTAATGAAGCTGCCGATGCGTGGCCATGTGGCCTCGCTCAATGCAGCCACGGCGGGCTCAATTGCCCTTTATCATATGTGGCGGAGCCGGCCGCATTGATGCTGGCAACCGTTCATAACTGGGTCGCCGAAGCCAGCCAGATCGCACGCCAGTCGTATAACCATGTCGCGATGCGGCGTAAAGCCGATCACAGCCCAGTGACAGTTGCCGACGAGCAGATCGAAACGTTGCTGCGCACACGCATTCGCGCGGCTTATCCGGACCATATGATTCTGGGTGAAGAGCAAGGAGTGAGTGGCGGGAGTTCACCCTATGTATGGGCGCTCGACCCGATCGACGGTACCACAAACTTCGGCTACGGGTTGCCGATCTGGGGTATCTCAGTCGGGCTGCTATACAACAATGTGCCGGTGCTCGGCTGCTTTTATATGCCGCTGTTGGATGAGTGGTACGAAGCTGACCTCAGTGGTCCGGCACTCTTTAATGGGGAGCCGATAACGGTTGCGGCTGACACCCAATTGGATGATACCGAAGCCTGGATGTGTGTCCCATCCAACATTCACCGGCGCTACCGCTGTGACTATCGTGGCAAAGTTCGGGTGCTCGGCTCGGCGGCAGCGTATGTGAGCTATGTTGCACACGGTAAAGCAGCTGGCGCATTGTTGGGCCGCGTCAAGATTTGGGACGTCGCTGCAACCTTTGCGATCCTGGAGCGCGCCGGTGGGGCGGCGCGCTACCTTGGTTCGGACTTACCGGTCGAACTCGGTCCGCTACTTGATGGTCGCTCCGCTCCCGCCCCGATCATTGTGGGCTCACCGGCTGCCCTCGATCTGCTCCAAGCCACGATTACCGTGCGCAGTTGAAGCGCCAGGACTTACAGTCCCCGCACCGTCGTTTCGTCGCGCACGGCTTCAACGCCTGGTACTTCGCTGATCACGGCCACGATATTATCGGTGTCATCCAGATCATCGACCTCACCCCGTACAACGACGGTACTGCCAATTGTGGCGATCTTCAAACGGCTTACCAAGCCGATCGTCGAGCTATCACTTTGGAGTGCGGCACGTATACGTGCTGTCGTATCGTCATCATCTTCCGGATCGTCGAGATCGTGGCCGGTGCCACCATCCGGGTCGAGGCTCATCGGAGGATCGGAAGGTGGTACGTATGTCAACCCTTCTTCGACGGCTTCCATACTGTCCTGCGTTTCTCCGGCGCGCAGTTCACGCTCAACCAGCATATCGAAGTCGTCCGTACCATCGGAAGTATGAGCCGTATCGGCGTTGCCCTCATACACATCGGTCATTGTTGAGCCTTCGCTCCGTCCGACATCGCTTTGATCGATATAGGCCGTTTCGTCGGGATTATTGGCGAACAGCGCCGCGGGTACATCATCGGCATCCATACCAGGCTGTGATGTCGACGTTAGCTCAAGCGGAAGGTTATCCTGGGGTGCGTGCAGCCCCGTTTGATCGCGATTACTCATGAATTGTGCTCCTTGTTCGTTATGAGTGCAGAACGATATGCCAAGTGCGCCTTAGCCTGATGCTTAAAACCTGCGGCGACGAGCAAAGCGCCTACCCCGACCCCCGCGTAGCAAACTAATAACCGCTAGCAAGATGATCGAACCGAGTGTCGCATACACCAAGTCAAAGGGTTCCGGCCCCACCGTAATACTAAGAATGTTTGGTAGACCAAACTGGTGGGCCAGGAAGCTGCCGAGGTAGGCCCCAACTACTCCAATCACGATCGAGACCATGAAGCCACCAGGACTGAATCCAACTAGCAACTCTGCGATCGAGCCACAAATGCCGGCAATCACCAACAAAACGAGCAGTGTCAACAGATCCAACAGTTACCTCCCGGTACGGGGAATATAGCGGCCCGGCTCCACTTCGTCAGCTTCAAGGATTGGAGCCGCGCTGCCCGGTAGGTGTCCCAGCCCCAAGACGCGGACGCCAATCCAGGCGAGTGACATCAGTGGTAACGGCCCATCGAACGGAATAAGGTCTTTAATGACGGCAAACGTGCGCAGCCCCTGCAGTTTATAGCGGCTGAGCAAGATCCAGGTAACGGGGGCAGAGAAAATATTCAAGCCGAAATCAAGCAGGTCAAGCGCCAATACCAACCCGAACGGTACAGCCCGCAAGGTTTGCACGAAATCGGCGTTGGGTACGAGTTGAATCCGCCGCAGGCGGCGTGCGATCAACATGAAGCCGATCAGTCCCACCACGGCGGCGATCACAAATAATACGGCAAAGGTGCGTAGCACCGACATCAACCCTTCAGCCACGGTAGTCTCCTTGCTCCAACCGGTGACAGACACCGATCAGCAGCGTCAGCACGACCAAGGCTGCCACAGTTGCCAGTTCCAGACGAGCACCCCAGCGTGTCTGGTGCGCCAGCTGGTCAAGCATGCCAAAAGGCCAAACGAGTGGTGCGGAAAGCCATAACAGTCCTGCTGCCACTGGGTTCGATGGTCGTACTGCGAATAACAATAGCACCAGCCGTACCAGCAGCAAACCGGCAATGAGGCTTAAGCCCGTCGTTAGCCTGCCACGAACCCGATAGCTCATAGCATGAACGGAAATCGATTGCTCACCTACTCGCCTTGTTGAAGCTTGAGGTGAGCCGCCAGGGTGTTGCGCAGCAGGAGCGCGTTGGTCATGGGGCCGGTACCGCCCGGTACGGGCGTAATCGCCCCGGCGACCTCGACCGCACTTGACCATTCGACATCGCCCACGACCTTGCCATCGCGTTCGTTGATCCCAAAGTCGATGACGGTCGCGCCGGGTTTGATCATCGCGCCCGTTACCATGGCGGGACGACCAATTGCGACCACGAGCAGATCGGCGCTACGGGTGGCGGTAGGGAGATCAGGGGTGTGCGAATGGCAGATCGTCACGGTGGCCTGCTCCTGTAACAGCAGCAGTGCCATGGGCTTGCCAACGACGTTGGAGCGTCCCACGACGACCGCCTGCTGGCCCGCGATGGGCAGTCCGTAATAATGCAGCAGTTCGATGCCGCCCGCCGGTGTATTCGGTAGCAAGCTCGGTAGCCCTTGTGTGAGCCGTCCGGCGTTAAGCGGATGCAGTCCGTCTACGTCTTTGCGTGGATCGAGGGCTGCGATGACCAGGTTTGCATCGATGTTCGGTGGCAGCGGCAACTGCACAATGATGCCACTGATTGTAGCATCAGCACTCAACTGTTGCACGGCGCCGATCACGTTCCTTTGATCAACCTCCTGGGGTAAATGAACATGGTGGAAGCGCATGCCCACCCCTTCGGTCGCCCGCTTAATCGAGCGTACATACCACGCGGCGGACGGGTCAGTACCTACTTGCAGAATGGCTAGGCTGGGTGGGCTGGCCATGGCTGCGATGGTTGATTGCAACTCATGCTTGATCGCAGCGGCCACCGGTCGGCCATCGAGAATTTCGGTCATACGGCTCCGAGATGCACTTCAATATTTGATGCACACGTCATGCTGGCAAGCTTCATATGTGCCCGCCGATTCCTCATTGTATGCAGCCAGATGCAGCATGTCAAAAGTTGAGTGGATGCAGCCGGTGTCGTTCCGCTTTATACTATGGTGTAGCGGCAGTTGCTGCTACCTACGCGAAGATATTATGCCAACCTTAACTCTGTTAGGGCTAGGACCCGGTCCGGCCGAACTGTTGACCGAACAAGCTCGTGCCCACCTGGCGACCAATCCGGTGCTTTGGCTCCGTACGCGTATCCATCCGACCGTCGCAGCCTTGCCGACCCTGGCGACGGCGCGCTCGTTTGATGCGTTATATGAATCTGCGTCCGACTTTGCTACGATGTATGCCATGATCGCACACGAGGTGGTGACCTATAGCGCGGACGCCGACCTCACCTACGCTGTGCCCGGTCATCCGCTCGTCGCGGAGGCTACGACCCGCGCTATTCTGCCGCTGGCCCGCGAGCGTGGCATCACAGTGCGCTTGATCGCTGGGTTATCGTTTGTGGAGCCAGTCTGCAATGCCCTGCAACTCGATCCCTTCGGCCAGGGACTACAGTTATTGGATGCGCTCGATCTTATGCCCCCGCCTGCCGAACAGCCTACAAATGCCGCTGCTCGCGCCTGGTGCGAGCTTCAACATGTGGGTCCCTACCAGCCGCCGCTGCTGCCCTTTCCACTCGTTCCAACCCAGCCGGCGCTGCTGATCCAGCTGTATAACCGGCGGGTGGCTTCCGAAGCGAAGCTCAGCTTGCTGGCGCGCTATCCAGCCGATCACCCGGTGAGTCTTGTGCTCCACGCCGGTTTGCCGGAGGAGCAACTGCGCGTCGTGCCGTTGCATGAGATCGATCACCAGACCGATCTAGACCATCTGACCGCCGCCTATCTGCCTGCGCTGGCTCCACATGCTGCGGTGCGTGAGATCGAAGGTGTGCAATGGGTGACGGCTCGTCTGCTGGGACCGAACGGCTGTCCCTGGGATCGTCAGCAAACGCCGACCTCGCTCCGCCAATTCTTGCTGGAAGAAACCTACGAAGTTTTGGAAGCGCTGGACGAGGGTGACCCCCACTCGCTCAGCGAAGAGCTGGGTGATCTGCTGTTGCAAATCTTGATGCATAGCGAACTGGCCCGTCAAAGCGGTACCTTCGACTTTAGTGATGTAACTACCCATATCACCGAGAAGCTGATTCGTCGCCATCCGCACGTCTTCGGCGATCTTGCGGTGAGCGACAGTGCCGAGGTCTTGCGTAACTGGGATGCCATCAAGCAGCAAGAACACGCAGCCCAAGGCAAGCAGCGCAAAAGTATTCTGGATGGCGTGCCGAAAGGGTTACCCGCCTTAGCGACGGCGCAACAGTTGACCCACAAAGCCGCCAAGGTTGACTTTGATTGGCCCGACCTGGCCGGTATCTGGGATAAGATCGAAGAAGAGCTTGGAGAGCTCCGTGCGGTCAACGCCAACGACCCGGCGCAACGCGACCAGTTGCAAGAAGAATTCGGTGATGTTTTGTTCTCGCTGGCGAATCTGGCGCGCTGGCTCGACCTGGACGGCGAGACCGCCTTACGTGAGGCGAATGCTAAATTCCGCCGCCGCTTCGTCCGCATCGAGGAGTTGGCAGGCCAAGAGGACGGCGATCTCACAAGTCTCGATCTCCAAGCCAAAGACCGGCTTTGGGAGCAAGCCAAGTACGAGGAACGGCAGCACAAAACGGGTAGCGAAAAATGAACGTGATGCTTGTGGCTGAGGAGCTCAATGGCCGCGCCGCTTGAACTCCACGTTGACGATATTGTGCAGATGCGCAAACTGCATCCCTGTGGCGGCGACCGCTGGCGCATTGTACGGGTCGGAGCTGACATCGGCATTCGTTGCCTAACATGCGAGCACAAAGTGATGCTGCCCCGTAGCGAATTCGAGCGCCGCGTAAAGCGCGTGCTGCCGCAGGAGGAGCCGAAGTAACCATGCGGCAGGAGCAACCATTCGACGAGTTCTGCGTAGATTCCCGTATGCGAACGAAAATCCTGTGGCTGTGGTTGCTTGTCGTATGCTCGTTCAGTTCGCTGGTGGGGGCGCAAGCAGAAGGTACCATCTACCGCGTGGAGGCTGCGCATGGCCTGACGGCTCCGGCAGCGCGCTTGATTAGCCGCGCGTTGACGGAGGCAACTGCGGCCGATGCGCAGGCGCTGCTGATCGAGATCAGTGATGGTGGGGCGGTCATGGATGTGGCGCGACCCCTGGCCCGTGAAGCCGCGGCTGCGCATATTCCGGTCGTGGTCTGGATCGGACCACGTGGCACCAAGGGTGGTGCAGGCGGTGCCTTGCTGCTGACTGCAGCACATATTGCTGCGATGGCACCCGGCACGTCCGCTGGCGTTGCCCAGCCGCTCGTTGATGTTAGTTCGTCATTCTCGGCGACCACACAACAACAGGTGGTTGATGATTTTGCAACGACGCTGCGCGGTTGGCAGCTTGAGCATGGTCGTAATGCTGATTGGGCCGACCGTGCGGCCCGTGCGGGCGCGATTATTAGTTCCGAGGAGGCGCAGGCTGCTACGCCGCCGGTGATCGATGTGGTGGCAGCCGATGAAACTGAGCTGCTTCAAACGCTGGAAGGACGTATCGTCAAACTTGGCGATGGGACGTCGCGCCAGGTGCGGACGCTGGGGGCACGGGTCGTAACGGTGGACGCAACGGCGTGGGAAATGGTAAGCCAACTCTTAGCACTGCCGACGGTTGCTTTTCTTTGCTTGGTGCTTGCAGCCCTGGCTCTGGGGTTGGAGTTATCGGCGCCCGGCGTGACTGTGCCAGGCGTGGGTGGCGTCGTGTTGCTCATTGCCGCGCTCTATGGTTTATGGGAGGCACAGGTGCGCCCGCTGGCAATCATTGCCTTGCTGGGCGGATTGGTGCTCTTGTGTGCGGAGCCGCTGGTGTTGGCGCACGGCGGGCTGGCAGCAGGGGGCTTGGTCTTACTAGTGGTGGGTGCCTTGTGGCTGAATGATCCGAGCCGTAATCCGGGGTTGGCAGTAGCCCCGCTCGCGTTGGTCGGCACGGTGGTGGTGGTTGGCGCG
>JACDGP010000170.1 GCA_013821605.1 Herpetosiphonaceae bacterium
ATGGTGGGCTGGCAGCAGGGGGCTTGGTCTTACTAGTGGTGGGTGCCTTGTGGCTGAATGATCCGAGCCGTAATCCGGGGTTGGCAGTAGCCCCGCTCGCGTTGGTCGGCACGGTGGTGGTGGTTGGCGCGGCAATGGCCGCGCTGGTTGGGCTGGCGCTGAGTGTTCGTCGGCGGCGACCAGTGACCGGCCTGGCGGCGTTGATCGACCAAGTGGCAGAGGTGCGGGAGCGCATCGATCCTGATGGAATGGTCTTTGTGAACGGGGCCTTATGGCAGGCTTGGAGCGACCGCGGCCCCTTTGAAGTTGGTGAGTTCGTCCGCATTGGCGGCGTAGCTGAGCTACGCATGTATGTGCTGCCGTTGGAAGCCACCAATGTGGCCCCGGCAGTTTAGAACGAAAGGCTTGCCCTATGAACGGTGCAGCAGGTGTGATCTGTGTGGCGGCATTGCTGTTTATCGGGGTCATGTACCTCTTCGCAGCAGTCCGCATCATCCCAGAGTACGAGCGGGGCGTTATTTTTCGGCTGGGCCGTTTGGTAGCGGCGCGTGGCCCAGGTTTGTTCTTCGTGTGGCCGCCGATTGAGCGCATGGTGCGTGTGGACCAGCGTACGCTGACGATGGATGTGCCGGGCCAGGAAGTAATCACACTCGATAATGTTACTATCAAGGTGAATGCGGTCTTGTATTTTGCCGTCATCGACCCGTCGCGAGCGGTCGTTAATGTGATGGATTATATTCGGGCGACGATGCAGATTGCCCAAACGACGGTGCGCGGTGTGATCGGGAAGGTCGATATGGATACCTTGCTGGCCGACCGGCAGCGTATTAACAGTGAAATTCAACATATTATCGACGAGCAGACCGAGCCGTGGGGCGTCAAGGTCTCGATCGTCGAGATCAAAGATGTGGAGCTGCCGCAGAGTATGCAGCGGGCCATGGCACGGCAAGCCGAAGCTGAGCGCGAACGGCGCGCCAAGATTATTCATGCTCAAGGTGAGTTCGAGTCATCGATCAAGTTAGCTGAAGCTGCCGACATTGTGGCGCACGAGCCGGTGACCTTGCAACTGCGCTACCTCCAAACCCTCACGGAGATCGCCGCCGAGAAAAACTCAACGATCTTGTTTCCATTCCCCATGGATATCATCAAGCCTTTCTTGGGTTTGATGAGCTCGCTGGAAGAAGTTGAGGCACGGAAGGCGGATGATGGTAAGGCATCAACGCCCCAACGTCCTCAGTTACCACCGCAACCGGTGCCCACTACCCCGGCCCAATTGCCGCAGGCCAGTCAGGCACCCGCCGTTGGGGGACGAGCCATGCCACAGCCTGCGCAGGGTGCGATGCCGGCCATGCCTGCGACCGGCACCCCTCCGGTGCCGTCCCCGGCAGCCCCACGGCCGGTGCCGCCTACGCAACCGTTGCAGGGGCCGAATATGGGTGATAATCGGAACTTCAACGAGCCACCGCGCAGGTAGTGGACCCGGCACGCAGAGCGGGCGAGTCGCGAAGGCTCGCCCGCTTGGTTTTAAGTGCACATTTGGTAACGTTAAAGGTCGCCAAACAAGATCGTTTGATCGCTCGGCTGAGCGTGACTACCGCTGCTATCTTCCAGGGTAATCATGATCCACTTATAGCTGTCTAGGGCTTGCGGCGCATGCACCGCGACCGGTTGCATCGGCTCAACGCTGATGAAACTTTCGCACGGTTCCTTCACACCCTCGCGCGCCACCCAGATCTGGTATACCTTGCCGGGAGGTGGTGCTGGGAGATTCTTCACAATGATCACGCCGCCACTTTGCCCGTTGGTCATGTGCATCCATGCTTCTGCTCCCTGGGCAGCGGGACTTTTCGCACTTAATGGGCGAGTGGCCTGTGACTGCGCCAGCATAGCCATGGTCATCGCATTCTGCCGCATCGTGGCCTGGATCGTCGTAGAGCTGCGTTGTGCAGCCGCCGCCTCCGCCCGGCTTGCATTCACCTCGCTTTGCATCCGCATGTTCCACAGCGAGAACAAGGCCAGCACGGCTACCATCGGCATCCAGCTTGCCAACCGCGTGCGGCTTTGTGGCGAACGCGCCGGTCGTGTCAGGAATGATTCACGTTCGATCCGTTGCAGCAGGCTGCTTTTGCACCACCCCGGCGGTTGCTGCGCTACCGCTGCCAGTGCCAGCAGCTGAGCCGTCTCGACCGAGTCGTTCAGCTTTTGCTGGCACGGTGGGCAGTGCTTGGCATGCGCTTCAACTGCCGTAACATCGCTGTCCGGCAAAGCATGCAGCGCATACGCCGCCGCTTCATCGTCGATATGGATGGTTTCTTTCATACGCAGCATGGTGTCCTAAAATCGATGCTTATTCTTCAACGAGTTGATGCCCTTGTAGCAGTGTACGCAATTTTTGTAATCCTAGACGCATGCGCGTTTTGACCGTGCCTAACGGATTACCTAACTGGGTCGCAATTTCCTGTTGTGTTAACCCACTGAAGTAGGCCAGCATCAATGCTTCCCGCTGTTCAGGCGGTAGTCGATCGAGTGCTGCCCGTACCAGTCCGCGCTGCTCGGCCATGACAGCCTCGGCACCGATATCGGCGTCGCCCGGAATTTCGCTCAGGATCGGATGCTCGTCATCTTCGTAGACTACCTGGGGCCGGACCTTGCGGCGGCGAAGTTCATCAATACAATAATTATGGGCGATGCCGAACAACCAAGGCGCGAAGGCCCGCGATCGGTCGAAACTTGCCGCGCGCTTCCAAACACGCCAGAAAACTTCTTGGACCGCTTCTTCCGCTGCTTCACGTTCGCGTAGGACTTTCAGGGCCAAACCAAACACAGCCGAGGCATAGCGCTCGTACAATGCATCGAAGGCGCTGCGATCACCTGCGGCAACCCGAGCAATCAACTGATCATCATCTGCCCGAGTCTCCGCGCGATCCTGCGTTTCGCGACGAGCCACGCATCTTCCCTTTCAACTACCTACGCATGCTGCGACCAACCGGTTTTTATTCTACAACGGATTCGCGTGGGCGCTTGGCGACCTCTACCAAATTGTCATAAAAGGTCGCTCCACCGCCCATATCCGAAAGTGCTTGGCCAGTGGTCATATTGACATTGCGGCCATCTCCGGCCAGCTTCCGCCACCATATCGAAGGTGTGACGATGACCCCCGGCTTAACGCGGTCGGTAATCACTGCCTTGACCTCAAAGCTCCCCCGGTCATTCCATACCTGCACCATATCACCCATGATCAAGCCACGCGCCTGGGCGTCAACCGCGTTAATTTCGAGCGTTGGCTCGCCTTCAAAGCGCTGCAGCACGTTCACAAAGGTTGTGTTCAGGAAGTGATGAGCCGGGGGCGATAGCAGGGCTAACGGATAGCACGCTGCCAGTTCTGGATTCGTTGTGGCACTTTCGCGTGGCGGAGTATAGGTTGGCAGCGACTCAAGGCCATCATCCGCCATCCGCTGGGACATTAGCTCGCACTTGCCCGAGGGCGTCGGAAAGCGGCCTGCAGCGAAGGGGGCGAACTCTTGCGGCAGCTGGAGGCGTACCCAGCCTTTTTCCTTGAGGAGTTCAAGCGTGATGCCTTGCAACGCCGGGTGATCATTGCTTAACACCTGTCGCGCCAACTCTTCGTCGCTATCTTGAAAGTATGGATCATCGAAGCCCATGTGAGCGGCCAGTCGCCGGAACACCTCGGTATTGGGCAATGCCTCACCCAAGGGTGCGATGGCAGGCTCATTCCATAGCAGATACAGGTGTCCATACGCTTTGTGAATATCACAATGTTCGAGTTGGGTCGTAGCCGGCAGCAGGATATCGGCATAATCGGCCGTATCGGTCATAAACTGCTCATGCACCACCACGAACAAATCGTCGCGTAGCAAGCCCCGCTGGACCGCTTCCAGATCGGGTGCGACGGCGGCTGGATTCGAGTTATAAACGTACAGTGCTTTGACTGGCGGATCATCCGTGGTGGTCAAGGCCGCGCCGAGTTGATTCATGTTGATCGTGCGCGTTCCCGCTGGTACTAAGTCGCGCCGTTCTAGTGCAGCGACGTTGAGCGGAAAGCTGCCACTCGATGAAAGCAAGATGCCACCAGCCGGCTGACGCCATGCGCCGACGACCGCCGGTAAGCAGGCGATCGTCCGTACGGCCATGCCACCACCGGCATGCCGCTGCAGACCATAGTTAACCCGAATAACGGCTGGTTGTTCGGTCGCATACTGCTGGGCCAGCGCCGCAATGCGGCTGGCTTGCAGGCCCGTAATCTCGGCCACGCGCTCGGGCGGGTATTCGAGCACGCGCTGCCGTAGCTCCTGCGCACCGACCGTGTATTGCTCAAGATAGCTCCGATCCTCCAAGCCCTCGCGGAAGATCACATGCATCATGCCCAGCGCGAGTGCGGCGTCGGTACCTACATTGATCGCCAAGTGCTCATCGCATTGCGCTGCCGTTCGTGAGCGATACGGATCGATGGCTATCACACGCGCACCGGCAGCGCGTGCGCGCTTAATAAAGGGCCATAGATGTGGGTTCGAGGTCAGCGTATTCGATCCCCAGATCAAGATCAGCTTAGCATGGGCAAACTGCTCAATATCCGTGCCGATGCTGTCACCGACCGTATATGCTAAGCCGGCTTGCCCGGCTGCGGAGCAAATCGTCCGATCAAGCAACGAGGCTCCGAGTTTGTTGAAGAAGCGCCGGTCCATCGAGCCATAATGGAGCAGCCCCATCGTGCCCGCGTACGAATACGGTAGGATGGCCTGAGCTCCATGTTCAGCGACGATCCCTTTAAAGCGTGTGGCAATCGTCTGGAGTGCCTCATCCCAACCGATCCGCTCCCACTGGCCCGCGCCGCGCGCTCCTACCCGCCGTTGCGGATACAGCAGCCGCCCTGGGTGATACGTCCGCTCTACATAGCGCGAAACTTTGGCACATAAAAAGCCTTGGGTCACCGGATGGCTTGGATCGCCACCGACGCTGATCGCCTTGCCGTCCTTGACCTTCACGAGCATCGCGCACGTATCGGGGCAATCATGCGGGCAAGCACCGCGCACAATCTTGATGTTTGGATCCAGAGCAAACGTTGTCATCTACAATCCTTGAATGGTGCCGTGCATGCTACACTAGGTGCCTATGTTGAGCAACAAACAGGAGCATATGATGACTTCTCCTACGATTGTGGTTTTACAAGGTGATCAAACCGGTCAGGAACTGCTCGACGAAGCGTTACGCGTGCTCGATCCGGCGGTCATCAAAGTCGATCTGCAATTCGAGACCTTCGACCTATCGCTAGAAAAGCGGCGTGCCACCAAAAACCAAATCGTCCATGAAGCTGCACAAGCCATGAAGCAGAGCGGCTTCGGCCTCAAGGCCGCCACGATTACACCCGAGATCGCTGGCGATGTCGGGAGTCCCAATGCGATCCTGCGCAAGGAGATCGATGGCACGGTGATCCTGCGGACCGGACGACGCATCCCCGGTATTCGTCCGGTCGGCGGCGTGCATGCCCCCATCGCCGTGGTCCGTATGGCTGTCGACGATGCTTATGGTGCGCAGGAGTGGCGCGAAGGCAATGGTTTAGACGAGTGGAGCTACCGCACCGAAAAGATCAGTCGCCGGGTTTGTCGCGCGGTGTCAGAGTTCGCCTTCCAATATGCTGAGCGAACTGGTGGGAAAGTCTTTGGCGGACCAAAGTTCACCGTCAGTCCGGTGTACGAAGGTCTACTCAAGGAAGAGATGGATGCTGCCCATGAACGGTATCCCGAGGTACGCTACACGCCCCAGCTCATCGATGCCACCTACGCACTCCTGATGACGGCTGCTGCAGAAGAACCGCTCGTGATTCCGGCGCTCAACCGCGACGGCGACTGCTTGTCCGACCTGGTATTGCAAATGTTCGGCTCGATCGCGGGCGCCGAGTCGCTCCTGCTGGCCTTTGACGACGATCTCAACGCCAAAGTCGTCATGGCCGAAGCGCCGCACGGTACCGCGCCGTCCCTCTTCGGGAAGAACTTGGCCAATCCGCTCGCTATGATCCTGGCGGGAGCGTCGCTGCTGACGTATATCCATTCCAAGACGGCGACTCTTGCAGCCCGTGCCATCTCTGAGGCAGCGCTCGAAGCCGTCTATGATGGCGTGCGTACCGGCGACTTAGGCGGTCACTCCACTACCACGGAGTTCACCGACGAAGTGATCAAGCGTGTGAAAACCAAGATCGAGGTCTGGCCGACGTTAGGGTAGAGCTTTTGATCGTATTTATACAGCATGGCATTAGCTTGATTTATAAACTTCTCAAAAAGTCTTTGACATGCTGAAAGGCGGGGTGCTTGTGCATCCCTCTCGACATCGCGGACTATACCTATGGAGACGACTCGCTCCTGGAAGCCTGGCAGTGCTCGAAATGCTTTGAGGAACTTTCGCAACTCATTGATGCCACCAAAATCTTGGAGTTGAATATCTGATATCTGTATGTTTCGCAACAGCGCTGCGAAGAATTCCCATGTCGAGCGTCCTTCCACGAGAAGTTGTTTGGGTTGCTCAACCGCAATAAGTTTGGCCGCCGAACCAGGGTTTGCTGCTGACTGAGTCATCAGCGCGTCTCCAAACCAAACTCGATGGCAGCGTCGAGCGCCTCGCGATCATAACTAATGTCCTGTGTTTCATCGTCGACTCGCTCTAATCGATGGAGGCGAAAGTCATAGGTGTGGTTCGACTCAAATGCTTGATGCGCCGCACGAATACACTCCCAACTATGAGTGGTCGCAAAAATTTGGACGTCGGCTTGACGTGCTGCTCGGCCAATGGCTTTCCATATATCGGCAAGCACTATGGGATGTTGATACGCGCGATGTATCTGCTTCAACGAGCCGAATGCTCAACAAGCGTCGTTGCTCTGTATCACTTACACTTGACAACTCGATGGCATGAGCAATCTGCTTATCAAAGAATAACCATCCCCATATTTCTTCTGGATCTATCTCAATCTGTTCGATCCCACGAAATCCATTGATGGTAAGCGCCAATTCTGGTCGGTTTGGAGCAAGCTGTAGAAAAATTCCCTCCAATAACGCAGTCTTCCCCACGTCGTTCTTGCCGGCAATCAAATTCACGCGCTCTAGTTGATCGAGGGTGAACTCGCGAAAGCTACGAAAGTTTTTGATTGTAAATGATCTGTACATATTTACTCCTGCTACTTACCCATTTAAATCTGCATACGATTCAAAACCTTTTCAGAAAATCGGCGATGATGGTGCGATCGTCCGCATCGAGTCCATAATAGGTAGTCACTCGCTCGTCTAGCTCAGCCTCGCCTGTACTGAGTGTGGCTTGCAACTCAGCAATCTCCTGCTCTAAAATTTCCAGACCTGCCAGCAACTGTCGGCAACCGGCCTCCTCCGTTGGCACCAGCATGGCAAGCCGATCCTCTATGCGCAAGTTTGCCCGTGATTGGGCGGCCATCCATGCTCAAAAGCGTCGCGTAGAGATTATTCTTACCAATGGTTTCTAATATACGGTAGTCACCGATCGTTTGTAGGCGGTGTAACGGCCGAAACTGGTGTGCAATAGCGTCGCCTATTCGTCTAGTTAGTCCTGTTAAAGAGGGAGGCGGAATTGGAAGTCGACGAGGATCAAGGATGTATGCAACAGCTTCCTGTAAGTGCAACACCCGGTCAGCTTGCGGATCGTTCAATTGAACATGTGCCCGGTCATCAGTCAAAATAATGATTGACTGAATCCATACATTCTGCAGACCACGATCATAACGCGCTAACTGGGTAGCAACGACCTTTGCTTTTTTGTTGGTTAGCGGGATCGGACTCTTGTAAATAGCCCCAGACTCTAGCTTCCACTCGTAAGCATTACCTGTTATCCGTCCTCGGTAACCTTTGAGTTCAACGACGTAGACTGCATATTGACCCACGACGATCATGTCGTACTCATATGGGAGTCCGGAAGGTGCTGGTAGTTCTAGATTGTGAAATATGAGATACTCGGGTGGCAAATGCTGGGCTAGGAACGCGATTCCTATACGCTCGCTGCCGTTTTCTGGAATGCCAATAGGATGTACAACAGCCATAAACTATCTCCGTCGCGCGCTGGGAGTACAGGATTGTACACTGGTTTCAGCGTCCGTGCCACCTAAGCAGGTTCTTTCATAAATATCAAGCGCCCTTTCACTATAGTCCTGTGCTACGATTTACAGCTTTCCTGGTATCAGAGGATCTACTCACAGTTGCTGGTGCGCTTCGTGGTAGGATTTGATCGCAGAATCATTGATGTATTTATGACCACGAAGGTAATAAGATGGCAGTCATGATTAAAGTGCCAGACGAATTGCAAGAACAATTGCAACAACGGGCCGAGATAGAGCACCGATCGGTCGAAGAAGTGACCCTTGGCCTTCTACAAGATGCACTTGAACGAACAGAGTTGTTCCCTACAGTCGATGATGTCGTTGCACGTATCAAAGCTATCGGTCCTAATCCCGATAATGTGCGTCCCGCACAGGGTTCATTAGCGGATGCACTGCGTAATGGGATGAGTACTGCTCCATTTGACCTTGCCCAGTGGACCTCGGAGTGGGCTGCAGTTGAGACTGAAATACGGGATATGCGGTAATTATCTACCCCTTGCCGCTCTTATGTACTCGTCGCCCACGCTTAATCACATCCCGCACCATATTGAGCCCGAAGCGGTAGGGCAGATGCAGGTGGCTAGGGATCGCCAGCACCACCATATCTGCCTGCTTGCCCACTTCTAAGCTCCCAATGCGACTGCCTCGTCCTACAGCGTGCCCGGCATTAATCGTCGCTGCACTAATCGCCTGCGCGGTCGTTAGACCTTCACGGATCGCGGCTAGACCGATCACCAGTTGCATCGATAGCAAAGGACAGGTACCGGGATTATAGTCGCTGGCTACTGCTACAGCCACACCGGCATCTACGAGGCGTCGACCTAACGGAGTAGGCGGCGCACCATGACCCAGAAAAAAAGTGGCTCCCGGCAGTAGCACGCCAACCACCCCCACTTGTGCGAGTTCGCGTAAGCCGGCATCGTCGCTCTGATCAAGATGATCTGCCGAGATCGCCCTCACTTCCGCTGCCAACTGTGCGCCGCCGTTGGCGGTGATCTGGTCGGCATGTAACTTCGGCTGGAGGCCATGTGCTTGTCCGGCTCGCAGGATGCGCCGTGTCTCTTCGAGCGTAAATGTACCCTGCTCACAAAAGACATCACAGAATGTTGCCAGTCCGGCTTCAGCCGCCCGTGGAATCATCTGCTCGATCACCAGATCAACATATGCTTCGCGGCGGTCGCGGTATTCGAGCGGCAGGGTATGTGCTCCCAGCAGTGTACTAACGATTTCAAGCGGTGTTGTGCTTTGGAGTTGCTGCACCACCCGTAGCAGCTTCAACTCGTCCTCCACCGCCAAACCGTAGCCGCTTTTGGCCTCCACGGTCGTGGTGCCATGCCGAAGCATCGCTTGGAGATCGATCTGCGCCTTGTGCTGGAGTTCCGCCTCAGATGCTGCTCGTGTCGCGCGCACAGTTTCGAGGATGCCGCCACCCGCTTGCAAAATCGCTAGGTATGGTTCGCCCTGCAAGCGGCGGTTGAATTCCTCCGCCCGGTCTCCGGCGAAGACCAAATGCGTATGTGGATCAACAAAGCCGGGCAGGACCACACAACCGTGTGCGTTGATGATTTCGGTCGCCGGCCCAATTTCTACAGCATGCTCGATCTCCGATGTTGAACCGACGGCGACGATCTGTCCGTCTTGCGCCGCGACTGCACCATCTTGGATGATGCCAAGCTCGTCGAGCTCGGCTCGAACCCGTGGCCGCACAGGACCTACCAGCGTCAGCAGTTCTTCGGCATGCCGGATCAAGAGATCGATCATGGTTCGGGCTCCAACATCGGAATCTGTACGCCTCGCTGGCGGGCAACCTCAGCCGCTTGTTCATAGCCTGCATCAACATGTCGTGCGACGCCCATTCCGGGATCGCCCGTCAGCACCCGTTCGAGCCGTACCGCTGCTTCACTCGTCCCGTCGGCGACGATTACCATACCGGCGTGGATCGAATTGCCGATGCCAACCCCACCGCCGTGATGCACGCTCACCCAGGTGGCGCCATTAACGGCGTTAAGCAACGCATTCAGTATCGGCCAGTCGGCGATCGCGTCTGAACCATCGCGCATGCCCTCGGTTTCGCGGTTGGGCGACGCGACCGAGCCTGCATCCAAATGATCCCGTCCAATTGCAATGGGCGCTTTGACGTCACCACTCGCCACGAGTTCGTTGAACAGCAGCCCGGCCCGTGCCCGTTCGCCATAGCCGAGCCAGCAGATTCGCGCGGGCAAGCCCTGGAACTGCACGTGCTGTTGTGCTTTGGTAATCCAACGATGGAGCCGCTCATTCGCGGGAAACAGATCGAGCATGGCTTGATCGGTGCGGGCGATGTCGGCGGGGTCGCCGCTCAAGGCAATCCAGCGAAATGGGCCAGTGCCCGAGCAAAAAAGTGGGCGAATAAATGCAGGTACAAAACCGGGAATCTTGAAGGCATCGCTCACTCCTGCCGCCAACGCCTCGCCCCGTAGGTTGTTACCATAATCAAAGGCGACTGCCCCGCGCTGCTGCAACTGAAGCATTGCCCGTATCTGGTCGGCCATCGTCGCCCGTGAGCGCCGGATGTATTCCTCTGGATTACCCGTCCGCAGCGTAGCCGCTTCGGCAAGGCTGAGACTCCGGGGTATATAGCCATTGAGCGGGTCGTGCGCCGAGGTTTGGTCGGTCACGACATCGGGCGTAATATCCCGCGTAACCAGTTCGCTAAACACCTCGGCGGCGTTGCCTAGTAGTCCGACCGATAAAGGCTTGCCCGCATAGACAGCCTCTTCGACCAGCACCATCGCCTCTTCCAGCGTCTCGACCATCGTATCGAGGTACCCAGTCGCGATCCGGCGCTGGATATGCTCACGATCAACCTCGACGACCAGCGCCACGCCATCGTTCATGGTCACGGCCAGCGGTTGCGCCCCGCCCATGCCGCCGAGCCCGCCGGTCAGTACCCACCGGCCTCGTAACGAACCGCCGAAATGCTGGCGTGCGCACTCGGCCAGCGTCTCATACGTTCCCTGCACG
>JACDGP010000171.1 GCA_013821605.1 Herpetosiphonaceae bacterium
GGACGGTGGCGACAGCTCGTACGGGACTATTGCCCCAACGTACGCTACCCTTGCCCTGACGGTTTTTTTAGGGCGACGCGCACCGTATCGCGGGCAATTGCATCGACGACCTTGAGTTCCACCAGTTTGTCAGCGAGCAGGCTCAGGGTCCAGTGCTCAGCACCCTCCGGTGGTGGGCTACAGGCGATGGCTGCAAGCTGGGCTTCCTGGACGCCATCCAGCTTGCGTTGCGAGGCGCGGGTGGTTGGCTTGCGCTGAAGTGCCACGTCCAACCCATGCGTGACAAACTCCCGCCTGACACGTTCCACCGTCGGAACACTCACCTCCACCGCAGCAGCGATGGCAGCGTCTTCCCACGCTGGCCCGTCCGCCGTTGTGTCGGCTTTGAGCAGAATGCGGGCGTGGCGCTGCACTGCCGCAGTCGCGGTGCCGGTACGGGTAAGCTGTTCCAGCCGTGCGCGCTGGTCTGACGGAAGGTGCACCATATACTTCTTGTTCACTGGATCTCCTCATGCGCAGGCAGATAGAGAGCTGCTGATAAGGATAACCTGTCTCATTCAATCCTTCAATCTAGCTCGGACGGAGTACTAGGCTGCTATTATACCGATACGCTAGGTAGAGCGGCTGCTGATCGCAGAGATGATTATGCAGAAATATCGTCGTATAACACAAAACACATCAATTCTTGTCAGCAAGAAAAAACCACCCCTTTTGACGGGGTAGTTCCTAAAATTACCGATGAAAACTAAACTTACTCTACTGGTGTAGATTCTGGCGTTGCAGTAGGACTTGTAGTTGCTTTTGATCGTCCGGTTGCCGATGCACTCGCTGTTTTTCGAGATGGAATCGCCTCGGGTGTAGCAGAGCTACTCGCAGTTTCTTTTGCGACTCGATCCGCCCTGGCCGTATCAGGTCTGGTCGAACGGGTGTAGCAGAACTACTCGCAGTTTCTTTTGCGACTGCACTATTCCCACTAGGAGAAGCTAAGTGTCCAGCTCTGTACACATTTTGTGCTGCTAGCAGGCTAAGTCTCGAAGCTTTTACGAAGAGCATATATTGGAACACTGCTAAGAAGACTGTGCAAAGCAGTAGTGCTAAAAGTAATACCAGTTAGCACTGCATCTTTAGCATTAACTGTACTTCAAGGTACTGATTTTAATGATGAATGTACTTGGCGAACTGGTATAATATTTTAGATTCCTTAGTCATAAGAAGAATCCTCCTTTATAGGTTAATTTGTAATGGTAGATGGCTCAGTGGTCTCCGTAGGCTTAGGTTTATGTATCAAGGTAAGCTGTCGGATGAAAAATATGAGGGACAATGTTACACAGATATAGGCAAGGTAGTAATTGTTAGTAAAATATCCTAAGATGCCTATACTGAGTAAAATGTGCCCGATGACGAGGAAGGTGATACTAGTGGTCATTACATAAAGCATAGACCACGAGAGAGTATTTGTAAAATTGCTTGGAGATGATCAGGAAAGGTGGAGCATGACATCAGGCGTATGAGTAAATCGCGGAGCATGAACTGATGGCCGTGGAGTATCGACCTATACATATTGACGACGACGAAGCAATTCTTGACCTTTGGACCAGGGTCTATCCTGACAGTGACCGCATGGAATGGCGTGATAGTTGGCATACGAATACACTGCGCTTGACTCAGACCTACGTGGCTATCGAGCATGGCCGTGTCCTTGCAACAGTTGTGTATTGGTTGCGCCACATACCGGATACCAATGGGACACCGACGTTAGTGGGACTCGTCTCACATGTGATGACACATCCAGATGCGCGACGCCAGGGCCATGCAACATGCTTATTGGAGCAAGCGCTTGAAGCAATGCGACGGGATGGCTGCGCATGGTCTATCCTATTCCCCAGTGAGGAGGGCCGTCCCCTCTACGCACGACACGCGTACCGCTCATTCTCCATCCGCTACCAGGAAGGTCGGCTCACCAGTGGTCGTCTACGCGCCGAAACACATTACGATATTACGCCCTACGACCCATTGAGAGAAGCTGACGGTTGGGCACCGCTCGAAGCCATCTATGCGGCCTACAATGCTACCCGTCCCCTCACCGTCGTCCGCACGTCGGCATACTGGCAGCAACGCGCTGTGTTCCAGTTTACTCGCTGGTTTAAGTCCTTTGGGGCGGTCGTCTTCATTGCCCGACGATCATTAGTCCCTCATTCAATCTGCGGTTACGTATTGGCACACTTCCATGACGAGGATTACATCCATGACCATCCCGGTGCACTGCCGGCATTCCTCGTCAGTGAAATCGGTTCGCTCCCTGGCAATTCTGCGGTGATTCCTGCTCTTCTTGACATGGTGGGGGATGAAGCCGCGCGGCGAGGCATTCACCACGGGCGCATCATGCTGCCCGACGACCCATCCATCAAGGCTATGACCGACCGCTTGTTTGTCTCAACACTGAACAAGGTGGAGCACGACAAAATGATGGCGCGCCCCCTCGGAGCAGGCTGGGATGCGCATACAGTCGAAGCCTTATTTGCCGCACCAGATGCGCATTTTTGGAGCATCGACGAAATCTGACAAAGGAAGCTCCCTTTCTACACAGCCTAATTTGATGGTCATTAAGAACATACGGGTACGAAAGTCCATCTACTGAGTAAGGCTGAAGGGTGCCGCTAATCATGCAAGTATCCTGTGATAATTGGGTAGCCCGTTGAAGAACTCGACTATGGCTTATTTTCTGCCAGTGTGCCGCCGAGTTGCAAGTTCAAAGCAGATGGTCTGCAGTCGTAAAATAAGGTCAAATCGACCATCCGAGGAGTTTTCAACAAGCAGCGGGATTATCACACCCTATGGCCATGCATTCACCTTCCGCCCCTCCTGAGCCATCCCACGTCGCCTGCGGGCATGCTGGCAGGTGTGGTGTATGCTGGATGCGTCTTTTCTGACGGGGTAGAAGATGGATCGGCAAGGCAGAATCATGCTCGGGTTCTATGCTTCGATGATCCTCTAAGGAGGGACAGGCAGAGGTCAGTACACATAGCTCGCTATTTCAAAGATGGAGAGTTGGTTAACAAGAACTATATGTGTTGTACCAAAATATTCAGAGCAGGGTCGGAGCCCGCTTCACGAGAAGTGGACAAGAGCCACTTAACTACAAGGAGTTCCTTGCTATGTCGAACCAGTACAAGCCATTACAACCACTTCTCACCTGGATGGACGCCAGCGCAGCCCTGTTAGGATTTCAGAAGCAGCACATCGCCAGATCGTACGCACTCAAGACGCGTGAAGAAGTCGAGATTGAGGCGACCGCTCGCACTATCCCGGCAGTCTGTATGCTCCTGAGCATGCGATCTGGCTCGCTGCCAGATACACCGGAGAATTACCAGACGGCAATCGATGGGTACGATCCGCGATTTTTAATTATCCATGATATCCCCTTCCCCAAGAACTACCGCCAAGGTTAGCACTAACCGCACCTATGTTCTTTTGTTGGCCCTGGCGCGCGAACTGGTTGATAAGCGCGAGTTACCGTTTTGACGCCCTAAGCGCTGTTCTGCGCAGCATTCATTGCACCGTCCTGGCTCACGCTGGGGTGGTGTTCTTTTTTACTTTTGTTGATTGACAGCAGGTCTATGCTGAAACTATCCAGTGGTTTCGCAAGGAGGCTGCCATGTTCGACGCCCACTATTCTCGGCGGACGTTCCTGCCCCTAACCGTCCTGATCCTGCTCGCCCTCGCTATCATGCTTGTCCCATTCGGCGCGTCGGCTGCCGGTTCAACTCCAGCCAACCGACCCAGCCCGCATGCAATCACCGCGCTCCCAAAGCCAGCGGTCGGTACAATCATGCTAACCCCCACCGATACCGGAAAGTATACCAACAAGGGGTTCCACAACGCGACGAATCTCAACTATCTTGTTGGCGACTGCAACTTGCTAAATTGTTACCCTCCACCAAATGCTCATTACCGTAATTTTTTTGTCTTTGACCTGGGTGGTGTAGTTGGCACGATTACTGGCGCAACGCTGGTGGCAGCCGATCCCTTTGACAATCCCCCGTCCGCTCCCTATACGCTGTATGCTGTCCAGTCCTCCATCGCCTATGTTGAGGCGGATCAGAGGGGCGCCACCAATATTTACCATGATCTCGGTGCCGGCACGGTCTATGGCTCCATCATCCCCGCAGACAATACTGGGTCTCAAACGATCCCACTGAATGGCTACGGTGTCGCTGCTATCCGGCGTGCCGAGGCCGCTCAACAACAAATCGTCTTTGGCGGTGATATGCCCACTCCGATCGGTTCAAACGGCTACCTGTTCGGCGGTAGCGGGTCGAGCCTCACAGATGTCCAACTGGTGCTGACAGTCCGCTAGCGAGTACGTAGCGATTCATCAACCCCGAGCGCGACAACGCCCCTGGTCAGCTTCGACCGGGGGCATGTTGTTGCCTGTGCTATCCTTGGGTAACTTGCTAAAGGGGTATTTATGGCCAGAGGAGAGAATGCCGCAACGCCGACCGTCAAGAGCAGCTGGCTCTATTGGGAACATGAAGCAGTGCAGCTCGACACGCCGGCGTGGGTCGCATGGCTCAAGGAGCATACGACCTTCTATCTTGAGGCAGACGAGGGGACATTCACAGCACGCCGAGAGAAGCGCTGGGATGGCCAGTTCTGGTATGCCTACCGTCGGCATCAGGGCAAGCTCCACAAAGCCTATCTGGGCAAAGCCGAGGACATCACCAAAGAGCGGCTGTTGAGCGTCGCTAGCAAGCTCACAGAGAAGGCCGGGGCATAATTGAGCCTGGTTTATCCGTCGTCAGCGTCGAGCTTCGTCCGGGCAACCATCTGCAAGCACACGCCCTCGATGTACTGCTGCTGCACCAGTGTGAGCTGCTCGAAGAGATCGAGCAGATGTTGAGCACCTGCACTATACCGCACGACTGGCGGCTCATAGGTAAGGCGTACACCTGGCCCCACCATGCCAAGCGAGCGCTTGAGTTCATCCTCGGTCATCCCAAAGGCGACCGCAAGGCTTTGGATCGTTTGGGGCTGCGGCAGGCGTGTGAGGCCGCGCTCGAAGCGACTGATGGTATCCCGCGTCAGGCCGGATGCATCCGCCAGCTCGCGTTGACTGAGTCGCCGCTCCATCCGCATCTGCACTAACCGGACATTCACTGATATGCGCGGCTTCGGGAGCGGCGGTAATGGTTCGGGTGGGAGACGACGGCTCATAGCTGGCTCACTTTCCGCTGGTGGCGAAGAGCAGATGAGAATGTACCCGTTCTGGCTACTTTCATCATCCGCCGACTACTTTCGGGTTATTTGCTTGGTGGTGAATGGAGTTTCGGCACCAGATGGGCTAACCATGGGGCTTGGGGACGTACTCATCCGTCATCCCATCGTGGAAAGAGTTCGCTGGTAGCATCCACACCATCTCCTCTTGACTTAACCCTTGTCTCGGTCGTATCTTGGTTAGAGCCGGGCTAAGAGTACGATGCTGCGGGTTGTTCCGCACGCTGCTAAGCTAGAGGGCAGCCTACGACGAGGGTGTCATGACTATCGATAGATTAGAGGCTGATATGGCCTATCCCGTAAGCCCCCGTTGCCATGACGTTGAGGTGCTGCACGGCCACCAGGTGCCCGATCCGTACCGCTGGCTTGAGGAGATCGACTCTGAAGAAACCCAGCGCTGGAGCGGCGCACAGAATGCGTTGACCTCCCGCTATTTGGCCGCCATTCCGGAACGCGAGTCGCTTCGCGCACGCCTTACCCAGCTCTGGAACTACGAGAAGTACGGTGTTCCCTTCCAACGTGGGGACCGATACTTCTTCACCCGTAACGACGGACTGCAGAATCAGAGCGTCCTCTACTGGATGGACGCACTCGACGGTCAGCCGCAGGTAGTGCTCGACCCCAATGAGCTCTCGACGGAAGGGACGGTGGCCCTCACGGCCTTTGACGTCAGCGACGATGGACAACTGCTCGCCTACGCGCTTTCGGCGTCTGGGTCGGACTGGCAGACCTGGCAGGTCCGTGACGTGGCAAGCGGGCGCGATCTCAGTGATCACCTCCAGTGGTCCAAGTTTTCGAGTGCCGTCTGGACCAACGATGGCACTGGCTTCTACTATTGCCGGTACGACGCGCCCGCCGAGGGAATGGCGTCCAAAGAGACGAATTACTACCACAAAGTCTTCTTTCACCGTATCGGAACCGAGCAGGCAGCCGATAGCCTGGTTTATGAGCGTCCTGACCAGAAGGACTGGCTCTTCGATACGGCCCACTCCGATGACGGTCACTATCTCATTCTGTATGTATCGAAGGGCACACAGGTCGAGAACGGCGTCTTTTTCCAGGATCTCCAGAGCGAGGACGGAACGGTTGTCGAGCTTCTGAAGGATTTTGATGCGAGCTACCGCTTCATCGGCAATGACGGTCCTCTCTTCTACTTCATGACCGACTGCGGTGCGCCCTTGTCGCGCGTGATCGCCATCGATATCGAGCGCCCGGACCCATCGTACTGGCGGGAAGTCATCCCTGAAACGGCAGATACATTGCAAGATGTACATCTGGTCCATGATCGCTTCATTGCTGCCTACCTGCACGACGCCCACAGCCGCATCCAACTCTTCACCAGCTCTGGCACGTTCTTGCGCACGGTCGAGTTACCAGGGATGGGCACGGTGCAGGGCTTCGGCGGACGGCGCGAGGACCACGAGAGCTTCTACATGTTCACGAGCTTCACGACACCCGGCGTCGTCTATCACTATGATCTCGCGACTAACGTGAATACCATCTTCCGTGAGCCCCGACTGAGCTTCGATCCGAGCGCGTATACAACCGAGCAGTTCTTCGTCCCCAGTAACGATGGTACGGGCGTGCCAGTCTTTCTGAGCTACCGGCGCGGCCTCACGCGCACTTCGACGACGCCGACCTACCTGTATGGTTACGGCGGCTTCAACATCGCGCTCACGCCCACCTTTTCGGTGGCGAACTTGGTCTGGATGGAGAGGGGTGGGCTGTTTGTGCAAGCGAACCTACGCGGCGGCGGCGAGTACGGCACGACCTGGCATGAAGCCGGGATGAAGGCAACGAAGCAGAACGTCTTCGACGACTTCATCGCAGTGGCCGAATGGCTGATCCGGGAGGGGTACACCAGTGCAGCGAAGCTAGCGATTGGCGGCGGCAGCAACGGTGGTCTGCTCGTCGGCGCCTGCTTAACACAGCGGCCGGAGCTCTTCGGTGCCTGCATTGTGGCCGTTGGCGTCCTCGACATGCTGCGCTTCCATCGGTTCACGATCGGCTGGGCCTGGGTTTCCGACTACGGCTCACCGGACGATCCCGAGGAGTTCACAGCGCTCCTGGCCTACTCGCCGTATCATAACCTCCGGCCAGACATCGCCTATCCCGCAACACTGATCACAACTGGTGACCACGACGACCGGGTCTTCCCAGCGCACAGCTTCAAATTTGCCGCGGCGCTCCAGGCAGCGCAAGGTGGAGCTGCGCCGATATTGATCCGCATCGACAGCCGGGCTGGTCATGGTGCAGGCAAGCCGACGGCGAAGCTCATCGTCGAGTGGGCCGACTGCTGGGCATTTCTGGTGCGCATCCTGGAGTTCGCGGGCACTGGGGTCGTGTCATGGTAACTTAGGTCCAAGAGTTCGCATCGAATCGAACCAGGCAAAAAGGCGCTGGTGTACCCTCATCCGCCGCATGACACTGCCAATTGGACCCCTGTGACCTCCTTCCAGATTTGGGATCTCGTGTCCGTTCTTGACGGTACGTCTCGACTTGTAGTCGATGACGGCGTGGACATGCTTGTCCGAGCCTTGACCCAAAGGCCGACAGAAAGCGTTGGCCTTAGCCGACTGACGAACGGTTGACATCGAAGGCGCTGGAACACTGGCCGGAGTTGGAAGCGGCAATCCCTGGACAGACGAGGCGTTTATCGGCAGCAGCTCTCCCACCTACGAGGGACGCATGATCGCGATCGTTTGAAGCAACGGTAAAACGGGCACAGTTAGGTTTCGTCTCCGGAGCTGGAAAGCAAGGAAATCATCCTGGAAGCCAGATGAGGTTCTGCGAATATCTCCTCCTCAGCCGCACCTGCTAGCGCAGCCAAACTGAAGATGTCCCGCTGGCCTGCTTGAAACGTCGCCACCCATCGTGTCTATCACGAGCCCTTTGGGCAAAGGAACAGCTTGGACCTGAAGGACGTCGACATCGTCATGTGGAGCTTTCCAAACGGCCAATCCTTTACAAGGGTTGATCGTTTGGAAAGCTCCAGGTTGCAAACGTACATGACATATGTAAAATGACGATTCAGTTACGGTCGATGTCACTATGAGAAAGAGTATTGGAAAGGTCGCATGAATACGTCAAACCTGGAGCATACACCTGCACGGCCCGGCATCATGCAGACTGTCTTTCGCCTGATGCTCGGAGCAACCCTGTTATTCACCGGTACTTCGCATCTTACGTGGGCGCGGACCGAGTTCCGGGCACAGGTGCCACGTTGGCTGCCACTATCCGCTGATCTGGTTGTTGTCGCATCCGGATTCATCGAGATTGCACTTGGCGGAGCCTTGGTTGCGCTGCAACGCCGCCGGACAACCGTAGGCTGGATCGTCGCTGCCTTCTTTGGAGCAATCTTCCCGGGAAATATCTCGCAGTACGTCAACCATGTTGATGCGTTTGGCCTGGACACCGACTGGGCACGCGCGCTCCGGCTCTTGTTCCAACCTTTGTTGGTGCTCTGGTCGACCGGAGCCTGGCAGGTGTGGCGTAAATCTAGGCGGAGCCAGTGATGCAGCGCGAGAGCGAGATGCTACTCCTGCTGGTGTTGGGGAGAGTGGCTACTCGGAATATCTGTTCTAAGAGTAGTCGCTCATGGGATAGGACACTCGACAGTATTATGTCCATTTACGGATTCAGCCAGCGCTCCCTTTATTAGCTTGTCACATCCGCCAGTTTTTTTAGCACGGATAGTTCAAGTAGCCAGTACGGCGGGGACGATGCCACTGCTGATCGGAGGTGCGAAAGCACACCGACGGGTGGATCGTTACCTATCGATTGGAAGAGCGATAGGGAAATAATGATGAAACGGGGATAGCGGGCGAGTGAGCGGGCTTACCTACGCGCAGCGCTTCGTTCACTGTCTCAAGTACCTGCGCCATTTAGCGTGAATAAAAAAACACGTCTCATGTCCAAATTCCGTGATCGGGGCAAGGCAGTCCCACGCACTGGGGCCGTACGGCTACACGTCGCCAGTAAAGGAACGAGCAGCGATGCGTTTTTCTCCTCGTCCCGCTACCACATCGGTCGCGTCGATCCCTTTTCACGACAAGTGGACAAGAGCCAGAACTACGACAAAAAGCGCTGCACATGACAAGCAAGCCGAGAGAATCTGAAAGCCACAGCATGGGTATTGCCACGCTTAATGATTTATACGCCACGCACGCCACGCTGCTATACTAAGGGGCCCCTGGGCGGCGCATACTGCACTGCTGCGCACCGGGGCAGTCCAAGCAGGCGACAATCGCGAGCTCAGAGGGTGGTGATTGTGAAAAATAAAGTACTCCTCGATCCCTACAGCCGCCAGTTGACGACGATCTTTACCGACGAAGACCTCGCGAGACTGCACGCCGTCGCAGATCTGCTATGGGCCCGCGACGAACTCGCACCTGACGCCGTGGTCGAACAGCACGCCGCTGAGTTGACAGTCATCATTTGTGGCTCATGGCACTACGGCGATGTTGCCCGCTTCCCGAAGCTCCGAGCCGTGCTGGAAGTCAGCGGTGGCTTCCCCACTCCGCAGCGGCTCGACTACGCGGCGTGTTTTGCCCGACAGATCCGGGTGCTTAGTTGTGCTCCTGCCTTTGGCCCTGCGGTCGCCGAAATGGGCTTGGGGTTGGCGCTAGCCTGTGCACGTCAGATTGCATGGACCGATGCCGCCTTCCGCTATAGCGAGCCCAACTGGAGCCATCGTGAGTTCGCGACGGTCATCGGTGATACATTCACGTTGTACGGTAAATCGGTCGGGTTGATCGGCTTCGGTAGTCTGGCACGCTGCCTCAAGTCGCTACTGGTGCCATTTGGCTGCTCGCTCCAGGCCTACGACCCATGGCTGACCGACACCTCACTGCGTGAGCAGGGAGTCGCGCCCGTCGACCTTCATACACTGCTGGCTACGTCGCGTGTGATCTTCGTGCTCGCCGTCCCCAGCACAAGCAATCGGGCTTTGCTTGGCCATGAGCAATTGACTTTGATCCGTCCAGATACCGTGTTCGTCCTGTTGAGCCGGTCACACGTTGTCGATTTCGACGCGCTCACAGCCCTGTTGCTCGCGGGGCGGTTTCGGGCCGCAATCGACGTCTTTCCCGAGGAACCACTGCCAGCGGATCATCCAATCCGCCGGGCACAACATGCCGTTCTCTCATCACACCGCGCCGGAGCGATGGGCGAAGCCCTGCACATGGTTGGCCGGTTTGTCGCTGACGACCTGGAAGCCATCTGTGCGGGCCTAGTACCCCAGCGGATGCAGGTCGCGCAGCCCGAATACATCCAGCTGCGCGGATGATGCAGAACATCGAGTTCAACGGCAAGATTTGGTTCTGGAAAGGCCCTGCCCCATGGTACTTCGTTACCGTTCCGGCGAAGCAGTGCCGCGACCTGAAAGCCATATCAGGCGCCGTGACGTATGGTTGGGGAATGATTCCGGTAAATGTTCGGATCGGCACAAGCGAGTGGAAAACGTCCTTGTTTCCCAAAGCTGACCGCTACCTTGTGCCCATCAAAGCGAGTATCCGAAAAGCAGAAAATCTTGAGGAAGGCGACCAAGTAACTGTACGACTCGAAGTTCGTTGATAAACTCGTACGTATGGCAAGGGCATGTGGCGTTGGAGTCATGATAATGGTGACCGGACCCGGTCATCAGGCTTTTAGTGCTTTCGTTGTGTAGCTCCAGGACATGGATGCTATAATCACGGCCTGTCTGCTGTACCCCGGGAGAGTGTTATGGCGAACGAGGCTACTACAACGGCGCTCCAACCGCAACGCACCATTGCCGAA
>JACDGP010000172.1 GCA_013821605.1 Herpetosiphonaceae bacterium
GCGCGGGACGAGCGGCCTGGGCTGTTGGTTCCGCAAGGTCCAGCGCGAGTGGATTTCCCCCAGAGGTACAATACGCTAACGTTGTCTGGCCGACAGGCGCGTGAACAGTCGATGAAGATGGAAACCAGGCTGCATTGGCTGCATTATAGCCGCCGGCCCAGGTCAAGAGGCTGATCATGAACAGGGCAGGCACCACTAGCAGCGCAGTTCGCCACGCTCCTGGTGTTAGAGTTCGCAAGCGGCGAATGACGATACGCAGGAACAAGGCCACCACCAGTAATCCTACGGCGGGCAGGAAGAGCTCAAGCAGACTATCGGGCAACCCTGCTGTCAAGATAAAGATTGCGATGTAGAGTTCAGCAGCTTTGTAGTGCAGCGCTGCCCATACCAGGAAACCCACTATAAGCAGCGAAGGCAGCACAGCCAGGATAGTTCGCCACGTCCGAGAGGCCATGCTCAAGGTGCGTCCAAAGAGACACAGAAAGAAGAAGGCTGATACTCCTTCCATCGCCGGAAGGTAGAGATCCAGGGTACTCAGCGTCTCTGCTCTCCAGATGGTAGGCCCAATGGGCAACCCACGACTATGAGTAACGATCCAAAGCAGTACGCCCGCCCCTTGGACGACCGCCGCAACGATTAAGAGACGACCTGAAGGCAGCGCAACCACGGCCAGTGCTATGACCGCTTGGACCAGGGCACCGCCTAGCAACAGCGCAGCCAGGAGGCCAGACTGCGGTGGCTGCTTCACCACACCAACCAGATGAATGATGGACGTGCCCAGCGTGCAGAGTACCGCCCAATACAGCAGCGTCCCACGCTTGAGGCGATTTAGGGAAAGCTTGCTCAAGGTCGAACGTGATTGATGCGCAAGCAGATCGGTGCGAGTTTCTGCTGTACCCATGATTGCTGCCCCCTATGCTCCTGCCTGACACCTCAACGATACAGGCTACAGGAGCATGCCAGTAGTGCAGCCCGTCATGGGATTCGGATGACATTTGTCATATGGAGCAGAGCTAGAGCCAACCCTTCTGCTCGGCCAGGTTTGCCGCCTCAATTCGGTTGTGCACTTCCAGCTTTTGGATCGCCCCGGAGAGGTAGTTGCGGACGGTGCCTTCGGAGAGGGAGAGCGCAGCCGCAATCTCAGCAATACTTGCACCTCCTGCGCCGGTCGCCAAGACCATGCGCTCCCGCTCGGTAAGCGGATTATTGCCTTCGCTTAAGGCAGCCAGTGCTAGGCTGGGATCAACGACGCGTTCACCGGCCATTGTGCGCCGGAGCGCCGTCGCCAACTGCGCAGCTGGAGCATCCTTCAGCAGAAAACCAACCACGCCGCTCAGCATGGCTTGGCGCAGATAGCCCGGACGGCCGAAGGTCGTCAGGATGAGGATACGGCACGCCGGTAATTGGGCGTGGAGCGCTGCTGCCGCGGTGATGCCATCACAGCCGGGCATCTCAATGTCCAGCAGGGCGACATCCGGTTGCGTGGCACGCGCGACCACGACCACTTCATCGCCACGGCCCACCTCAGCGACAACCTCAATATCGCCTTCCAGCGTAAGTAATGCTGCCAGCGCACCACGCACCATCGCTTGATCTTCTGCGAGCAGGACCCGAATCATCACTCCCTCCTTGCTCCATCGCTGGATGGCAGCACAGCGACCGGTCGCGACTGTGCAGCTGGGCCGATGGTAACGGTCGTTCCGGCCCTTTGTACCAGCGGCAAAGACACTGCCAGACGGAAGCCCCCAGCAGGGCGCACTCCTGCGTCGAACCGCCCGTCCAACGCAGCCACTCTTTCGGCAAGTCCCCGCAACCCATTGCCCTCGCTGCCACTCCCGTTGGCGATGGGGGTGTCTTGCAGTTGCACCGTCGACGCGGGCGAGACACCGGTGCCATTATCGGTGACCTCAACCTGGACAGCATCCCGACTACGTTTCAGGCAAATCAAGCAATGCTGAGCACGGCTATGCCGGACGATATTCGTCACTCCCTCGCGTACGGTCCATCCCAGAACAACTTCAATCGGAGTTGGTAGTGGGATTGCACTCCGCTCGTCTCCTTCATAGCGATACGCAATGCCGGCAGCAGCCAGGATTTCCTCGGCGCCATGTAGTTCATTCACGAGTGTGGGTTGGCGGTAGCTGGCAACCGCATCACGAACTTCTTGCAGCGTCGTTCGTGCCACCCGTTCGACATCGCCAATCTCTACCACGGCGCGTTCTGGTGAAACGCTAAGCAGGCGTCCGGCAAGTTCACTTTTGAGCGCGATGAGTGCGAGGTTGTGGCCTAGCAGATCATGCAGATCGCGTGCAATTCGCAACCGCTCCGTCGTCACAGCCAAACGGGCGATCTCTTCGCGTGCGACGCGTAGCTCCCAGCTCGTGGTGATCGCTTGCATCATGCTGATGATGACACCACCGATCACGCAGACAAACAGCACTGCCTGCCCGGTACTGACCAACCCGGCATGTGTGACTAGCCCAAGGGCCACAACAAGGACCATAAGGCCAGCAATCGCCTGTAATGCTCGCATGATTGGCCGGCGACTGCCGGCATAGCCAACGATAAAATAGAATAGTCCGAACCATTCTTTCCCATTGCCCAGCACCAGCGCGCTACCTATGGCGACCAGCACAATAATCGGTAGCCAGACTGCCGCCGGTGCCTGTTCTGGAAGGGGCGATGCCGCGACAAGCCGATGTGCATAATGCCAGCTGGTCCAGAGATAGATACCAAAGAAAAGCGCGACAGCCACGAGCGTCGTAATGAGCCGTAGTGCGCTGGGATGAGACTGCAAGAAGCCTGCGAACGTAGGGGTAATCAAGGGTAGCCAGGCAATCCAGACGAGCCACAATAGATAGGGCGAGCGACCATCATCGGCCGCTCTTTGCACGAAGGCTTCACGTCCGTCGTCTGCTTTGATCCGCTGAACGATTTTCAACTGTGTATCCCCCCACGTTCCGCGCAGCATCTGCACAACATCATGCTGTCGATTGCAGGATGCTCTGAGTATAGACTGGCAGAGTCATTTTACAACGTAGCCGAGAGTGTCGGGAGGCCACGTCACGCAGCACCCACCCACACACTACTGGACAATTGTAGTCAGGTTCATGCCCGGGTGGACCGCACAATAGAAGTGATATGTTCCTGCGGCCGTAAATGGTCCAACCTCAATGCTATTGTGCGTGACTCGCACGTTGTTGACGATGGGTGCGCCCGACTCTCGCACCGTATTGACCACATTGTGCTGCCAGCTCCCATTCGCAATAACATGTAGTGAGGTGGTGTCGCCCACGAGCATGAGCTTCGAGCCTTTGGCAACTGTCACCGACGGCTGGAGGAAATTGCCGGCACTCATATGCAGGGCGAGTGTGCCATTGCCGGTCGTCATTGCAGTGGCTGCCACCGGCTGCGAAAGGGCACCGATAGACAGTGCGCCGATGATCATCCCGGCTACGGCACTTAGGGCTGCAGGAAGCCAGCGGGGAGCCCGCCGGCTTTCCCCGCAGTAGTTCTGCAGTGTTACACCGATGCTTGCGCCGAAGGCCACGAGTGTGCAGGCACAGACAATCACAACCCCTACAAAGTGGCCAAACCCGCCGTTGGGTCCTTTTGGATTGGCCAGACTTTCGAGCGCAAAAGGCTCAGTGAAGACCATGTACAGAAGATAAGCACCCAGTACACTCGCCACCACCGGCGTCCAGCGGAGGCCGGTTGCGACCAGCACCCCACCTGCGAGCATAGAGGCCGTCGTGACAACGATGTCCTGACTCGGGGAGCCCATCATGATCGTAAGTACCACTGCACCAAGCCCACCCATGAGAGCCGGTATAAGAAACGCCCAGACGGCGATCTTGCCAAGCGTGGAGAGTGGTTGGCGGACAAAAGGGCTTGTGCGAGTTGCTGTTGTGTTCATGGCTGCTTCCTTTTCCTTTTTGATAGCTCAAGTCTACAGGCGTGGAAGCAGAGTGCGTAGTGAAGACCGTCATGAGATCGAAATGACATTTGTCATACACCCCGACTGGTTGTCCGTCCGCCGGGCGGCATGGTATGATCAGGTGCGCATGGGAAGCGCCTAAGTGCGCTCGGTGGTCCGTGATGATGCCCTCTGGCCTGCCATCATGATCCATGTTTCCCTCGCAAGCACCATTGCGTGGCCCTCGTGTCGAAGTGGCCGCCTCATCACTCTGTGAAGCCTCTGGAGCGCAGAATCGCCTCGATGCGGGCGCGATGGGCCGCCTCCCAGCTCTCCAGCGTCTCAGCAGCGTCCCGCGCGGCGCGTGCCTGCGCTCCCTTGAGCACAGCCTCTAGCTGCGAGGCCGGCACGACCACGATGCCTTCCTCATCCGCGACCACGACATCGCCGGGCGCCACCTCGACCCCACCGCAGCGCACGAGGCCGTTGAGCACATCAAGTACGTTCTTGTCCCCGGGTATCGGGCTCACACCCCGCGCGAACAATGGAAAACGGTTCTCGCGCGCCTCGGCAAGATCGCGGCTCACACCGTCGACGACGAAGCCGGCGATCCCGCGCTTCTGAGCGACGGCGCAGACGTTGCCGCCGGCAACCGCGTAGTCCACGTCGCCCGCTTCCACGACGATGATCGATCCGGGCGCGGCACGGTAGATGGCGGCGTGGAGCATCAGGTTATCTCCGGGCGCGCAACGCACCGGATAGGCCGGGCCCGCGATGCGCGGCATCTCCGGCCACAACGGCCGGATGCCAATGTCCATGACGCGGTCACGGGTCAGGACATCCGCAAGTGTGGTGGGAGAGAGCTTGTGGAATGCGGCAAAGTCGGTCATTCTTCCTCCGAAGGGCTACAGCATCATCGCCAAGGATACCACCGCAGCAGGACGGCATCGCCACCGTCCGCAGGTGCTAGCGTGCCGACGAAGAGGCTACGTCGCAGCCACCCGTAGCGCTCCTCTGCGACCTCCCACGTCGCCAACCTCTAGCGCTGGCGCGATCTCCACCCGCAGGGCCATCACCAACTCCAGTCGCGGCATCAATGGCTGATCCTCAAGGCAACCCCTAACAAGCTTCCGGCCGCTTGGACGATCAACCGTGCTGACGGCACCACCTCCGTCATCGACGCGAAACCGTGAACCTGCCCGATGGCTCGCAACGTCGCCACCTCGACGCCGGCCAGGCGTAGCGCTTGCCCATACGCCTCAGCCTCATCCCGCAACGTGTCGGCATCCGCCGTGACAATCAGACCCGACGGCATGCCACGCAGATCGGTCGCCAGGCAGGGCGACGCTAAGGGATCGCTCCGCCGACTGTGATCCGGCAGATAGCAGTCGTCAAAGATCCGGCTGATCTCACGAGGAATGCCGACTGCTTGGTTCTCTGTGTGTGATGGGTATTCGTTCACGAAGTCGAGCTTCGGGTAGAAGAGCAACTGGAACCTTAGCGCCGGGCCGCCGAGCCGCATGGCCAGGGTGCTCTTGCCCGACCCCGGCAGCCCTGCCATCTCGACGATCCAACGCGGCTACACCGGTCTGCAAGCGTGCCAGCATATGCTTCAACGACCGCTCGATGAGCGGTGGTCCCGCCGTGGTTGCTGTGCGCTCAAGCACGCCGTTCACCTGATGAAGAACGCTTCGGCTACTGTCCGAGGGAGAACGCCGAAGCACTAGACGCGGAGCAGTCCACGCAAGGTTTCCGCATTGCGCACCGCATTTCCACCACCGTCATTATTGAAATAGACCCACACCGCGTGCCCTGCCCTATCCCACTCGCGGATGCGGTCGGCCCACCAACTCAGACTCTCATGCGTGTATGAGCCACCATAGAGCTGGTGCTCGTCGGGACCATGCAACCGCACATAGACAAACGGGGCAGTTGCCCGTAAGATGCACGGCAGGTCGGCGCCGCTCATCACGCAATACGCGGCTTGGTGCCGTTCGAGCAGGCTCCACACCTCAGAACGATTCCAGCTCGGGTGGCGCAGTTCCAGCGCAACCTTGCGCTGAGCAGGAAGTTGCTGGAGGAAATACGCAAGTCGTGCGAGGTCATACTCGAAGGTCGGAGGGAGTTGGACCAGTAACACGCCAGTATGGTCGCCAAGCCCCAAGAGCCCACGTTCCATCCGCTCGATCCACACCTCCGGGGCGTACAAGCGTTTGCTGTGGGTCAGTCCGCGTGGTGCCTTGAGCGTCATGGCGAAGCCCGCTGGCGTCCGTTCACGCCACCCCGCAAAGGTGGTGTCGCGCGGCCAGTGATAGGCACTGCTGTTGACCTCAACCGTAGGGAAGCGGCGGACATACCAGTCAAGACGTGCCCGGCTGGGAGTCCCAATCGGGTACACAATGTCCTGCCAATGATCGTAGCTCCAGCCGGATGTCCCAACCTGAATCATGCCCATCCCTCGCGCTGCTCTCCTGCACTGCACGCTTCCTCCGCAACGTGAGCGCCTTCCACCAGATGATCTAGACGAACAGTGGCTCAAAACTCAGACTCGAGACACGCTCCTCGATCTCGCTTTGTGACGTGTTCTCGTTGAAGCGATTGGCGGCATCAAGGACGTGCGCAAGGAGGGTGATATCGCCGACCGTGTTGAGAAAGATCCCGGGCCGGGCGAGCACCCACCAGACGGCCGCGTCGATCTCCTCCTGCTTCTCCAGGGGCTTGTACCACGTCGACCGCGTGTGCTCCTGGCCCATCCAGGGCGCAGCTGCAATCGACTTAATGGTCTGTACCGCAACATTGCGCTCCTGGCATGTCGTGACCAGCCCTTTAAAGTGGCCGGCATAGTAGTCGCTCTGCATCGTTGGGTAGTTGTACGGCAACAAGACGGAGTCGAAATCAAAGCGCTCCAGACTGCGCTGGTGCGTCGCGGCGATCTGCAGACCATGGCCGGTGATGCCAATTCCACCGATCAACCCCTGCTGCTTCGCTTCAATGGCCGTCTCAATAACGCCGCCCGGGCTCAGGGCAATGTCCCACTCGATCGGAGCGGCGAGATTATGGAATTGCCAAAGATCGATGTGGTCGATGCCCATGCGATCAAGCGAGCGATGGAGTTCCTCGCGGGCAGCCGCTGCCCTGCGCTCGCCGGTCTTCGTAGCGACGAAGAAGTGGTCACGATACCGCTTGAGCCAGGGGGCAATCCGCAGTTCGGCGTCGCCATAACTGGCTGCTACATCAATGTGATTGACTCCGTAGTTCAGCAACACGTCGAGCGTGCGGTCGGCGTCATCCTGCGAGACCGAGCCAAGGGCGGCCGCCCCGAAGAGCGTGCGGGTACTTGGATGGCCGAGACGTCCAAACGGCAGTGTGGGGAGTGTCATGCCAATTCTCCTGTATGTCTGCCATGCGCGGTCGGATGCCGTCGCCCATGCAGCGGTAGTATTTTTGGATGACGCGCTGCGCTTGGGCATCCATGCCCTGCGGCCTCGGTCGTCGTCACCTTCGACTAGTATACTACCGGTGGGGGTGGAAGCGACTAAGCAACGCGCCTTTTGACACTTGGGGACGAGTTGTCGACGTGATTCACGTCTCATCGTTCGCCCTACGCGCTCCTTCAGACTGCTTTCTCTGCGACGAGACTGTACATGAGCGGTAGGCTGGGCAAGGATTCCGGGGGAAACATACGACCACCCGGCTCCTCACGCATGTCACGCCATAGTTTGCCACCATTGCTATAGGGATATTCACTGAACGAACGTAGCCGGAGGCCAGCATCAATCAACGCCTGCATGACCTCCGAGACGGGCCATTGGAACTCGTGGCCGGGATGCGGATTGCTGAAATCTTGGACACCCTCGAGGAAGCCCGAGGGTGCTAGGGCAGAACCCGACATGGCAACATAATCGCCGATGCCATGCTCAAAGGAGTTCGGACGGCCGGCGCCGAAGTATGAGTATGATTGATCAAGGTGCCAGTCCCAGTCGAACATCGACGCAAAGGGATGAAACTCGACGAGTACGAACCGGCCGCCCGGCGTCAAGACCTGGGCAATACCGCGCGCCCACGTGCCGATATCAGAGAGCCAGACGACAGCACCGTAGGAGCTGAAGACGATGTCGAAGCGCTCCTGGCCGGCAGCCGTCGCCGCCAACCAATCATAGACGTCGGCGCGGTGAAAGGCGGCAGGGATGCCGCTGTCGACCGAAAGCTGGCGCGCAAAGTCGATGGCCGTATCGCTGATGTCGACGCCGGTGACGAGGGCGCCACGCGCGGCAAGGCTGAGTGAGTCTTGCCCCGCGTTGCACTGCAGGTGCACCAGGGTACGAGCGGTGATGTCGCCAAGTAGGCCGATCTCTTCCGGAAACAAGGTGGAGCCGCCATCACGCAAGAAGGCGGCCTGGTCGTGCTTGTGGCTATTATGCGCGTCAAGGACAGCGTTCCAGGAACGGCGGTTTTCTTCGTGAAGGTGCTTGTTTTGCATTGATACGTTGCCCTGTCTCAGTGTTACCAAATGCCTGTCCGTCAATTATATGGCATGATAGAAGTGAACCAACACCATTACAAATGCGGAGGTACCCCCATATGGCACTGTCAGTAAGGCGCCTCGGCCCGGGCGACGAATCAATTCTGCACTTTCTGGCAGCTAACGATGCGGACTTTGACCTCGAAGGCCGCGGTGAACCTCTGCGGCCACTCGATGCCGATACTGCCCGCCGCTATCTTGAGAATCCGGCCGTGTTGCATTGGATCGCCACCGAAGGTGACACGGTTGCAGGCTTCCTGTACTGCCTCCATCTGCCGTTGCGTGCCGACGACGGACACGAACTCCTGCTCTACGAAATTGGCGTACATATTGGATGGCGCCGGCATGGCGTTGGTCGCGCCCTCGCCGCCGCCATGGACGCATGGATGCAAGCGAACGCCGTGCCCGAGGTATGGGTCTTGGCCGACAATCCTGTTGCTGTGGAATTTTATCGTGCCTGCGGCTTCGCGATGGAGGACGCGCAGCCCGTCTACATGACGCGTCGCCGTGCAGAGAATGATGGGTGATTACGGGGAGCGGAAAGCTGCACTGCGGCCCTACGAGCTGAGGACGGGGCGCAGGTACGCCCGCAGCATCGCAACGCGGCGGAAGCCGAGGTGCTCGTAGACCGCTAGCCCCTCCGCGCTAGCTTGCAGCGTCGCGCTGCGCATACCCTGGTCCCGCGCGGCGGCCATCACCGCAAGCAGCAGCCGGCTGGCCAGGCCTCGACGGCGATAGCCGACCTCGGTTGCGACGTACTGGATACTGAGGTCATCGCCAACTGCCTTCGTCTGCGTCGCGCTGACGAACGCGCCGTGGTCGCGTAGGCCGTGGGTATGGACGCGGTCGTCGCGCAGCGTGCTGACGAGCGGGGTGAATCCAGTCTCGCCGTAGGCGCGCTCGTTGACGTCGCCGAGCACCGCGAGCGACGAGACCTCCACGTCCGGCGCGCCACCGTCGAGCTCCAACGCTGGGTCATCAAGCGCCAGGCCCATGCACGGCGTTGCGATCCCGACCTCCTCCACCCGTCCCGGTACCGCGCCGGCCACAGTCCACAGGCAGTGCGGCAGCCGTGGGTCGTCGACGGGCGGCACCGCGTCGAACGGCACGACCGCCGCGTCAAACCAGTGGTTGTCAGCCGCAGCGTCCATCCGCGCGCCCAGTGCGTTTGGCCAGCGCACCTCCGCCTCAGGGCCCGCACTCCAGCGCCCAAGCGCCGCGACCATCTCACCGAAGCCGAGGATCGAGCGGCGGGCCAGCTCTGCGTCGTCTAGCATGTCCACCTCCTGTGCCGGTTTCATAATCGTATGGATCACTCAGCAAACATTTCGGCAAGCACTGACAGGACGTCAGTCTGAGTTTGGGCATCAATCTGTCCAAGGCATCGCATGAGGCGCACTTTATCAACCGTACGAAGTTGATCGAGGACAATCTGACCATCTTTTCCTTGGAATTGGCAATTCACACGCGAAGGATACGTGCGACCCTTGCTGGTCATTGGCGCAACGATAACGGTTGAGATATGACGATTCATCTCATCCGGTGAAATGACGAGGCACGGACGCGTTTTCTTGATCTCACTGCCCAAAGTTGGGTCGAGATTGACTAGGTACACCTCGAAGCGTTTCGCTACCATACCCACTCATTCTCATCCCATGACGTTGGGGGCAAGAGACCACCATCAAGCATCTGATCGTCACCTTGCTCTGCCATCGCCTGAAAAGCAGGCTCCCATCCTTCCCGGGTATGCCGTGCTTGGCGAATCACAATCTGGTCAGATTGCAATTCCAACTCGACCTCGTCTCCCAAATGCATTTGTTCCAAAAATAGCTTGGGAATCCGGACTCCCTGCGAGTTTCCAATCCGAACGATTCGCGTCTTAAGGACCGTGCTCATGTTCGCCTCATTCCATCTATCGTTATCATATTTTTTACGTAGTTACATTGTAATCACAGAAATGAACATCAGTCAAGGGCGAACTAGCCAAGCAGCATGAGAACGCGCATTAGCCGTCCCGCTTAAATGTGACAGTACTTTAGTCGCGGTTTTTCTCCATCCACCCCACTGCCCAATTCACCAGTGGTCGCTGCTGCATAAAGCGGACTTCCGCTTGCCCGGCCCCACTGTGTTAGTATAGGTGAGACACGAGCCCGAGCAAAATTTAGTGTTGTGGGTGGGTAAGGAATACACGATGTCGTCATCCTGGTTGTCCAATATGTCGTCGCCCCAACGAACGGACCCCGAAGTGCTGGCGAAGGCCACGCGCCGCCAGTTTTCAGCGGCTGCCAAGCTCCGCATTCTGGAAGCTGCGGACCAGTGTACGGAAGCGGGCCAGCTCGGTGCCCTGTTGCGCCGCGAGGGGATTTACTCCTCCCATCTCAGCAAATGGCGCTGGCTGCGCAAGCAAGGGCAACTGCAAGCGCTCAGCCCGAACCAGCGGGGACCGAAGCCCAGTCATGTGCCCGAGCACGACGAAATTGCCCGGCTCCAACGCGAGGTTGGCCGGCTCCAGACCAAACTCGCCCACGCCGAAGCCATTATCGACATCCAAAAAAACCGTCAGGGCAAGGGTAGCGTACGTTGGGGCAATAGTCCCGT
>JACDGP010000001.1:0-29464 GCA_013821605.1 Herpetosiphonaceae bacterium
CAATTATGCTTGGCACGTCAATTTAGAAGGGCGGCCTGACACGTCCAGCGATCGCACCTTACAATTGCAGATCGGTGAGGACGCTCCCCTACAGCGCATCTTTCAAGTCAGCTACAATCTCGATAACCAGCAAGTTCAGGTGGTCGTCGGTGCCCAGGCCACCGGCGACCTTGATATCGTAAAGGATGTGCTTAAACTCAGCGGGTTTTTGCAGATCCTGGCCGGAGTAGCCTGGACCGGATCACCAGCGTCGGGTAGCTTTACCGTCGTTCAGCCATCAGCCGGTGCTCAACTCACCCTTACCTGGGGTCCAGTCCAGCTAGCCATCCAGGCCGCCGTCAGCGCGACCAAGGTGGCAGGTCAACCTACAACAGGCGAGGTCAACGTCACACCGCAGATCACGATCCCGTTTGGTTCGAGTGGTGCTGCTAGGCCAAACCGCGTTGCATCCTCTGAACTGACTGGTGTCTTCGAAATTCGTGACTGGATCGAGAATAGTGCCTACTCTGAACTCGAACGACTTCCTACGGGGGAGAAGGTCCGCTTCGTACGTGTTCTGCTCGCCGGGACGGTTATCGATTTTGATGTTGATGCGGTGGCGAGAATCTGGCGCAGTATCAACGGTAGTGGGGAACGTGCGCAGGTTCGCCAAATTATTGAAGGACGCTTAGCCGACATTAGTAATGCTCGTAGTCAAACTCGCCTACGGAATCTGCTGGCAGAAGTGCGATGACAACTATCACGTGCATGATCGTTGCAGCAAGCAAAGTTAGTGAAGTTGGTCCTGGGCTAAATCCTATGCACGTTCGCCATTTGAAGAAAGAAAAGCTTCGCCTATGACCACCTTTCCCGGCTCACCTCGCTTACTCAAAGGCGGTCTTGTGCTGCTAGACCCGGATACGTCCAACGTGCAGCGCATTATCGCTCTGCAATACAACCCGGATACTCTGACGCGTACCCTGCAGGTCCAAGGTGTTGGTCAGGGTGGTGACCGTTCAGAGGCACTGCGGCTCAAAGGGCCGCCCGTCGAGACGATCAAACTAGATGCTGAGATCGATGCGACGGATCAGTTGGAGTTTCCGGATCAGAATGCCAATGTTGTGCAGTACGGTATTTCGCCCCAGCTTGCAGCGCTGGAAACAATTATTTATCCAAAGAGCAGTGATTTGTTGGCGAATAACAACCTCGCTCAAGCCGGGACATTAGAAATTGCACCCATGCAGGCGCCTCTGATGCTCTTTATTTGGAGTGTGACTCGGATTCTTCCCGTGCGTCTGACCGATTTCAGTATTACCGAGGAGGCGTTTGATGCCACGCTCAATCCGATCCGCGCCAAAGTCAGCCTCGGCATGCGCGTCTTGAGTATTAACGACGTTGGTTTCGATCAGAAAGCCGGTAGCCTGTACATGCGCTACCAGCAACAAAAGGAACAGTTAGCAACGCTTAGTCCCGCCGGAGCCCTCAGCTCCTTTGGTATTACGAGGATTCCATGACCAGCACACCGCTGATAATTAACGGGGTAGCGATTGCTGGTATATCGATGACGGTGCCGCTTTTTCCGAGCACCAGTCGCTACTATAGTACACCAACAGCTAAACTTGAATTGCCGGATGGCACCACGGTCGCTTATCTACAGCGCCGTTTCGTGCCGCCGCCCGAACGCTTCGAGTTGCTCCAAGAGCATGTGGTGCTGCAGGGCGAACGGCTGGATAACATTACGGCGCACTACCTAGGTGATCCCGAACAATTTTGGCAGGTGTGTGACGCGAATAATGCCATGCACCCCGATGCTTTGACGGCAACGCCTGGCCGTCGCCTGCGTATCACCTTGCCGGAAGGCATCCCGGGAAATCCTCATGCTTAAAGGTATCCATCTGACACTCCTCGTCGGGCCGATCGTGGTTGTACCCGTGCCGCAAATTGTGCTTGACGCGCTGACGGACGTTACAGTCACGACGACATCAGAACGAGCCAGTGTTTTCGAGTTGAAATTTACCTTGAGCAATAAATCGCCCCTGCAGACCATATTTCTGTTGGCGGGTGGCGGTGCACCCCCGCTGCTCCGTGTCATTCTTGTCGTCACGATCAATGGGACACCCGATGTCCTGATCGATGGCGTGATGACCGACCATCAGATCGCACCTGGCCAAGATACGGGTCATTCAACGCTGACGGTGACAGGTACGGACCTGACCGAGGTCATGAATCATCAGGACTTTAGTGGATTTCCTTTCCCAGCCATGCCGGTGGAAGCTCGCGTTGCCCTGCTCATCTTGAAATACGCAGTATTTGGCATCATCCCACTCATCGTTCCGAGCGCGCTCGTTGACGTGGTCATCCCAACCGACCGGATCCCACGTCAACAAGGTACGGATCTCCAATATATTAATCAGCTTGCCAGCGATGTTGGCTATGTCTTTTACATCAGTCCAGGCCCCGTGCCGGGGGCCAATATCGCGTACTGGGGGCCTCAGATCAAAGTTGGCGTGCCCCAGCCGGCGCTCAACGTCGACATGGACGCCCATACCAATGTCGAGGGAATCAACTTCAGGTTTAATAACACACGTAAAGAATTGCCTGTCATGTTCATACAGAACCAACTAACCAAAATCCCGCTGCCCGTGCCGGTGTTGGACATTAGCCTCCTTAACCCGCCGCTTGGACTGATTCCGCCGATCCCCACCGGCATTAGGCCGATCGAAGGGACGGCTAAGCTTTCGTTTGCTCAAGCTGCCCTGCTTGGTATGGCTCGCTCCTCCGACTCATCTGACGCGGTGACAGGCAACGGGACGCTTGATGTCTTGCGCTATGGACGTGTCCTGAAAGCGCGGCAGTTGGTGGGCGTGCGTGGTGTTGGAATGGCCTTCGATGGCTTGTATTACGTCAAAAGTGTCACTCACAGCATTAAGCGAGGCGAGTATAAACAGAGCTTTGAGCTGACGCGCAATGGTTTGGTTTCTATAACCCCGAGGGTGCCCGCATGAGCCCCGTGCAAAAGTTCTATGGCAAATACCGTGGCACGGTGCTTCAGAACGTCGATCCGTTGCAGATCGGACGCATCCAAGTCATGGTACCCGATGTATCTACGCTCCTGCCCTCAAGCTGGGCAATGCCGTGTGTGCCGATCGCGGGTAAGCAGATGGGCACCTTTGTCGTTCCCCAGATCGGCGCGGGGGTGTGGGTGGAGTTCGAGCAGGGCGATCCTGACTATCCGATCTGGGTTGGCGGCTTTTGGGGTCTGGTGGCTGAGGTCCCGGCGCTTGCCCTTGCCGGTAACCCGGCGAGTCCAAGTATTGTGCTCCAAACTGCACTGCAAAATACGATTGCGGTCAGCGATCTACCAGGTCCGACCGGCGGCATTATGCTGAAGAGTACGACCGGCGCCACCATTATCGTCAATGATACCGGCATCTATATTCAAAACGGCAAAGGAGCCAGCATCATCATGACTGGTCCCTCGATCACGATCAATAACGGTGCGCTCACGATCATTTGAGCGAATGGACGGAGTAGTGATATGCCAGGAATGGTTCTTCATCTGGGTGCGACGGTCCTATGTGCGCATGGCGGTCAAGCTCAGCCCACTGTCACCAACCCGCGCGTGCTGGTCAGCGGTCAGCCGGTCGTAACACTCTCGGCCCCCTACGTCGTTGCCGGCTGTGCCTTACCGCCACCACCGGTCGCCAATGGTCCATGCGTCACGGCGCAATTCATTACGTCTGCGACCCGCGTGATCACGAACATGGGACCGGTGCTGCTCCAAGATAGCCAAGCGATTTGTGCCCCCAGCGGCACCCCTTTGCTCATTATTCAAACACAAATCCGGGTTACTGGAACATAACACGATGAATATTGACTTTCCACTCCACTTTGACAGTCGCGGTCGCACGGCCAGCACCGATGATGACGATCATATCCGCGATATGATCGAGCAACTTTTGTTCACCAATCCGGGCGAGCGGGTCAATCGGCCCGACTTCGGTAGTGGTCTCCTCCAACTGGTCTTTGCACCGAATAGCTTGGAACTTGCAGCAACGCTCCAATTTACGATGCAGGCGGCCTTGCAGCGCTGGCTCGGCGACTTAATCGAGGTTCAGGGTTTGGCTGTTACCAGCGAGGACGCGACGCTCCGGGTGGAGGTGCAATACGTTGTCCGGCGAACTAATACCAGCCAAGCCGCTCAATTCATCCGAACGGTGTAATGATGAAAAGTGCAACGATCTGTAACGACGAGCAACGGCGACGCAAGGTGCGTGAACAAACCAACTATCGAGCCAGCAATGGTATCGACTATATTGAGGTCCGCCATCCTGAGGAAGGCAATCCAAGCCAAGTCTTCCTCGACGTACATTTATTTGAACCGGCACCGAGCAGTCTCAACGAAGACAACATCCAAATCACAGGGGGCCGGCGTGTTCGCGACATTCGCGTAACAGAACTTCGCCTTGGTACCTGTAACGATCAGGAACAACCTGACTGCATGCAGATCCGAGTTGATAAAGAGGGTGACTTTTCGACCTATACTTTGAGTCTGGTCGAAAAAGAGGGTGTCTACAATCCCGCTGATGACTTCGATACGCGCTATATGGCGGCTGATTTCTCGTTCAAAGTGGATTGTCCCAGCGACCTTGATTGTCAAACAGAAGATACGTGTCCACCGCCCACCTTCGCTGAGCCTGAGATCAACTATCTGGCAAAGGATTATGCCTCGTTCCGCCAATTGATTCTTGATCGGCTGGCGCTCGTTATGCCGGATTGGCATGAGCGCCATGCTGCCGATCTTGGTATCACCCTGGTAGAACTGCTGGCCTACGTCGGTGATTACCTCAGCTATTACCAGGATGCGGTTGCTACAGAGGCCTACCTCAACACGGCGCGCCAACGGATCTCCGTCCGGCGGCATGTTCGCTTGATCGATTACCAGATGCACGAAGGCTGTAATGCGCGTACCTGGCTTGTGCTCCAAATGGCCCAGGATGACGAATTAGCGCTTGATGGCCTCGGCTTCATAACCGATGTTCACCAGGTCTTCGGCGGCGGCAACGTGCTGTTACAGTCTGCCGACCTCCGTTCTGTACCGACGAACCAATACGAATGGTTTGAACCGGTGCAATTTGAACTAGGGCAAACTGGAAAAGTTCCGTTGTGGATTTCACATAATGAAATCCACTTCTATACATGGGGCGATCAGGAGTGTTGTTTGCCAAAGGGTGCGACATCGGCGACCTTGTATGACGGTCATGCTGCTCCTCCGGCGACCGAAGGGCCACACAATCCCTACGGCAACCCTGCTCCGTCGCCGGCACAGGATACCTATGGTGGTTCCCCTCCTCCACCGGCAGCCGTGCGCCAACTGCATCTTAAAGAGGGCGACATTCTGATTTTTGAAGAAGTGATCGGCCCTCACACTGGCATGTCTGCTGATGCCGATCCTACTCAACGTCATGCTGTACGACTGACGGAGGTCAAGGAAGATATAGACCACTTGTATAACCAGCCGCTTGTTGAGGTCAAATGGGCGGTACAAGATGCCTTGCCATTTCCGTTATGCCTTTCGACCCGTGGCCCGGCTCCCCAATGTGAACTGCTTGAACACATCAGCGTTGCGCGTGGCAACGTGCTGCTGGTGGACCATGGTCGTACAATCAAGCAAGAGGTGCTGGGCGCTGTCCAAGCTGACGCCGGTGAACTGTCATGCGAGCAGTTCATCTGTGGCGAAACAGCAGTTGATGTGCCGCGCCGCTTCCGACCCGCCCTGCAATCAGCTCCGCTGACGTTTAGCTCACCGCTTCCATCCGCAGCTGCCGACCATCATCAGGCTGCCGAGTTGCCCTCAGCTACCGCCCTGTTAGCACAAGATGTGCGACAGTCCTTGCCACAAATTACGCTATTAAGCTCAGTGCTGCAATTAAGTGTTACTCCAAGCCAGGTTCCACAACCCGCTCCAGCACCTTCTGCGCTAGCAGAGGGAAGCGAGGAACACCACCATCACCACCACCACCATCATATCGATCCTGTCCCCGATCCACAGCCACCGCAATTACAATGGCTACCGAGGCTCGATCTGCTAGCGAGTCAGCCCTCCGATCTTCACTATGTGGTTGAAATGAATGATGATGGTCACGCGCTGTTGCGTTTCGGTGATGGCCTGTTGGGCCACCTGCCACAGGCGCATACGGAGTTCACCGCCACCTACCGCGTCGGTAATGGGCCGATGGGCAATATTGGTGCCGGGGCCATTACCCATGTCGTTGCTGAAAACCGTCCCGCTGGCATCACTCGCATGTGGAATCCACTCGCGGCTCGCGGCGGAACAGCACCGGAGCCGCTCTCCGAAGTGAAACTCTTTGCACCTGGTGCTTTCCGCAAGCAGTTGGAGCGTGCTATTACGCCGGAAGATTATGCGCAACTTGTCCAAACGTACTTTCCCGATGAAGTTCAGCAGGCCGTCGCTGCGGCGCGCTGGACCGGCAGTTGGTATCGCATCGTGATCGCGGTTGACCCACGCGGCAGCGAAGATGCAGATCCAGCGTTATTAGCGGCGATCAAGCAAAAACTGATGCTCTACCGTCGTATCGGACACGACATTGAGGTGGTAGGAGCAGGCTACCTTCCGTTGGACATAACGGTGAATATATGTGTCTTGCCGCACTATCTGCGTGGTCATGTGGAAGCTGCGTTGCTTGATCGCTTGGGCAATCGGCTGTTGCCGAACGGTCAAACCGGCTATTTTCACCCTGATAATCTGACTTTTGGTGACAGCATTCCGTTGAGTACTTTAGTTGCAGCGGCCCAAGCAATTCCTGGCGTGGACCATGTTGTCCAGGTCACGATCATGGCGCGTAATCAAAGTTATCAGTGGCCAGCGAGCAGCCCAGCGGTGCCTGACGATGCCACTTCGTTTAGCCCCATCATTCCGGTGGGACCGCTCGAAATTGCGCGTATGGATAACGATCCAAGCTTGCCCGAAAATGGCACGTTAAAGTTGGTAGTACGAGGTGGCCGATGAACGAAACGTGCGGCTGTTGTGAAGGTATTTCCGGTCTCACCCCGTTGTCCACAGCGAATCGACCGGGCCTTCCTGCCTTGGTTTACCGGGTGGGAACCTATAGCAGCTTTTTCCAAAGTATGCGCGCACGACTATCGAGCCTGCGCCTTGATCTGCCAGCAGATGGGATGTCCGAAGCGGACCCGCAACGCGTGTTGCTTGATCCGCTCCACAACCTGACGACACGCGATGCGAGCGATCCGGCGCTGGCATTGCTGGATGCTTGGGCAATCGTAGCCCATGTGCTCACATTCTATCAGGAGCGCATTGCCAACGAAGGCTACCTTCGGACTGCCACAGAACGTCGCTCCGTTCAGGAGCTAGCGCAACTGGTGGATTACATGCTGCGTCCAGGGGTTGCCTCAAGCGTGTATCTTGCCTATACGATCCAGCAAGACAACGTCGTCCTTGTGCAAGGTGGCGCAGGAGCACCACTTGGCGGGATCGAGAACGTCCAGCGTGAGCGCATCGTTACGATTCCGCACGGGAGCCGTGCTCAAAGCGTCCCTGGACCTGGCGAGACAACGCAAACCTTCGAAACGATGGATACCATCGAAGCGCGCTCAACATGGAACAACCTACAACCTCGGCTTACTCAGCCGCAATGGATTAGCCCACAGAATCCGACACCGCTTTCTGAGTTACGCTTCAAAGGTCAAGCGACAAATCTTCGGCCTAATGATCCCTTGCTGTTCGTCTTTGGGGATGGTCTGATGCAGCAATTCCCAGGCTTCGTAGCCGACGTTACGCTTGAGCCCGAAGCTGATCGCACGAAAGTCAGCCTGCAAACACCGCCGTGGCCGGTACAGACAACGACGTCTGGAGTAAACGGAAACGCTCCTCGTTCCACATTGCTTGCTCCAGCTCGGCTCCGTGTTTCCGGCTCCGATGATGGTGATGGTGTCAGGCCCTTCGGCTTCCTAAGCGAAGCACTGGGGCAATTGGAACTGGCACCTTCGGTGCCACCACCGAATGCTTCCAGATTACCGCGCTCGCTGAACGAAACGTATGCTCAACAGGCCGATGTTGCTCCGCGGTTGCTCCTCGCTATGAACCCGCGCTTGGAATCTGTCTTGTACCCAGCTCTCCACAATGCTGCAGTGACAGCTCCAACGTCGCTTCAAAGTGTGCAAGCGCTACGCGTCAAAGCGGCTCCCTTCGGCAATAACGCCCCACTTAAGCCAATTACCGACCGGATAGGGCGCGTTGTTGATCATATGGAATGGCCACTTACGGATACGGTGCAGGTCGAAATCCAAATTCCTGCTCCGTCTTCTGAGTCTGCTCTCAGGAGTGCTAGTGGTGCACCCATAGCAATGGTTGCTGAGACCACGGCTGGACAAACAGCACAAATCTCGATCATCCAAAGTGGAGTGACCAACAGCCAGAATGTACCAATCGTGTCCGGATCCGCTTCGCCTCCATCAGTGATGATTGGCGAGGTACGTGTAGATATCACGATCAATCAACTTGATCCTCTTAATGTTGCTTTCACCTTCAATTTTGCCCAACCCCGGAGGATTTCACTCTTTGTTAACAAAAGCAGAGATAATGAGCTTGCCGCAACGATTCAAGGTGCTGTGCTTCACATTCCTTCTGACCAAAGCCTCCGCGATAAAAGCCGAGGTGTATTAACGGCAATTGATTACGCCGCAAATCCCAATGGCCAACCACAGATCCACTTGACGTCAGAACTCCCGAGCACTACGGTGAACCCACTCGTCGTCGCCCTTGATGCGCAATATGACACGATTGTGCATGATGACTGGGTCGTTATCGAGCGCTCGGACATTGAGCAGTCCACGCGCTCCTTCTACCAGGTAGATAAGACTCGCATTGTCACACGCGCTGCCTATGGCATTGTCGGTAAAGTTACCGAACTCACGCTTAAGCCTTCTCAAGCTGATCCCTGGCTCAAGGCTACTGATCGTTCGCTCAACGTATACCGTAACACCACGATCTATACGCAGGGTGTGCCTCTGACCCTGGCACCAGAGCCTCTTACTGACCGAGCGGAGAATGGGAGCCCTGGCAGAATACGTGGCGACGAGATCGAACTCGGCGATCTTTATGCTGGTCTCGATGCCGGTCGCTGGCTGGTAGTAAGCGGTGAACGCGCGGACATTTCCGATACGGATGGCGTTATGGCGAGCGAACTCGTCATGCTTGCTGGCGTACGGCAGGATGTGCAAAAAGTCGCTCTTGCTTCGCCTCCTCCAAGCTCAACTAATGGTACGTCCGTGTCTCCCCCGATGATTGATCGTCCAGACGACAAAATCCACACGTTTTTACGGTTCGCAAGACCACTCAACTACACCTACAAATTGCCGACCGTTACTATCAACGGCAACGTTGTGCGGGCTACCCATGGCGAAACCCGTAATGAAACATTGGGCAGTGGTGATAGTAGCAAGGCGATGCAAAGCTTCGGTCTGCACCAAACCCCCTTGACCTACCTGCCTGCTCCGACGGCAGCCGGTGCGGCCAGTACGCTTGAGGTGCGAGTCAACGATCTCGTGTGGCATAAAACCGATAACCTCGTGGAGCAAACGCCGACTGATCGCGCCTATATTACCCAAACCGGCGACGATGGGAAAACCGCAGTTGTATTTGGTAATGGGGAACACGGTGCCCGTCCACCGAGCGGCCCCGAAAATATCAAGGCGCGGTATCGTAGTGGCATTGGCAAAGCTGGCAATGTCAATGCGGAACAAATCACGCTACTAACTACAAAGCCGTTGGGTGTCCAAAGTGTGATCAACCCGCTTCCCGCGACCGGTGGTGCCGATCGGGAAACGAGCGACCAAGCGCGTCGCAACACACCACTGGCGGTCATGGCGCTGGATCGATTACTATCGATCCAGGATTACGCTGACTTCGCGCGCACCTTTGCCGGCATCGGCAAGGCGAATGCGCAACGCTTGTCCGATGGTCGCCGCCAGTTGGTACATCTTACGGTCGCTGGCGCGGAAAATATTCCGATTGACGACGGCTCCGATCTCCTCCTTAATCTGCGCCTCGCGCTACAAAAGCAGGGCGATCCATATCAAGTGGTGCAGGTAGCTGCCTGCGTCGTCGATCTCCTGGTGATGAAAGCGCAAATACGTCTCCAAGCCGATTATCTCTGGGAGGCGATGGCCACGACCATTCGCAAGAAGTTGCTTGAACACTTCGGCTTTGAACAACGCGAACTCGGCCAGTCGGTGTTTTTGAGTGAAGTCCTCGGCGTTCTGCAAGCGATCCGGGGCGTGGATTACGTGCAGATGGAGATCATGGATACACTGAACGAGCAGGCGATTCAAACAATGTTACAACAGCCTCAGAGTCTTGCCGATGCACTGCAACTGCATGAACACATTGCTGTTCCGTTGGCAGCTCCGGCGGTAGGAACGGATCAGATCGAACCTGCTCACATCGCTATTCTCAGCCCAGATGTACCGGATACACTGTTGCTAACGGAGTTGAAGGATGGATAATCTTGATCGGCTCTATAGCCTTTTACCCGTCGTTGACCGGCAGCGGGATGCCGAGCGTGGCTGGCCGCTGCGGGCACTCCTGCAGGTCATCAGTGAGCAGGTCAACGTCGTAGAGCAGGACATCAGCCAACTCTATGACAATTGGTTTATCGAAACCTGTCAGGAGTGGGTCGTGCCCTACATCGGCGATGTAGTCGGCTATCGACCAGTCCATGAGGCGGGGGAGCCAGGGGATACTACGACGCTCGAAAGCCGGGAACGTAACCGCATCTTGATTCCGCGCCGTGAGGTTGCCAACACGATCCATTACCGGCGGCGCAAAGGCACACTGTCGTTACTGGAGTCGTTGGCACGTGAGGTGGCAGGCTGGCAAGCCGTGCATGCGGTTGAGTTCTACAGCCTACTTGCGCTGATGCAAAATCTCAACGCTCACCAAGCCGACCGGGGTCGTTCCGTCAATCTACGTGACAGTGCTGCCCTCCATCGGCTGGGGGGAGCGTTTGACTCATCAGCCCATACTGTCGATGTCCGGAGACCTGCCTCGCATCGTACCGCTGGACGATACAATATCGCGTCGATTGGTCTCTTTGTGTGGCGGCTCAAGGTCTACTCGGTGACACGCATGGCAACCTACTTGTTAGAAGAAGCGGGGGACAACAACTTTTTTACCTTTAGTGTTTTGGGCAATGCTGCCCCGCTATATACCAAGCCGCTGCCTGCTGACTCACTGCTTCAACAAGCCACAGAAATCGGTCTGCCCATTCCCATCAGCCGCCGTGCTTTCGCAGAGCATCCCGCTGATTACTACGGCGAAGGCAAGAGCTTCGCAATCTATGCTCCGGACTGGCCCCAGCCCAACGCTCCACAGCCCATTCCAGTCACCGCCATTATTCCATCTGATCTTAACGCCAGGCTTCGATCTGATCCTACCACCAGGCTTCGATCTGATCCTACGGCTTGGCATTATCACCCCAGCCGTAGCTCAAATGAGGTCGCAGTCGATCCCGAGCTTGGTCGCATTGCCTTTCCCGCGAATCAGAAACCACCCAAAGGCGTGTGGGTCACGTATCATTATGGTGCGAGTGCTCCTATCGGTGGTGGTGAATATGAGCGCCTACTTACTCAGCATTCTGAGGCAAAAGTATACCGCGTCCACGGTGGTGGCAGTGCACTGCACGCAGCTGTGGAACAATGGCGTGCTGAAAAACCGCAGCATGCTGTGATCGAGATCAATGATAGCGCCGTGTATGAGAAACAGCTGCCGCATATCAATCTCCGTAAGCACCATAGCCTCCAGATCCGTGCGACCCAAGCGAAACGCCCGATCCTACGCCTGCTGGATTATGAGTCGAATCAGCCCGATGCACTCCACGTACAGTGTGCTCCGGCAAGTTGCTTTACCCTGGATGGCTTGCTCATTTTTGTCCGTGGTGTTGAAATCAGTGGCCCCCATACAGAGGATGAGAACCAGCCGCCACAACCGGAAAGCGATCCCGCCCAGATCATGATCCGGCACACAACGCTTGTCCCTGGCTGGAGCTTACAGCAAGATTGTGAACCATGCTACGGCGAGGAAGCAAGCCTGCTATTGACTGCTTTCAACGGGCGTGTGACCATTGAACAAAGTATTCTTGGTTCGATTGTGGTCGATCAGGATGGAGCGGAGTTCGATCCAATCCCAATACATATCAGTGACAGTGTGCTTGATGCGGCTCAAGCTGGCGATGATGCCGTCGGCGGTGTAGAAGAGCAAGAACCGGCTCATGTGGTCGTGACGATGCACCGGACGACAGTATTGGGGCTGGTGCAGGTCCGCGAAATTGCTTTGGCTGAGAACTGTATTTTTAATGATCAAGTCAACGTTCGTCGTCGGCAGCATGGCTGCCTGCGCTTTTGCTACGTACCGCTAGGTTCGCGCACACCCCGCCGCTATAGCTGCCAGCCCGAAGGAGCGCAACAGGCAGCCGAGGACGGTCTGCGGGAAGCGGTGGATAACACAATCGAGCAACCAACTCCTGCGGAGATTACCACAGCACGCCAAGCTGCCGCAGAGCGAGTACAACCGCAATGGAACAGCACGCGCTATGGTTCGCCGGCCTACTGTCAACTCGCGGATAGCTGTGCTGACGAGATCAAGCGTGGTGCCGATGACGAAGCCGAATTAGGCGTCTTCCATGATCTTTTTCAAGCACAACGTGAAAGTAACCTTCGCGCTCGACTTGGGGAATATACACCGGCCAATGCTGAGGTTAGCATTATTTTTGCAAATTAGGGGGCGTCCATGTATGGTGATTTCTCGCGTGACACGTTTGTTGTTGGCAAGCATCTCACGCGTGTGTTGATGCAGCAGGGTCGTGTTCTGCTGGATGCTGATTGGAATGAGCAAACTGCTATCCTGCTCCATTACCTCCAAAGCTTAGCGGCCGACCTCATCGGTCCGCATGGTGGAACGGGTGACAGCTTTAAGATTAATCGTATCAACGAGAATGGCCGCATTACCAACCTTGATATTGGTGCAGGCCACTACTATGTTGATGGCATCCTTTGTGAAAACGATGGCGGCCACGACGCGCTCGCACTGACCTACTTAACTCAAGACGATTACCGTCGTACCGATGAGAATGGGAAGATTATTGCCTTGCCGGATCCACCTTTTCTTGTATATCTTGACGTATGGGAGCGTTCGCTGTCTTCTGTCGAAGACCCAACGATCCGCGAAGTGGCCTTGGGGAGGGGGGTGGATACAGCTGCACGCGCCAAGGCGGTATGGCAAGTCAAGGTTTGGTCAAATAGTGAACGGCGAGCGAAGCAGCCAGCATTCCCGCCCGACCCTAAGGACATTGGCTCGGATAAGAACTGGACGAATAGCTGGATTCCGATCTGGCAGCCGGCTAATAGGGGGATGCTCCAGGCACGGAGCAAGCAAGACGTTGCGAACACCAATCCCTGCATCACCTCTCCCGATAGCCAGTATCGGAGGAACGAAAACCAGCTCTATCGCGTGGAAATCCATACGCCTGGGCCGGCCAATACCGCAACCTTTAAATGGTCCCGTGATAACGCCACAGTCCTCTTTCCAATCCGTACATTGAATGGCGCGACTGTAACGCTCGACAGCTTGAGTCGCGATAATGTTGAGAGCTTGGAGCAGAATAATTGGGTAGAGATTGTTGACGACGATATCGTACTGGAAGGCAGCGCGAACCAACTCTTCCAGGTGGAGGCTGCGGTCGATCCTGTGACGATGATCGTCACGCTTAAGCTGCCGAATGGAGCGGCTCAACCCCACACCTATAAAAAAGACGACTCTAGACATCCTTTTCTTCGGCGATGGGACCACCAAGCAGGCGCTTCAAATCGTGGTGGCCTCTCTCTCAAAGGAGACGGTGGAGCAACGCTCAAAGAAGACACATGGTATACCTTGGAAGACGGCATCCAAATCCAATTCCAAAAGGCAGCGGCTGACCAGCAGCATCAGTATCGAACAGGCGACTACTGGATCATTCCTGCTCGTACAGAAACAGGCGACGTCGTTTGGCCAAGTGATGCGAACACTCCGATCGCCCAGCCACCACATGGCGTCGAGCACCATTATGCGCCGCTCGCCTTTGTGCCCGATCTGACCACTGAGCCAACCGATCTACGGCGCACGATCAAGCGTGCGCTAAACGAAGCGTGATGAAAGAGGTTCCATGTCTGGTATCTTCGGATCAACAATCCTTGAGGTTGCGATAGGTTTATTCTTTACCTATTTCCTCCTCAGTATTATTTGTTCCAGCGTTAACGAGGTCATAGCTGCTGTAGTCAAACTTCGTGCCAGCCATCTCGAGAATGGGATTGCACACCTCCTGCGGGACCCTGCTCTAGCGCAAGCTGTGCTCCAGCATCCCCTAGTCCGTATGCTCGATACCCCCAGTGGGGCATCTGGCTGGGTGCGACGCATTACCGGTTGGTACAGCGGCGCGCGGCAAACCGGTTTTCCTAGCTATGTTCCGGCGCGTGCCTTCTCATTGGCACTTTTCGATGCCCTGGCCCCGGTAGCGCAGGGACCCGTCACGGTCCAGCGCCTTCGTCAAGCCGCCCTAGAACGCGCGTTAGCCGGAACTCCCGCCGGCTCCATCCCAGATACTGGTACGGCATCGCCGTCGATGACTGGACGGGGGAATCTCGAACGACGTGCCTTTGGCATCCTGCTCCTGAACTTGATCGACGCGAGCCAGAAGTCGGATACTATCTTGATGAGCGTGGATCATATCAAGATGCTGATCGACCATCTTCCTGCGAACACCGATGAGGAGCGGCAGATCAAAAATGCTCTGGCCGCCGCCGCCTTACAGGCCGGCTCACTAGGAGTTCTACGCCGTCGCTTGTTGTTGGTCCCCGACAGTCCGGCGCGGCAAACAGTCCTGAATATAGTTAGTGCCGCAGAGGGCGACATAGAGGCGGTACGGCAGTCGGTTGAGACGTGGTTCGACCAGGCCATGAATCGGGTGTCGGGCATCTATAAGCGCCGCGTGCAGACTATTCTCATTCTACTGGCTATCTTCATCAGCTTCGGTCTAGGCATCGATACGGTGCGGCTCTCCACGACGCTGGCCGAGAATACTGCTCTCCGCGCAGCACTCGTGAACGAAGCGACGCGCGTCACCGCCGTGAACACCGCCTCAGGGAACGGCAGTAGTGCTGGTGCCACATCTGAACTGTCCACGGTCGTAGCTGATATTAAAGGGCTCAATTTGCCGATCGGCTATGACGATTATCCGCGCTTCCAACAAGGCTCCAGTGTAAGCCAACCAACATCAGAATGGCTTGCCTGGGGTGGAAAGAAATTCCTCGGTCTACTTGCGACGACCTTCGCTATTACCATGGGTGCGCCATTCTGGTTTGATGTGCTTATGAAAGTGGCAAATCTACGCACGTCAGGACCGCCCCCAGCCAAGTCAGGGGCTGAAAAGAAGGACTGACGGCGGTCACGCTAGCACGGCAAGACCAGTCAAGGCTCATGCTCATTTATGCTCGTGCGATGCCGCGTCGCATGGCTATAATCCCGGCGCCAATCGTTACAAGCGCCGACAATGCCAGGACGGCCGTATCCCGTCCGAGTTGATCTGCGGAACTGTAGAAGACGGCCATCTGCAGCGCATGGTCACCGTACGTCAGCGGCACAAATGCCGCGATGTGCTGCAGCCACTCGGGTTCAAACGCCAGGACTGCCGTTCCGCCCGCGAGAAAGTAAAGGTACAGACTGGTCGTGATGGAAACACCGATGACCGGTTGAATGCGTTGCAACAGCGCCCCTAAGGCCACGCCGAGACCTGCACTGAACAGTGCTACGAGCGCGATCACGAATACCGCCGTTCCCCAGTAGATGCCCACCGGTCGAATCCAGTTGAGCGCCGCGCCGAGGGCGAGTACGAGCAAGCCCAGGGCAAACGAAACGACAAAGCCGGCCAGAACCTTGCCTGCGATTACGGCACCCGCCGGGACAGGTGCCAGTAGCAGCTCCTTGATCGTGCGTGTCTCCCACTCGCGTGCCGCTGCCAGGCCCGTCGTCAACACCCCGCTGATTGTCAAGAGTAACACCAGTGTTGGGAGCACGCTAAATTGGAAGAACTCCACATCCCGCTGCCGCAAATCGTGTTCCTGGATTGTTACCTGAATCGGACTGGCTGCCCCTTGTGCTTGGTAAAACTCGGTAATGGCTGTGGGAACGGCCCGGCGAATATCGTTGGTAAAATCCAGATTGAGGTTGTTCACCTGCACCGTGACAGGAGCTTGGACATGAGTCGCGACGCGCGTCGTAAAGTCTGGCGGGACCGTAATGATTGCCACTACCTGGAGGTCGCGGAGTAATGCTGCGGCCTGTGGTGCCTCTACCTCGTGGAGCCGAAAGACGTCCGCCGAGCGAATTGCCGCTGCAATCTTCGCTCCCTCGACACCCCGATCCTGGACCACCAGTGCGACCGGACTGCGCCCCACCGCAGCCGCGCCCAGTGCTTGTACTAATAGAAATGCCAGCGGTGGTAGGATCGTCGCCATCGCCGAGGCCCGGTTCCGTTGCCAAATCTTCAGATCTTTCTTCGTGATGGCCCAGACGGTCCGTAGAAATGAGTTAACCATAGCGTGCCTCTATCCCTAATGAGCTAGGGTACTGCGCCGAAGTATAACTGCGGCCAGCGCGATCACGAGCAATGTATAGCCCGCAAGTACGAGCCCATTCGTGGCCACACCTAGCGTATTGAGTCTGAAGTTATGGAAGGCGTGCTGAAACAAGACGATTGCGTAATAGACGGGAAAACTACGCGCGAGCAGCTGGAGCGGCCGGGTCGTAAACGAAATCGGCCCGAAGGCACCGCTCAAGAAAAACAGCGGCAAGGTCGTGCCGATCGAGAGTGCAGTCACCGCTTGACGCTGCCGAATCCACGTTCCGAGCAAGGTGCCCACGGCGATGGACATCGTGAGCGTCAACACGGTAAAGACTGCTACTTCACCCCAGTGCACCGGTCGCACGCCAATGGCCAGCACCAACACCGCCAGTAACACCACCACACCTGCCAGGCTCAACACAAAGGCGCCGAGCATCTTCCCTAGCAACATCGCCCAGCGGCTGGCCGGTGCGAGCAGCAGCTCTTTCATTGTCTCCCGCTCCCATTCCCGCGCCGCACCGGTCCCGGCCAGCAATAAGCCGCCGACCAGTAGTCCTACCACCAGGATCGACACCGTCAGATATGGAATGTAATCGGTATCCTGCGGGTAGGCATCCTGTTCGTTCGGGACAACGGATACGAGGTTGGGAAAGGCGGCTGCATAAAAGCTGGTGATCGACAGCGGCACTGCCCGCCGAATATCATTGGTGAAATCGGTATTCAGATTATTAATATCGACGTTGACCTGGACCGGTGCGTGGTGATCGACGCGGCTATCGAACTCCGCCGGAATCGTGACCACTGCTACGACCTTACCGGCAGCCAGCAACTGTTGTGCGCTCGAAGCTGTGGTCTGCTGCAGCCGAAACGAATGCGCGTGGATCATGGCCGTGTAGAATTGCTGGGCATGTGGTCCCGTATCTGCCATCACCACCGCCGTTGGTGCCTGGCTCCCGGCCAGCACGAACAGGCTTAGCAAGACCAGGATGTTGACGGGCAGAATAATGCTGATGATCGTAAAGGCACGCTCGGTAAGCCCGCTCTTGATATCTTTTTTTGCGCAGGCGATGATTACCCGTAGGTCATAACGCAGTGCGTGGAGCATCTTGACCCTCCTAATCCCGTAATGCCGTACCAGTCAGCCGCAAGAACACTTCGTCTAGATTGGGTTCCCGCACGGCGATATCTGTAATCTGCGCTTCGCGTGTCAGGATGCCGATGACGGACGGCACAACCTTTTCCGCACCTTCAGTTACGATCTGTAAATGAGTGCCCGACTGCGTGACCGTTTGAACACCGGCTAAGGTCTGCAGTTCCGGCAGGGCGCGAATAGGCTGCGAGGTTTCCACCTCAATCACCTGGCCACCATAGCGCCGCTTGAGTTGTGTAGGCGTGTCAACAACGATCAACTTGCCTCGGTCGATAATCGCCAGACGGTCACACAGCACCTGGGCCTCCTCCAAATAGTTGGTGGTAATCAAGACAGTCTTGCCCTGCTCGCGTAGCCCGAGAATATAATCCCAGATCGCGCGGCGCGCCTGCACATCCACCCCGAGTGTGGGCTCGTCAAGATAGATCAAGGTCGGCTCATGTAACAACGCTCGCCCAAGCGCTAGGCGTCGCTTCATACCACCAGAAAACGTGCTCACCCGCGAGTCTTTGCGATCCAGCAGTTGTACCAGCTCGAGCGTCTTCGTAATCCGCGCCGCTTTTTCCCGACGTGGAATGCCAAAGAGATCGGCGTGAAAATCCATATTTGCCCACGCCGACAGCTCTTCATAGAGGGCAGTCTCTTGGGGAACTGCCCCTAGCAAGCGCCGTATCTGTTGGGCGTCGTGCGGCAGTGCATAGCCCATCACGTTGATTGTGCCGCTGGTAGGCGTGCTCAAGCCGCTGATCATATTGATCGTGGTTGTCTTACCGGAGCCGTTTGGCCCAAGTAGGCCAAAGATTTCGCCGCGCGTGATGGTGAGCGACAGATTATCGACCGCGACAAAGTTGCCAAAAACCTTGCGCAACTCTCGTAGCTCAATGGCGGCTTCTGCAGCTGGCAGGCGTGTTTGAGCGGGTGCGGCTTGGACCAACGTTACCGTGTTGCTAGGCATGACTTTTATTCTATCCTCGCTGAAGATTTGATTTCCGACTCCGCTTCGACCGCATCTAGGGCACTGATGATCTGGATCAGGTACTGCTCTAATTGGGCGACCGCCCCCGGCTCTAACCCGGTCGTCATATCGCGCAGTGCTTGTGCCCGTATCTCGCCCCCCAGTTCCAGTAGCCGGTGGCCAGCTGCCGTGACTACCAGCAGGCTACGCCGGCGATCTTGTGGATCGGCATGACGCTTGACGGCTCCCATCCGCACAAGATCCTCGACCATATTGGTCATCACCGGCGGCGCTACACGATAGCGAGCTGCGACTTCGCCGACGGCCACGTTCGGCAGATGAGCAAGCAGATTGAGTACTTCGATCTGCGTCGGCGTGATACTGAGCGGTGCAAGCAAGGCCCCATAATGCTGCTTCGCCAAGCGCTGAGTGATCGCGAGCAAAAAACCTAGCCGTGCTGTCTCTCCCGGACGGCTCGTTTCTGTTGGGATGGCTCTACTCATTCGTGTAACAGAATATATGTATGTACCATAACATTTATTCTACATACATATTCGGGAAAAAGCGAGACAGGCCTGGATCCTATCCGATCCAGGCCTGCTGGGTTGAAAACAGACGCGTGAGGATACTGCCAGCGCGCGTGAGCATCCTCACGCTAATTTTGTGGCGATAATCGGCTGGCTTCCGCTGCCCTCCCCACCAATGTATTCACCGCCTGTCCTACCGCGCTAAGGTGCTAGCGGGACAGGCTGCCCATGCCCATCAAGGGCAACAAAATATGGTAGCTGCCAAAAGTGCTCGTCGTTGGTCCATACTCATTCGTCGTGCCAGCGGTCTCGGTCTCCTGCAACCAGTAACTATAGGTCGAGCCTTTCTGCACATTCGTGTCGGTCCAAGCATAGGTGGAACCGACAATGCCATTCCCCTCGGCTGGGATCATGCTAGGTGTGACACGAACAGCATCCTTGCGCTCGCCATCCACACTGCGGTACAGATTGAAGCCCACGGTGTTGAGTTCCGTCGCGGTCGTCCACTGTACGACGATTGCTTGACCGGCGGGCGTTGCAGTGAAGCTAACGAGAGAAATCGCCGTTGGCCCGCTGCACACTGGGACGGTAATATCATTCGTGTCTAAGGTCACCGCGCCATTCAAGGCGTAGAGGCCGCCTTGCGTTGTTGTCCCCATCGTGCGGGCGATAGACGCCAATGCCAGAATGTTCCCTTCGAAACTTGTGGCCGTTCCCAACGTCGCTGAACCGCCCACTTGCCAGAAGACATTGCACGGACTCGCGCCATTGATCAGTAACACCTTGGAGTTGCTCGCTGAGCTTAGGGTACTCCCAATTTGGAAGATGAAGACAGCGTTGGGATTCCCTTGGGCGTCGAGCGTGACCTGGCCCGTCAATTGGGCGGAAGATGAGAAACAATAGCCCGCTGGCGTGAGTGTGAGACCACCGAGATCCTGGCCAGTCAAATTAACATTGCAGGCTTGACCTGCTAGATCATTATAGGCGGCAAGGGCGTCACGCTCGGCTTGGGCTGCAACAGCATCGCCAGCATGAATCGTCCCCGGCGCGCTCACGAGACCGGGTGGAAATCCAGTCACAGCAGTCCCTGGGCTGACGCCAAGGTCGCCATGCACGACGGTCGGGCCAGTATTCGTGACGGTACTGGCACCAAGCACAGCAAAACTGGCTGCGGTTCCAAGATCAGGCCGAGATGCAGCGCTGACTGCTCGTGGTATCAGCAACAGCGATGCTACAAGCAGCGACAGCAGTACGAGTGGTGCGGCTGATCGTGAGGCTCGGGCGATCGCCTTGGCCTGGTTCATAGATGTGCTTCTCATCAGGACCTCCTAGTCTCTGCTCGATATTTCATTGGAATTCGCCAAATGTATTTGTCAGTAGTCGGGTACGCTACAATGTGGTTGTCTAGCATGACGTTGCGTTAGGGCCATGTATTGCGATAATTCCATGGCGCGCCAATTCGTTCCCAAAAAGCAGAACATCAGTTTCTGCTTGCGGCAAATCTGTATCGTATTCGGTGCAAATGATGGCAGCAATTGCGCCTGCCGTGCGTGTACCATCGGCCAGTGTCCAGATGCGGGCGCCGACTTCGTTGAGCACTTTGACTGTGCCTTGTTGCGGCAGCATCACCACTGCCTCACGCTCAAGGAGTTGGCCTATAGCAGCCGGGCTAGGAACGATATAGGTGTCGAGAGTTAGCATTGTTGGTAAATCTCCTTGTATAGAACGTTACGACTAAAGGATAGTAAGCAGAGGCGCTTTACCGCCGGTCCAGCGTAGATTTCAAGCCCGCCGACCTACAACGCTCGGCGACCGACGATACGAGCGCCGCCGCTATAGATTCGACCGTGAGCCAGAGACATTTGACCAATTAATCGGTTCCAGATCACCCAGTGGCGGTGACGGAAATTAATCTGCTGCCATCCCCGCTCGGCGGCCATCACCCGTCCTACGATAAGCTCCGCTGCGATGGGCGAGTCTAAAGTCCGGCAGTTATCCCCCTTGGTTTGCCAGCGGTCACCTAGGAGCATCAGTCGATGCGTCAATAGACTACCGTCATGCCACATCACAATGATGTCACCCCGGCGGAGGTCCGTAACTACCACCTGCTCTACCCAAATGGCGTCGCCCGGGCGGAGCAAAGGTGCCATGCTCCTGCCGCACACATTGAGCCGCAGCTTGCCGGTGGCGGATAGAGCTGTCCGCAGCATGGCAAGCGTTATATAGTCATCGCCTGACATCCCAAAGACAGCCGGGGGGCTAGATGGTAGGTTGTGTCGTGCCAACAACTGCATCAATGATCGCCTCGTATAAGCGGTAAGTAGACACTCTTCCGGGGCGTTGCACCCGGTGTCGGGCTAGGGCCAGGGGTGGGACTGGGACCGGGTGTGACACCAACAGTGGGTGTTGAAGTGGGACCAGGTGTGCCACTTGGCCCCAGTGTTGGAGTGGGTCCCGGCGTGGAGCCGATCGGCATACGCAGCGCGGGGTCACCGATGATTAAGTAGGTGTTGATCAGGTCAAGGTTGTTGCCGGTCGCGTAGAGTGCGAGTTTGGCTGCCAGGGTCGCCGGGCCGAGCTGCTGGACACCGTTGTGGAACACGGCCGTCAAGAAGCCGCTATCCAGCGTCTCATGGCCGGTAGCGACGCCAAGCCCTGTCGCAGAGAACGTTGCTACAGCCCCGGCAGCGGGCGTACGAACGAGCGATTCAGCGAGGCTCGGTGTGTTCGGATAGATCCAGTAGCCATCCAAGCAGGTCATCGATAGCATAATCGGCAGGTGCGCGCCATTCGCCATCGCCGGGATATTGCTAGTCGTCAGGAGCTGCTCGCTGGCCCATCCAGTAATTGAGCCATGGCCGGTATAGTTGACGAACAAGGCACCAGTCTGGTTCATGTCCACGAGCAACTGGTTAGTTGCAGCGGGGCACGGGGCCGGAAGACTCTGTGGGGCACCGCAAAACGTGTTCAGGTAGACCCGATCAACAGTGTACTGTGATGGGACCTGACTACTAATCAGCTGATCCGATAGGCCCACGAAATCGCCAGCCTCGTCGGGTGTATTATCGGCGGCGAAGATCAGGTGCTGCTGCCACGGCTGGCTAGGAGTTGCCTCATAGCTCTTTATCTTCGCGATGATGGCGTTGAGCTCATCAACGTTGTTAACAGGCAGACGACCGATCGCCAAGTCGGGAATGATATCGTCCCCGACGATAGCAGCCAGTAAATTGGTGCTATCTACCTCACCCTGCCAGGGATCGACCCATGCCAGGTTGGGTGGCATATAGATCGGTGCTGTGCCATAACGATCAGGGCGGAAACCCAAGAAATCCCAATCGCCATCCCCAACCAGCACGACGTAACTCGCTGCCGGTGCTTGCCAGTTCGCGTAGGCATTAGCGAGGAACCGCTTGATGGCAATTGGGTTATAGATTCCATCGTTGAACTCGTTGTACAGATCGTCCACATTGACTACGGTCGTGCGCAAGCCCTGGGTTGTACGGTAATCCGCCAGTTGCTGTGTAGCGGTCAGGAAGTCCGCATGGGTGATGAAGATCTCGTCGGCGCCATGGCTGGTCCCCATCAGGTCGGGAGCGACATAGCTTTGCAACGCTTTCGGGCTCCGCACGGCAGCTGCGGCCGCTGCGAGGTAGCGCGATCCGCTGGCAGGATGGCTACCGAGGGACAAGCTGTAACTGCCACCTTGAGGACTGATGATCGGCCCCGTTATCAGAATAGGTGTATTCGGCGCCGTGATGTCGTAGGCGGCGATAGCCGCAGTCGTGAAGCCGTTGACCTGAAAGTTCGAGGCTCCCGGAGTATCGGATGAGAAAAAGATTTGATCGGCAACGGCCTGGAACAAGCGATCATAGTCGATCTCGAACCAGTCGAAGGAGATGTCTTCAGCCGGGATCGCTGGCTGAGGGATGACGTTGAGCAACAAGTCGTTTTCTCCCTCATGCAACGCCGACTGAGGGATTGTGGCCTCGAAATGATGCCGCGTGAAGCCATCCCAGGTCGCATCCTCCAACAGATTTTGCGGCGCATTGAGCATGAAGCGTGTGCGATGATCTGGGCTACCTGCAGAGTTATCGGTTGCTGCAACCACATCGCCGCGCACGATCGCGTTGTTCACGGTGGGCGCGACAGCAGTCAGGGTCGTGGTATAGGTCCTTGTTACCGGCGAGCTTGTTTGGATGTGATCCCAGAACCATGTATCGTGGCTGGTGTAATGCCAGGTCCACCAATACAGGGACTGCTCAGCATGCACCGTAGTGCGGTACGTGGTTGGTTGCGGGGCACCCGCGATCATCGCCCCGGCCACCGTCGCCATACGCGGACCCGGCTGACCACCAACAGCCAACCAGTAGACATTGTCGAGCGTAAATTCGGTCGGCGGGGAATATAGGCTCGACATCTGCGTGTCCGTCGTCACGACGGTTCCATTCAGGATAATCGTATCTTTCGTTGATGTGCCCTTGAACTGCTGACCGAAGAACGTGATCGAGTCGCTCGGATCGAAGTGCCCATCGCCTTCACCAGCCACCTGAATCGCCACATCCTGGCCCTGACTGGTTAGATGAAATGTGCGTGGATCGACGCCGTTCACGTTCATGCCCGCTGATTGGAGTTCGGCGTAGGTGATGCGATATAGGTCATCCTGGTCCACAACGATCTTGTAGCGGAGTTGGCCCGCATCGGATGGAGCAAGACCGGCAGGCACTGCTGGTCGCGTACCGGCCATACGAGGTCGGGGTATGCTACGCCATACGCGGGCGTCTGCATAGTTCAGCAATGTACTCCGAAAGACCGCGTCAAAGGGATCGGGCCGTGTGGAGCTTCCCGTATCCTTGTTAGTAGGGATGCTCGCTGCAGCCGTCCAATGCACCTCTACTTGTAGATGCCGGTGATAAAGCAGGCTGCCGTTGGCAGCTATATATTGGAAGGGAGCGAATGCAAGCCGTATGATGTGTTGGTCGCGTAGCCACGCATCACTGGTCACGCGCACGGGGTTATCCGGATACGCTGTGGTACTTCGATATGCTACTGGGTCGGGAACGTAGCGCATACTGCCCGCCACGAGGCTGGAGTGAAGTGGTGCAGGTTGAGGCACGGGTCTCAGATGGAACTGACCGGGTAGTGCAACGTGTATGTCGTCCATGATCCGCGTTTCTACGTGGGCACCGGCAGGCACGCCAAGTACCACGCTCAGCAACGGCAGCTCCGGCTTGCCTTGTTCACTGGTTGTCTGCGCGCCTGGCAGCGTCAGTTGCTGAAATAGTCCACGTGCTAGTGGGTCAACCGTTACCACATAGCTCGGCGCGGTCATCTCCAGCACCACGCCCGTTGCTGTAGACTGCAACAACCGGACAGTTGCGGCCTCGCTCACCGGTTGATGAGCAGCGCCCGCAAACTGATCCATCAGCAACAGAACAGGGAGCAAAACAACGAGTAGAAAACGCAGGCGCATGGGCCGTGACCTCTTATAGATGGAATCGGCATTGCAGCGCCCAAGGCGGTCGTCGTTCATCTTGCTTCGATGTGGGCACCACAGTTGTTTCAGGAATTATTACTTCGAAGGAGACATGGAGAATGGATCGGCAGGATTGAATAGATTTGTAGGACCGCCTATCCGCGAGCCGGCACGCGTTTCCAGTACCAGTTCGTGGGTTATTTGCGGCTTGGCATAGGGCTTTCGCACAGTGTGCTCGAGATCGTTCTGCCTGTTCTCGCTGTCCTCGCCCTGGTCCTCAACACACAACATCGCTAGCTCCCTTAGGTGAATCAAGAGGTGAGGTCAGCTCTTGAACATGTGGGAGTATAGTCGGTCGATACAGCGATCGGCAGGGCTCATCGGTACCGCAACACAACGGTACTTGTATGGTATGGGCTGCCGGTCGCGATACTGGTTTGGCTGGCGTATGTTCCGATACTCCTCGACAAACCCCCATGTCAGCAGTAGGTGGGGAAGGTCTTGTTACGTGACGGCTTCTACAGTATTCCAAAACGAGGCGTCGGGCAGAAAATGCAGAGCATACATTGGGATAGTACGCAGTAAGCTGTGACCACGTGCCAGGAGCAGATTGACCAGCTGTGCGTCACCGGCGACTACGGGCACGCTGCTGACGAACTCCGCAAGCGCCTGACCAGCGTCCATGGGCTTGGCATAGACGGTCCGAGCCTGGACCAAGCGAAACAGAGCTGTGAGTGGCGCGCAGGCCGGACCGGTAGGCCGAACCTGAGTAGGATTCCAGAACGGTGTCGCATGAAGTATCCAGCCCTCGGCCGTTGGCATGAGCACAACCAAGTCGTCGTTGAGTACCAAATCATGCAACGAGAGGCGGGCAACAGTAGTCTTGCCGCTGCCAGATTGGCCGAAGAACAGGTAGCCACGGTGATCGCGCACAATCCCGGCGGCATGGAACAAGAGTCCGCCGGCGCGAAAGGTTAGCAGCGCATACACATTGCGCAAGAAATACTCAACATCTTCCAGGGGCTGCGGTGACGTAAGCGTTAGCTCAGCTGTAGCGTTCTGCACGTCGATTACCCCTGCAAAGCTTGAACCAACAAGATGGAGCACGCCCTGCCGGAAGATGAGCTCGGAGTCGAGCAGCGAAGATCCACCGCTTACCGTTGTCGCTCCGCTCAGATGGACCTGTACGACAAACGTGTATCGAGCAGTGAGGGGAAAGGTATGGTACCGCTCTCTGAGGGCGCTCGCCAGCCTCGCATCGTCGCAGCTCACAGTTACGCTCATACCGGCGATGGAGATGCCACAGGCTAGACCTGGCATAGCGGCCTCAATCTTTGCGCTAATAACCCACCTCTCATGCTCCCTTGGCCACCTGTAGGAGTGCACGAACCGCATCTCGCAGCGCTCCTACCCAACGGTATGGATAGGACAACGGCCAAAGCCATGCCGGATGAGGCTGGTACCGCCAGCGCATATAGCTGGGGCTAGGAAAAAATGCGCGCCACGCATAATTGATACGGGCGCTGGGCTCCAATGGTACCAATCGGAGCCACATGCTACGTGTCGATGACATGGCAACAGCTTTACGTCGCACAAATGCTGCCGTTTTTGCGTCGGTATCGGTGCATAGGGCATTAAGCACGCCGGCAGGCAATGGTGTTCGAAAACAGCGCTGCGTCGCATCAAGCGCGGCGTGGAGTGCGGCGCTCCAGTGAAATGCCCGCGCGCGCGCCCGCACCTCATCCCAATCAAGACGCTCAGGATTGGATGTGATCAACAAATGAAGATCATAAAGCCAAATCAATCGCCCCTCTGCAGCACCATGCTGCAGCATAAGGTGCGCGGCAAGGTAGAGTAGGTTGCTTGTCGGCGTAAGCTGCAGGACCCCTGCGCCAGCAGGGCTCGACATACTAGCGGTGTGCGGTCTCCATTCCTCCGTCTGCTGCCAGAACCATTCGAGCGGTGGGGAGCGCCAGTCGGCATCACCGCCGATGAGGTTCCAGTGGAGTTCGACCGGTACAACTCGCCGTGGCCCCCCCTGGAGCGCGATGTGGTGCTCGGTCGCTGGCGTTCCTCCAATCAGATTGGTCTGCTCGCTGTACCCGAGCCGCTGTATGGCATCGATTGCCGTGGAGAGGTGTATGCGCGGAACCAGGAGATCCAGGTCGTGCAAGGGCCGCAGGGACGGGCTAGGGTAGAGCGTCAGGCCAAGTGCAGCACCTTTGAGTACGACAACTGGTGCGGCTTGAGCCACAGCCGCAAGGATACGGTTAAGTTCCTGAAGGAAAAGGAGGTTCTGCGCGGCAACGTTATAGTAATCGGCCTGGAGTGCATGGCGTAGGACGCTCGGGAGCGAAGCAGGCCAACCCTGCTCGCTTAGATGGTGGTAGACCAGCGGTAATGCGCCCTGGTCCTTAGCGGTGATAAGGAGATTACTCCAATCCACTACTGAGACTGCGGACCAATTGAACGGGGTGGCCTGACCCACCATGATCGCGCAAAGCAGTTCGATAACTGCATCCATCGTCATCTCAAACTACCAGACACAGCCGTCGCGGCGCGCATAAGTGCGATCGATTAGCCACGTTCCAGCCTCTTGACTGCTTACTTACCAAGCATCCTACGGCACGTCTATCACAGGTGCGGACACGATAGTTCAGTGCTGGCGCCACTTTTGGCACAGTACGCGGTACACGAACAGGGGATTGCCAAGCACGTAGCGTCGCCATTTGCCACGGGGATCAACCAGTAGTCGCCAAGCCCACTCAAGGCCGGTAGCCCGCATCCAGCGTGGGGCGCGGGGCTCGACCTCAGCTACATAATCGAAGAGCGCGCCGACCGGCCAGCAGACGGTGTGAGGCAATGCCCCGTGATGGTGGTCGATCCACTGCTCCTGGTGCGGCGTGCCCATCCCCACGAACAGCACGTGCGGCTGCGTTTTGCCAAGCTCGTCGATTACGGCTGTCTCGCTCTTGCTGTGGAAGAAGCCATCGCATGTCCCGACAAGCTGGAGCGAGGGGTAACGCTCTTGTAGGACAGCGCATGCACGTTCGGCTATCCCAGGTCGCCCGGCCAGAATAAAGATGCGCCAGCCCTTCGTAGCCGCAAGCCCGCAGAACTGATCGATCCAGTCCGCTCCGGTGGCTTTATGCAGTGTCACCCCGCCTAAGAGCCTTGCTGCCAAGACCACCCCGATCCCGTCACTGTACACGAGGTCGGTGCGTTTAAGGATGGCTCGATAATCTGGATGTGTAGCCGCCAGATTCAAACAGTGAGCATTGGCATAAGCGATGGTACGCGACCGGCGCTGCTCACACCATGTGCCGACACGCTCAAGCATGCTCGCCGTATCAAGGCAATCAACACGCACGCCTAATAGCTCAACTGCGGAGCTTGGCGATGATAACCGGGCTCTTGCATCCTGCTCCACACCGTTGCGCACATTGTTTTGGAGCATCCGTCCCCATAGCACCGCTCCTACCACGACCGGCGGCAACATCACGACGCCATGCAACAGGACTGCGTAGCTCAATGCCACGGACTGCTGCACGCTCCATAGTGCCAGAATGGCCACGCATGCATACTCGAACACGCCGACCGTACCCGGTAGCCCCGGTAAGGCAATGCCTGCTTGGAGACCAACGAGCAGCAGGAGTGCCGCCGGCCATGGCAGGTGGAGACCGACGGCCAGCATCACAAGTACGTTGTTCAAAATGGCGGTGAGCCAGATTACGGCTGACCAACCGATCAGGACGTTCTGATCGTTATGGTGTGCCAGCGCTGCAAAGCCTTGAAAGCCTGTCTGTAAGCGCGTAACCAACCGCTCCCAGCGATCAATCGGCATGAAGTGGGCGAGGCGTAGCAAGGTCCAGCCGACCTGAATACGCGCCCGTAAAACCAATAGAATGCCACCGCCTACCACCATGCCTGCCCCAATCAGTGAGCGCAAGGATGTTCCGAGCCAACCCGGCAGTGGTACCCATATCACGACCACCAGCGCAACGAAGGCATAGGCGATGACGTCGAGGAGCTTTTCCACCCCTACGGTCGCTAAGGTGAGCATCGGCGCTGGCGCGTCATCGCCAAGCAGATACGCACGACCAACATCACCCACCCGCGCTGGAGCAATCCAGTTAAGCATCTGGCCGATGATCACGGCTTGTAAGAGCTGCGTGAGTGCTATCGTGTGCCCCGCCGCCGCCAGTAACCTCCGCCAGCGTAACGCTTTGGCCAGCGTATTCCCACCGACGCTCAATAGTGCTACGCCTACATACCCGAGATCGACGTGGGCGTAACTGTTCCATAGGTGATCGGGTAGGTGCCTACTGGCCAGAAGGACTAACGCTGCACTCGCCAGCCACCAGGCAATACGACTGGTGGCTGGCAGTGGTAGCCGGAAAAGCGTATACGTCTTGGGCTTCATCAGTGAGAGGCTGGATTAGGCACCCTAAGCCAGCGCCTCTACCTCCAATACTGGTAATGGTCGTGCCGGTAACACCTCGCCTAACCCTGCGCTTGGGGTGATGGCTTGACGCGTTTGCAGAGCACGTTGTGGTTGGAATTCAGGAATCAGGCGCTGTAGACCTTGGCGGATCGCCGTCGCATCATCACGTTCAGCTGCGATGGTCAGATCGGCGATGGCCTGTTCCAGGTTATACGGCACCAGCTTACTGGCATGTGCGGCGATAA